>JACQVW010000596.1 GCA_016209535.1 Planctomycetota bacterium | reverse complement strand
TCGTTGAGGTCGTGAGCCCCGACGATCCCGCCCGCGACTGGGTGAAGAAGGTCGCGGAGTACGCGAAGGCCGGGATCCCCGAGTACTGGATCGTGGACCCGAGGCAGCGCGTGATCGCCGTCTTCACGCTGGGAAAGGGCCGCGACGCCTACGCGCTCCACGGCGAGTTCAGGCCGGGCCGGTGCGCGACGAGCGTCCTCCTCCCAGGCTTCTCGGTCAGCGTCGCCAAGGCGCTTGCGGCCGCTGAGCGGATAGGGGCCCCAAGGCCCTGAGCACGGCTCAGGCGAGCCGCCCGCCGGGACTTTCCTCCTCCTGCCGGGGATGCCGGGCCTGGTCCCGCCCGCGCCCGGGGCTCTCCGGCGCGAGGTGCAACGCCTCGAGGACCTTCGGCGCGATGCGGTACCTGGGGCTTCCGGGACGCGAGCGGTAGTTCTCCCGGCCGATCACCTTGTCCATGAAGTCGTGGATCCAGTCGTTCCCGTGCGCCTTGCGCCAGTCGGGGAAGGCGGCCTGGAGCTGCTTTCGGGTCACCTCGGGCCACTCGTTGCGCACGTCGGTGGCCTCGATCACCTCCTGCGCCTTCGCGAGCTCCCGCTCGATCCTGGACAGCGCCCCGCGGATGTTGGCCCAATCGATCTCCATGACTCGCCTCCGCCGGAGAGGTTGCCGATGGGAAACGGGACGGACCAAGGGATGGTACAGAAGGTGTGGGGGTGGTTCAAGACCGAGGGACACCCAGGCTGCGGCTGCCGCCAAGATTCCCCTTGGCGTTCCCCCTCCCCCATGGACAATGGCCAGCCTCCTCTGGAGACAAACCTCGTCGCCAGGTCGTCTTGCGATGCGTCCCCGGCCTCTCTTCGCCATCGTCTGGGCCTGTTGGGCGTCCGGGCCCCTCCTGGCCCAGGATACGCACATGAAGGACGAGCGGGTCCGTGTCCCCGGTGTCTCCGCGCGAGAGGAGGCCGCGCAGCGAATCCGTGAGACCTTCAAGGAGGACTACGCCGTCAAGCCCCCGCGGAGCTTGCGGCCCTCGCACAGAGGCTCCTCAGGCTAGCCCAGGAGACGAAGGGCAGGCCCGTCGAGCGCTTCGTCCTCCTGGAAGAGGCAGCGAGCATCGCCGCGAAGGCGGGCGACCCACGAACGGCGGCGAGGGCCGTCGAGGAGAGAGCGCGGGACTTCGAGGTCGACCTCCATGCCGAGCTCTCGGCCGCGCTGCGCCGCGTCACCGGCGCGTCGAAGGACAGGTCCGTGGCCGCCGCCTTGGCGGAAGAGTACGCCCGCCTTGCGGACGCGGCCGTCCGATCGGACCGGTACGATGTGGCCTCCGAGGCCGCGAGCAGCGCCCGGAGGCACGCCACGACGGCCAGGAACGCCCCTCTCGTGGAGGCGCTCAAGCAGAAGGAAATGGAGGTGGCGGAGCTCACCCGGGAGCACCCTCGCGTGAAGGAGGCCCGGGAAGTCCTCAAGGTGTCGCCGACCGACTCCGGAGCCAACCTCGCGGTGGGGCGTTTCCTCTGCTTCCTGAAAGGGGACTGGGAGGGAGGCCTGCCTTTCCTCGTCAAGTCGCTGGAGGTCTCCGTGACCTTGGCCGCGGAGAAGGACATCGCGGGTCCCAAGACCCCAACGGACCAAGTGGAGGTCGCCGATACTTGGTGGGAGATCGCTCGGAGGGAGGAGGGGCTCGCGCGGAAGCGGATCGAGGAACGAGCTTTCCACTGGTACAAGCTGGCCCTGGACCGCCTTGACGGCCTGACCAAGGTCCGCGTGCAGCAACGCCTCGCCGGTGGGGTCGATGGCGCAGGAGTTGGGCTCGCCGCCGGCGCCCTCCTCGTCTTCACGTTCGACGTGGAGACCTTTTCCACGGCCTCATCGACGAGGTGGCGGTGTTCGGCAGGGCGCTCACCGGGGCGGAAGTCAAGTCGATCTACGAGCGGGGGCGCAAGGGGCAGAGCTTGCGGTGAGCCCTCGGCGAGGGACGCTGGCGCTGCGGGTCGAAGGGCGACCCACCCAGCCGGTGGGTCTTCGGCTCGCTGCCGCCTTCACTCCCCCCCCACCTCCTCGAGCGCCGCCTTCCTCGCCGCCTCGAACTCGTCGCCGGGCCTCCACTCGGGCATGCGCGGCGCCCGGGCCGCGCGGAGGCCGACGTGGAAGAGGAGCTGGGCGTCCTCGATGGCGCCCGACAGGTCCCAGCCCTCCTCGTACTCGTCGCTCGGCTGGTGGTAGCGCGTCCGCTCCCACTCCTCGAGCCGTTCCTTCCCCCAACCCGGCGGCCGGCCGATGAAGTCCGTGCCGCTGTCGAGATACACGCCCGGCACGCCGACCTTGGCGAAGCTGAACTGGTCCGAGCGGTAGTAGAAACCCCGGTCCGGGAACTGGTCCGGCACGACCCGCCTCCCCTGCAAGGCCGCGACGGCCTCCACGAGCCCGTCGAGGGTCGACTTCCCGTGCCCAACCACGGTCACGTCGCGGGTGCGCCCGAAGATGTTGACGCCGTCGATGTTGAGGACCGCGGCCAGGCGGCCCCGCGGCACGGGAGGGTGCGCGGCGAGGTGCTCCGAGCCCAGGAGCCCCTGCTCCTCGGCCGCCACGGCCGCGAAGAGGACCGAGCGCGGCGGCGGCCCGGGCAGCCGCGCGAAGGCCGCCGCGATCGCGAGGAGCGCCGCGACGCCCGAGGCGTTGTCCACGCCGCCGTTGTAGATCCTGTCCTCGCCGGCGGCTGCACCCTCCCCGGTCTCCACGCCCAGGTGGTCGTGGTGCGCCGTGAAGACCACGGCCTCCCGGCGGAGCCGCGGGTCGCTCCCCTCGAGGAGGCCGAGGACGTTCGCGCTCTCGACCTCCCTCGCGACCACGGGGAGGTCCACCGAGAAGCGCACGCCGAGGGGCACGGGCCGGAAGTCGCGGCCCTCGGCCGCGCGCCGCAGGCCGTCGAGGTCGCGGCCTCCGAGCCGCGCGATCCTCCTCGCGCCCTCCTCGGTGACCCAGGCCCGCATCTCGAGCCGCGGCCCGTCCCCGTCGCGGAGCTCGAACTGCTCGCCCGTCCACGAGGTCTGCACCACCTGCCAGGGATACCCGGCCGATGGCGTCGTGTGGATGATGATCGCCCCGGCCGCGCCCTGGCGCGCCGCCTCCTCGTACTTGTAGTCCCAGCGGCCGTAGTAGAGCCGCGTGGCGCCCGCGAAGAGGTCCGGGGAGCTCGAGGGGTCGTCGTTCATGACGACGAGGATCTTGCCTCGGAGCGCGGCGCCCTTGAAGTCGTCCCAGCCGTGCTCGGGGGCCCGGATGCCGTAGCCGGCGAAGACGAGCTCCGCGTCCGAGAAGCCGGCGCGCCGCCGGCCGGCGCCGCTCGAGGCGGTGAAGTCCTCGCGGAGCTTGAGCTCGAGCGACTCCTCGCCGCGGCGGAAGGCGAGGACGGGCGGGACCCGTGCGTCCACGCCGAGGAGGGGCACGGGCTGTAGCCAGCCGCCCCCCGGAGCGCCCGGCTTCAGGCCGAGGGCCTCGAGCTGCCCGGCGACGTACTTCTGCGCGAGGAGGTCGCCGCGGCTCCCCGGCCCGCGACCCTCCAGGAGGTCGTCGGCGAGGAAGCGCGTGTGGGCGCGCAGCGCGCCTTCGTGGATCGCGCCCGCGGCCCGCCGTTCCTCCGCGGTGGGCTCGCGTCCTCCCGCGAACGCGGGCGCCGTCCAGGCAAGGGCGGCGACGGCGAGGGGACGCAGGCGGGGGCAGGGCACGGGGCAGGGTCTCATCTCCGCTTCTCCGATCGCAGGTTCTGGAACAGGAGCACCCAGTCCTCGAGCGAGTCCTTCTCGCCCTTCGCCATGGTCATGTTCCCCACGGCGAAATCGGCGTCGCCATCCGCGTCGTAGTCCGCGGCGTCGAGGGTCGGGTGCGTGCACGTCACGGCCTCGAGAGACCACCTCCGGAAGGCCCCCGGCGATGCCTGCTCGAGCCACAGGATCGATTCGGCGAGATCGGCCCCGGGCGTGTCAGGCTTCACGAAGGGGAGGAACGTGCTCGCGGCCACGTCGAGGTCCCCGTCGCCGTCGAGGTCCGCGGCGCTCGCCCCGTGGGCGCCGAGGATGTCGGTCAGGCGATGGTGTTCGAAGGGATAGGTCCCGCGGTTCTCGAGCCACGAGAGCCCGTGGTAGGGCTTCAGGACAAGGTCGTCGAGGGTGTCGCCGTTCGCCATGAGGACGTCCAGGTCCGCGTCGCCGTCGAGGTCGGCAAGCTCCAAGTGGGAGGAGCCCCAGTTGGGGTGGTCCGCCTCGAAGACCGTGTGGAGCTCGAAGCGCCCTCCCCCCCGGTTGTGGTAGGCCACCACCGTCTCGAAGTGCTGCGAGATGAGGGCCATGAAGTCCGGGAGACCGTCGCCATCCAGGTCGGCCACGGGCACGTTGATGGCGCCGGGCCGAGAGTCCACGACGAACGGCTCGAAGACGGGCGAGCTGAAGTCGGTCGTCCGGTTCTCGAGGAGGAGCACCTCCCCCACCTTGCGCCAGCCGAAGACCGCCACGATGACGTCGATGTCTCCGTCCGAGTCGAAGTCGGCGGCCTGGGCATCGGCCACGCGGCCCAGGTCCGCGGCGAGGATGCGCGACTCGAAGGTACCTGCACGGGTCCCTCGGACCCAGACGACGCTCCCGTTCGTCACGTCCGAGGGGGTCACGGTGCCGAGGTTCGCCACGAGGATGTCGCGCAAGCCGTCCCGGTCCAGGTCCACGACCTCGGCATGGCAGGGGTGGGGCACGCGCGCCAGGAGCTGGATCTTCGCGAGGTCCTCGTAGGGCCGCATCGCGAGCACCATGCCGAAGCGCATCTCGCAGAGGAGCATGTCGAAGCGCGCATCGTCGAAGAGGTGGACGAAGTGCACGTGCGCGGTGCCCGGATACCTCGGCACGCCGGACAGCTTGAGGGGCACGCGCCTCGCGTCGAGGGGCCCCGGCCCCACGCCCACCGTCGACCGGGAGGGCGGGAGCCGTTCTGGCGCCCGCGACGTGAAGTACGCGACAGCCTCGTCGACGGGCGGGGCGTTCTGTGGGGGATCGTCCTTCGTGTGCCCGACGATCTCGAACATGGCCTCGACCTTCGCCTTCCACTCGGAGCGCGGGAGCGTGTCGGGCGGCGGCAGCTTGTGGCAGCTCGCGCAGAAGCCCTCCACGCTTGCCCCTCCGGGGGCCCGGGCCCGCGACCCGCTCGCTCCGGTCGAGACGTAGAGCCCCCAGCCCGCGAGGGCGAGGACCACGAGACCCGCGAGAGAAGCCGCGATCAGGCGCATCCGCCGAGCCTCGGCCCCGCCGGGTGTGCCCGCCTGCCGCGGACCGCGAGGATGCGCGGCGCGACGATCCCGAGCGCGGCCCGGAGGGCGCCGGCGCCCCCGGGGTGCCCCATCATCTCGAGCGCCAGGGCGACGGCCTCGATGGTCGAGAGCCGGCCCGGCCGCGGCGGCTCCCGCAGGCGCCAGAGGGGCACCGCGTCCTCCGGGAGGCGGACGAAGCGCAGGCCCCGGAGGCCCGGGACGCGGCGCCACATGCGGCGAGCCTGCGGCCACGTGGCATCGAGGACGACGAGGGCCGTGCGCCGGGCCGGGCGCTGGGCGCCGTCCTCGGGGGAGACGACGGGCGCCCCCGCGAAGGGGAAGAGCACCCTGTAGTCCGTCGCCGGGTCCGAGAGGAGGGACGGGTCGATCGGCGCACCGGGGCAGCCGACGCGGGCGACCTCGCTCCCCGCGAGGACTCGGCTGACGAGGGTCCCCGTGTTGCTCTGACTGTTCCGCTCCCGCCAGTGCTGGAGCACGATGACCCTCAGGGGCAACGCGACCCTCGGGAGGGCGGCGCAGAGGCAGGCCGCGACCGCCTGCTTGCAGGCGTTGCAGCGCGACTTGCGCGGGTCGATGTAGAGCATGGCGGGCGCATCGACCGGCATGGGGGCTCCTATCGCTCGAGCTCCGCGAAGGCCCGGTCCGCCTCGGCGGCCTCCTGCCGCCCGCGGCGCCGGCCCTCCTCGAGCCACTCCCTCCGGACCGTCCCCTCCACCTCGAGGGAGGAGAGGCGGACCTCGCTCGCCCGCGTGAAGAGGCTCACCGAGCCGATGCGGCCGGAGCCCTCGCGGATCCGGGCGAGCGCCGGGGCCTCGAGGTCGGCGACGGGCCTCCCGTTCATGGTCCAGCGGGCCTCGCCGGGGCCGAGGACGACCTCGAAGGCCAGCTCGCCCGCCGGCAGCCTCTCCGCCGGCGCGGCCCAGAGGCACTCCCGCTGGTCCGAGTGGAGGAGGCTCCCGCGCCGCACCGCGAGGACGGCGCTCGCAGGCATGGGGACGGCATCGGTCCTTCCCGGGACCGTCAGGTGCTCGATGGGCTTGCCCCCGTACTCCGCGACGGCGGCGCGGTACCCGAGGGCGAAGGCGACGACGTCGTTCGGCTCGGGTCCGACCCCCCGCATCGCGTTGAGGAGGGACGGCGGCCTGCGCGAGTCGTCGGTGAGCCGGTCCCGCGCCGACGTGAAGAGCGCCACGTTGATGTTGGGCGCCTGCGGGCTCCAGCCGCCGGCGGCGACCTTCCCGCGCACCGCGATCCTGCCCTCGAAGGGCTCGCCGCCGAGGATCCGGACCTCTCCCGAGAAGACGAGCGTCCGCCCCTCGCGGCGCAGCCGGGGCCTCGCGCCGGAGGGAGGGACGAAGTCCTCGAGCTGCGCCTCCGACGCAAAATCGTAGGTGAGCTTGAGGCAGTCGCCGTCCAGGGCCCAGCGAGCGGCGGTCCGGGGCGCGGCGCCCTGCGCCGGGGCGCGGACCACGGACCGCGCCCGGCACGCCGCGAAGACCTGGCGCAGGAGGTCGCGGTGCTGCGCGTAGCCAGGCTCCCGCCGCCAGTCGCGCACGAGGCCCTCGACCCGCCCGCGGAGCGCGTCCCAGGCGGCCCCGTCCGCGCCCGCACTCGCGCCCTCCGGGCCGCCCGCGGCCGCGAGCCTCGTGTGATCCTCCCAGACCGCCTCGAGGCGCCCCAGAAGCAGCCTGCGGCCCGCGCCCGGCGCGGCGGCCGCCTCCTCGGGGGCCGGCGCGATCTCCCGCGCCTCGACCTCCTGCTCGTGAACCCGGTCGAGCTCGCCCGAGGGGGCATCCACGAGGGCGGGGCGATCCTCGCCGCCCGCGGGCCGCTCGCGAGGGGGCGCCGCGGGACCGGCGGGAGCGACGGAATCGATAGGACCGGCGGGGCTGCTCGGCAAGGCCGGGGTGGCCGCCGCGGGCGTCCCGCGGCGCGACGTGGCCAGCTTCGCACCGACGGCGACCGCGAGGACGACGCCCAGCACGGCGACGGCCAGCGCGGCCAGCGAGCTCCGCCGCGCGGGCGGCCTCCTCCGAGAGAGGCGTGGCCTCGCGGCGGAGGCCGGTCCGCCGGCCTCCGGAGACTCCGCGAGCTCGGCCTCGGAGGGGGCCACCGGCTCCGGCCCGGCGGGACCCTCGGCTTCGGCCGCGAGCTCGGTGAGCTCCATGACCGTCCCCCCGAGCTGCAGGAGGTCTCCCGGCTCGAGGGCCCGCTCCGACACGCGCTCGCCGTTCACGAAGGTGCCGTTCGAGCTCCGGGCGTCGCGGATCGTCCAGCGCCCACCGGCCTCGGCGAGCTCGCAGTGGAGGCGAGAGAGCCGCCGGTCCTCGATGACGAGGCCCGAGGCCCCCGGCCCCAGGGCGTCTTCGGGCAGGCGGCGCCCGATCCTCAGGGTCGTCCCCGCCTCGAGGGCCACGGTGCGGCCGGCCTCGGGCCCCGAGACGATCTTGAGCTCCGCCATGCAGACTCGTCCTTCCTTCGCCCGCCCTCGCGCCGTACATTAGGAGGCTGGGCGTGCAAGCGTATTGTACGCACGCGGGTTTCTCTCACGACCACTTTTCCGGGGCTGCGAGGCGACCATGGCTCATTCCACCCAGCGCAAGACGGCCTCCGGCGCCCTCATGGCTCTCGCGACCCTCGCCTCGAGCCGGACGCCGGCCCAGTCCTCCGACCCCCTCGACTTCGTCATCACGACCATCGCCGGGAACGGCGAGGAGGGCTACGACGGCGACGGCGTGCCGGCGACCCAGTCGCGCACGAACTGGGCGCGCGACGTGGCCGTGGGGCCCGACGGGTCCATCTACTTCTCCGACCACTTCAACTGGCGCGTCCGCCGGATCCGCACCGACGGCATCGTCGAGACCGTGGCGGGGGTCGGCGTCCACTCGTACACGGGCGACGGCGGCCCCGCGTCGGAGGCCGGCATCTCGAGGCCCCGGGGCCTCGCCGTGACGCCCGGCGGCGCCCTCTTCTTCGCGGACACGTGGAACCACGTGATCCGGCGCGTGGACGCGGACGGCACGATCCACACCGTCTGCGGAACGGGCGAGGCCGGGTTCAACGACGATGGCCGCGACGCCCTCGAGACGCAGCTCGACCGGCCCACGGACGTCGCCGTGGGCGAGGACGGGTCGATCTACATCTCCGACGCGCAGAACCAGCGCATCCGGCGCGTGAAGCCCGATGGCGTCGTCGAGACCTTCGCCGGGAACGGTGAGGAGGCCTTCTCGGGGGACGGCGGGGACGCCAGGGCGGCCGCGATCGACTCGCCGAGCGGGATCAGTCTCGGGCCCGCCGGAGAGCTCTTCATCACCGACGAGGACAACCACCGCATCCGGCGCGTGGACGCGGACGGCACGATCCGGACCGTCGTCGGCTCCGGCGAGGGCGCTCTCGGCCCCGACGACGTCCCGCCGCTCGAGGCGAGCCTCCTCGTCCCCCGCGACGTCACGGTGGGCCCCGACGGCACGATCTACGTGGCGGACAGCGACAACCACCGGATCGCCATGGTGCGCCCCGGCGGCAGATTCCGGGTGCTCGCGGGCGACGGCACCGCGGGCTACACCGGCGACGGCGGCCCGGCGCGGAAGGCGCGCATGAGCGGGCCCAAGGGCATCGCCGTGGGGCCCGACGGCGCGGTCTACGTGGCGGACTCGGGGAACTTCACGGTGCGCCGCCTCGCCCCACCCGTGCCCACGGTCGAGCGTTTCCGCCGCGGCGACGTGGACTTGAGCGGCGGGATCGCCATCACCGACCCCATCGTGATCCTGAACGCCCTCTTCGCGAGCGAGGTCGCGATCCCGTGCCTCGACGCCGCCGATGCGGACGACTCGGGGGCGGTCAACATCACCGACGCGATCTACATCCTGCGCTTCCAGTTCCTGGGCACCGCGGCCCCGCCACCCCCCCTCGCGGCGTGCGGCGAGGACCCCACGGCGGACGAGCTGGGGTGCCAGGTGCAGGGGCCGTGCGAGGGGTGAAGCGAGGGCGTGGGCGGGAGGTGCACGGCGGGAGCTCGGGCGGCCGGATGCGGGCACCTACGAGACCGCAATGGCCAGCCGCAGCCGCGATTGGAACGAGTGCAAGTCGCGGCTGGACAACCGCCCGATCACGGTGGTGGTCGCCGCGGGGAGGGTGGCCAGGAACACACGCAGGGCTGTGGGCTGGTGAAGACCAGCCTGCGACCAGTCCTTGAGGACGTAATCCGTCGGCGAAGTCGCCTTCGATGCCTGACCGGTCAACAGGGCGAGGATCACGTCGGGGCGTGCGGCGTGATAGGCAGCCGTCGAAACGACGACCGCCGGACGGCGCTTCACTCCCAAGGCGCCTGGGAAATCCACGAGGACCACGTCACTTGGGCTTGGCATCAGCCGATTCCCCGGTCCAGACGCTGTTCTCGGCGTTCTCGAGAACCGCGGCGGTAAGGTCTCGCAGGTCCTCTTCCGACCAGGAATCGCTCTGATCGACGGCCGCTACTTGTCCGTACCGCTCTTGCAGGAAGAGGACGAAATCACGGACCTCGGCCACCTTGTCGAGCGGAAGAGCGGCCAGGGCCCGGAGGATTTCCTTCGCCTCGTTGACAGTTAGCATTCCGGCATCTCCCTTCAGCTTCGGCCGAGCGACGAAGCCCGGCGCCGATTATACAAGGCTCGAGCGTCTGCCACCCATGCGTGTTCATCGAGGCCGGGGCGGTGCATCCGGACGTCACTCGAGCAGCCCCCGCAGGTCCTCGAGGGTGAGGGCCTGGACCGCCTCCTCGTCCGAGGCCAGCACGCTCTCGGCGAGGTCGCGCTTCCTCGCCTGGAGCTCGAGGATCTTCTCCTCCACCGAGCCCAAGGTGACGAGCTTGTGGACGTGGACGGGCAGGGTCTGGCCCATCCGGTGGGCGCGGGCCGCGGCCTGGTCCTCCGCCGCCGGATTCCACCAGGGGTCGTAGAGGATCACCGTGTCCGCCTGCGTGAGGTTGAGTCCGAACCCGCCCGCCTTGAGGCTGATCAGGAACACCGGGACCGACGGGTCGCGGGCGAAGCGGCCCACGGCGCCCTCGCGGTCCCGCGTCGAGCCGTCGAGCCTCGAGCGCTTGACGCCGCGCTCCTCGAGGCGCGCCTCGATCAAGTCGAGCATGCTCGTGAACTGGCTGTAGAGGAGAACGCGGTGCCCTTCCTCGACGCACTCGTCGATGAGCTCGAGGAGGAGCTCGAACTTCCCGCCCGTGACCTCGAGGCCCTCGGCCGCGAGCGCCGATCTCTCCTTCTCGTCGAGGACGAGCCCCGGGTGACAGCACACCTGCCGGAGGCGCGTGAGGGCCGCGAGGAGGAGCATCCGCGCCCGCGGCGAGTCCTCCGCCTGGACCTCGGCGCGAGCCTCGCGCAGGAAGGCCTCGTAGACGCGCTTCTGGACCTCGGTCATGGGCACCCGCTCGACCTGGTCGATGCGCGGCGGGAGCTCCGTGAGGACCTGGGCCTTCGTGCGCCGGAGGACGAAGGGCTTCACGCGGGCCCGCAGCCTCGCGAGGGGCTCCTCCTCGCGCCGCGCGATGGGCTCCGCGTAGCGCTCCTCGAAGTCGGCGCCCGAGCCGAGGAGCCCGGGCAGGAGGAAGTGGAAGCAGCTCCAGAGGTCGCCGAGGCGGTTCTCGACGGGCGTCCCCGTGAGGGCCCAGCGCTCGCCGGCCCTGAGGGCGAAGGCGGCCTGCGCGGTCTGGCTCTCGGCGTTCTTGATGTGCTGCGCCTCGTCGAGGACCACGGCGCGGAGCTCCCGGGCCTCGAGGGCCTCGCGGTCGCGGCGCAGGAGGGCGTAGGAGGTGACGAGGAGGTCGGCGCCCTCCCGGATCCTCTCTTCGCGCTCCTTCGGGCCGAGGCCGTAGAGCCCCGCGGCGCGAGCCTCGGGGAAGAATCGCCGGCACTCCTCGAGCCAGTTGAAGACGAGGCTCGAGGGGCAGACGACGAGGGCCGTGCCGCGCCCGGCGCCAGGCCCCGCGCCGCCGGAGCGTCCGAAGAGGTGCGCGAGGGTCATCACGGTCTTCCCGAGGCCCATCTCGTCGGCCAGGAGCCCGCCGAGCCCCCAGGCCGCGAGCCTCCCGAGCCAGCGCACCGCCTCCCTCTGGTACGGCCGGAGCACCTCCTCGACCTCGCGCCGGACCGGGAAGGGCTCCGGTCCGGCGCCGCGCAGCCCATCGACGAGGTCCCGGAGCTGGAGCGCGAGCTCGACCTCGCGGCCGGGCGACTCCTCCAGGAGCTCGCAGGCCGCGTGGAGGGGCACCTTGACCCTCGCGGCGCCCCCCGGCCCCGGCTCGAGGAGCGTCCCCGACTCGAGGAGGTCCCGGAGTGCGCGCAGGGCAGGGTGGTCGAGGGAGAGCACGGTCCCGTCGCCGAGCTGGAGGCGTCCGCCGCCGCCCGACGTGAAGGCCTCCCGGAGCGACCCGAGGTCGACGGGCAGGACGCGGTCTCCGTCGGCGAGGCTCGCCTCGACCTCGAGCCAGGCGATCCCCGAGCCGGCCCGCGGGACGACGCCGCCGTCCGGGAGCCCCGTACCGCCGGCGCCGGCAGCACCCGGGCCGGCGACCGGACCCGGGCCCACGCGCAGGCGCAGGACCGGCGCGCGCTCGACGAGGTTCAAGGCCTCGAGCCGCGCGGACAGCTCGAGCCGGACGAAGGCGCCGATCCTCGGCGCGAGGACCGCGGCCAGGGCCCCGGGCCGCTCGATGAGCCAGCCCTCCTCACCGCGCCGGAAGCCCAGCGTCTCGAGCTCTCTCCTCGCCCGCGCGAGCGACTGGTGCGCCGGCGGGTAGCGATGCACCTTGCCGCCGCGCGTCACGGTCCAGGGCTCGGGCGTCGCCGGCGCCGCGATCCACTCGTCGCCGTAGCGGAGCTCGAGCTTGCCCGTGAGCCTCGCGGGCGTGCCCTCGAGGCGGACGCGCGCCGCCGAGACCGCCTCGACCTCCTCGACGACCCCCGGCTCGATCTCCACGCTCCTGCCGGTGATGCGCTCGAGCGCCTCGACGCCCCGGGAGAGGAGCCGTCCGATCCCATCGCCCTCGATCTTCGAGAGGTCCTCCTCCTGGAGCTCGGCCAGCGCCGGCCCCGGCGCTCTCGCGTCGAGGGGGTGGAAGGCGCCCGTCTCGAGCTGGATCCAGGGCGCCGCCGACGCCACGAGGGAGACCTCGGCGAAGGGCCGCGACTCGCCCTGCGACCCGCCACCCGATCCGCCCTGCCAGCCGCCCTGGGGCGAGCGGCAGGCCAGCTCGACGGCAACGCCCGCCCCGCCCGGGGCCCGGACGATCCGCGCCGCGAGCGTCCAGGGCCACCGCGAGACCGGCAGCTCGCGGCCCGTGCGGTCCACGAAGGCGCCGCTCCCGGCCAGGACCGCGAGGAGCGCGGCGAGAGCCTCCGGGTCAAGCTCGCGGCGGAGGTCCCCGCCGCCCTCGAGCAGCGCCGCGACCGCCGCGTCCCGCGGGTGCGGGCCCGCCGCCCCGCGGGAGGTCCAGCGCTCCACGTCGGGCGTGCGGACCTCGGTCCAGCCCGACCCCGTGAAAAGCTGGAGGGCCACGCGCGTCGGCGCCCTGAGCGAGCCGAGGGTGTGGAGCGCCACGCGGAGGAGCGACCCATCGGGGGCGGTCTTGATGGCGCCGCCGCCGTCGAAGAGCCGGTAGAGGACGGGACCCACGGGCTGCGGAGCCTCGGCGGCGGCCCGTGCGGGCGAGGCGCCGCCGCCGGCCTCAGCGCCCGCAGGCCGTGCGGCCCCCTCCGCGCCCTCGGCGGCCCTCCCGCCCCCCGCGATCTCGAGGAGGAACTGGAGGCCCGCCACCTGGTGGCGGCAGAGCCCGCCGAGGCGGTAGGGGCACGCGCACCGGGCGGTGACGACCCCCTCGCGGTCCTTGGTCACGTCGACGAAGAACTTGCGCGCGTCGCGCGGGTCCAGCACCTGGACGTGGATCGCGCCGTCGGCGCCCTGCTGGGCGTCCTCGACGGCCCCGCGGCGGTGGAGCTCCTGGCCCTGCTCCCAGATGTACGGGTCGACGCGGGCCCGGAGCGAGCGCAGGGCCCCTTCGATGTCCCAGGCGGAGTCGCGCTTCTTGGTCGCCATCGGCGACGGGCGATTCTACCGCAAGTCGCGGGGGCCGGGAGCCGCCGGGGATCTCCGGTGCGCCTACCCACCAGGACAACCTTGGTGCGACCGCCGGCCGGCCGCACGGTCCGGTGGCGGCACCGGAGCGACCGGGACAAGACCCGCCCACCCTCTCGGGCCAGGATCGCATGCTCCTGGCTTCCGGCGTGACCAAGAGCATGGAATCCACTGGGCCGCCGCCCCTTAAGTGCATGCAGTCTGGATGCTGAAGCCGTGAACAAGAGGTGACCCATGATCGGGAGAAGATCTCTGGAAGGCGCGTCGGTGTCTCGCGGCACGAGGCTCGTGCTGGGGGCATGTCTGGTCGCGCTGTTGATTTCCCTCGGGACCGTGCTCGGGGCCAAGGTGTTCGGGGTCGACGTTCCGGCTGCGATCGCGGGGGCGCTGGCAGCCGCTGGGACGGCGGCGTTCGCTGTGAGGATGCACCGCGCGCGCTGATGGTGCGCGAATGTCGTAGACAAGGAGAAGGCCGGCTTGTCACCTTCTCGGGCGCAAGGCGACGATCGGGCGTGAAGCGTCGCGGGGCCTCGGGTACGATGGCCCCTGCCGCCATGGCGGGCAGGCCCCACACCGGGCGGCGACGCTTGGGGCCCCAGGAGTGCTCATGAAGAAGACGCCTGCAATCCTCGTGGCCTTCTGTCATGGCGTGGTGTTGGGTTGGCTCTTCGATAGGGTCGGGAGCCCGGCTGAGGCGGAAGGCGGCGAAGAGGAATGCGCCGCCGAGAACGGTGACGTGAACGCGGACGGGACCGTGGACCTGAGCGACGCCGTCACCATCCTCGGCCACCTCTTCGTCGGCAACCCGACGGAGCTCGTGAGGCTCTGCACGAAGGCTACGGCGCGCTCGGGTCTTCCCGACACTGGCCAGACGCTGTGCTACGACACCGAGGGGAACATCATCGACTGCGAGAGCGGCGCCTGGCCCGGCCAGGACGGCCTTTACGCAACAGGTTGCCCGCCGGAGGGACGCTTCGTCGACAACGGCGACGGCACGGTGACGGACGCCTGCACCGGCCTGATGTGGCTGCAGGCAACATTCGACACCGGCGGTGACGGCCGAGCGACTACTGACGACATGCGCACCTGGCAGGAAGCGCTCCAGTTCTGTGAGGGGCTCCAGTTCGCAGGATCCAGCGACTGGCGGCTTCCGAATGTGAGGGAGCTCTGGAGCATCATCGACCATGAGAGCCGCTACCCAGGGCCCTCCATCGACCCGATCTTCGAGGCACAACCCCACCAGTACTGGACTTCGACCAGCCTGGCGGTGGTGGAGTCAGGTTCCGCGATCACCGCCGCGTTCTACGAATCGAGCCAGTTGTATCTCGCGAGCAAGAGAAGCAGCGCTTTCGTGCGTGCTGTACGCAGCACTTGCACCGCGCAGAACGGCGACGTCAACGCGGACCGGGCCGTCGACGTGAGCGATGCGATCGCCACTCTCGGGCACCTCTTCCTCGGCGAGCCCTCGCAGCTCGCGCCGCTCTGCCCGGCGCGCTCGGGCCTTCCTGACACCGGCCAGACGAGCTGCTACGACAGCGACGGAGACGTCATCGACTGCGAGAGCGACGCCTGGCCAGGCCAGGACGCCTTCTATGCCACGGGCTGTCCTTCGGAGGACCGCTTCATCGACAACCGGGACGGCACGGTCACGGACACCTGCACCGGCCTGATGTGGCAGGGAGCAACGGCTGACGTCGACGGGGACGGAGAAGTCACACCGCCCTCAGGGAGGTGGCCTCCGGAGCCGGAAGACCTTGCCTCTGACGGCGTCACCTGGCAGGAGGCGCTCGAGTACTGTGAGGAGCTCGAGCTCGCAGGGTACGCCGACTGGCGGCTCCCGAATGGGAACGAGCTCGAGAGCATCGTGGATTACGGCAGACGCGACCCCTGCATCGACCCGGCGTTCCGGGCGGAGTCCTCGAAATACTGGACGTCCACGAGTCTCGTGCCAGGCACGGTCAGGGAGGACCTTCCGGAGGCCGCGGGATTCGTGAGCTTCTGGTACGGCAGCTATCTCTACCACGCGACCAAGAACAGGGTTTTCCTGGTCCGCGCCGTGCGCGGCGCGCCATGATCCATTGCCTGGAGGATCTCCCTCTTGAAGCTGGACCTCGGCTTCCACGAGGGGCCCCTCGCGGCGGCGAGGCGCCTCCGGGCCCCCCTCGGTGATGTCGTCTTCCATGCGCGAGGCGACTGCATAGTAAAGTTCTGCGGGTGCTGTTTCGTTCGGCTCCCGGCTCGAATCGTAGGTCAGGAGCCCAGGCTGAGAGCAGAGACAGATGCCGGCCTGGA
Organism: Planctomycetota bacterium; assembly: GCA_016209535.1. GTDB lineage: Bacteria > Planctomycetota > UBA8108 > UBA8108 > SXIK01 > JACQVW01. The sequence goes on along the minus strand of JACQVW010000596.1, from coordinate 4,371 downwards.
GATGTGGCCATCTTGCCGAATGTTTTCCGCTTAGCCGACTAACTCCTTTATAGATGCTATTTGACTTAAGACCCTAATACGCTTATACATTCAGTCCATGAGCAAGAGCAAAAGCTCGTCCATCGTGCCGGCGGTGCGGATCGAGCGCGCGATCCTGCTCGTTCGCGAACACAAGGTCATCCTGGACCGCGACCTCGCCGAACTTTACGGCGTTCCAGCGAAGGTTCTCAACCAGGCGGTCAAGCGCAACCTCCGTCGTTTCCCCGAGGACTTCATGTTCCAGCTCACTTGGGAGGAGGCTTGTGCTCTAAGGTCACAAGTCGTGACCTTAGACGCAAGGCCCTTTGGCCGCGGCAGGCACTCCAAGTACCGCCCCTACGCATTCACCGAGCAAGGCGTCGCCATGCTCTGAAGCGTTCTGAACAGCCAGCGTGCCATCGACGTCAACGTCGAGATCATGAGGGCCTTCGTGCGGCTGCGCCAGCTCCTCGCCTCACACGCTGAGCTCGCTCGAAAGCTCGAGATCCTGGAGAAGAGGTACGACGCCCAGTTTCGGGTGGTCTTCGAGGCCATCCGAAAGCTCATGGGACCTCCAGAGCCAAGACCCAGACGGGTGCTCGGGTTTCGCCCCGCAGACGCCAGATAGAGGGCGGACCGGATTGGACGTCCCTGATTGCGACTCACTTCCCCGCCCTGCGCCCCGCCGGCCGCACGCCCTTGCCCTTCCGCTTCGTGAGCGCGTCGCGCGGGTCGAGGACCTGCACGTGGATCGCGCCGTCGGCCTTCGGCTTCGAGACGCTGTGGCTCCGAGAGATCGTGTCGTTCACGGTCCCGGGCAGCCTCCGCTCCCGCCGCGTGATGGAGAGGATCGGCATGGCCCGCGATCCGGCCGGCGACTTCGATCACCCCGAGCTGCCCGAGGGGCACCGGCTCCGTCGGCACGTCTTGTACAAGACCGCTCCCGGGGCCGCCCCACCGCAAGGGGACGGCCGGAGGCGGAGCATAGACCGTGGTCCAGTCTGAGCGGAACAAGGCCATCGTCCGAGGCCTCGTCGAGGCCGTATCGCGATCTATCGGTTGGCGGAGGGACGGATCGGTGAGGCGTGGGCCGAGTGGGACAACCTGAGCTCCCTCGTGCAGCTTGGCCACCATGAGCCGACCGCGTGCCAGGACCGGCGGCCGACCGTTGAACTGCGAGCGGTAGCCGCCGGAGGTGTCCAGTGAATCTACGGCCGCAACCAGTAGTCCCGCGGGTCCAGGCAGGCATCGTAGGTCGCCCGGTCGATTCAACGCCACATCGCAGGCGTCCGTCCGGACCGCGTGGACCAGCCCGCGTGCCACGGACGGGCGCCCGCTGGAAGAGCTAACCCGTGCGGAGCTCGAGCGCATCTGTCGCGGCGCCGATAACAGCGGGTGGTCAAGGGGTACGTCTCATGCCGCGTGCGCCGTGAAGTCTGGGTAGACACCGCCGGGCGCTGCGGTTGTCGAGAAGAGCCTGCGCGCAACCGTGGAGGAGACCGCCCCCATCTCGCGATGGAGCGCTTCTCAACTCCGGGCAAAGCAAACTCGCCTCTCTCGGTGACGACCACGAACTGGCCCGGCAGTCGATCCGAGTAGCCCCCGAGCAAGGAGCGCGGAACGGCTATCTTGGCCGCGGTTCGCTCGTCGGACAGCCGAAGAAAGATGACGCCGCAATGGGGATGTCGTTCTCGGTGAACCTTCTCGCCGAAGCCCCTGTCGTGGTGATCAAGAGCCAGCTCTCCGTGAACGCCTTCAGGATGACCGCCTCATCTGCCATGCCTCGGGCCTGGTCGTAGACGGAGAAGACCTCGTGCCCTTCGCTCTCAAGCCAGCGGGCGACGCCTGGACCGGTGCATTCATCCACGAGGAAGCGCATCTACGGGCTTTCGGCCCCTAGCGGCATGAACGCCGTGTTCTCCAGATATCGCGTTGCGAAGAGAATACAGGCCTGGAGATCCTCCTGCATGAGTCCCTGGTACTCCTCGAGTATCTCGTGGTTGGTCATTCCATGTGCCAGCAGATTGAGGATGTACTCGACCGTAAGGCGAGTCCCTCGAATGAAGGTCCCAGTTTACTCCATCGCGGGGCGAAAACGGAGCTGGAACCGGCCCCTGGGTGGTCTTCTCGTGCCCGAGCCCGTGCCCATGCCCCTGCCCGACCCGCCGCAACCGGGTCACCCCCCCTCCGTCACCTCCAGCGCCCGCCACTCGACGCCTGGGCGCCCTCCGGAGCCCACCTGGTAGACCTCGAGCGTGACGCGCCGCGCGCCGGAGCCGGGGAGCGGGACGAGGACGGGCTCCACCTCGCACCAGCGCGCCCCCGCCGGGACGTCGAAGTCGCCGAGCGGCTCGCCATCGGCGACGACGCGCGCTCGCGCCGGGATTCCCTTCCCCGGGTCGCGGCGCGCCACGAGGGCAAGCGCGGCGGGGCCGGAGAGCTGGAACGACCGCATCAGCTTCAAGAAGGGCAAGACCGGACTTACCCCGAGCCACCACCGCGGCGCCTCGGCGCTGAACCCGGTCTCGAGCTCGAGCGGAGCCCACTCGGCCCCCTCGAGCGTCCAGTCCTGCCAGGCGGCGACGAGCCGCGGCATGCGGAGCCTCACCTCGCGCTGGAGCTCGCCGGGACCGAGCTCCAGGAGCGGCTCGATCCAGTCGAACGTGTCGCGGATGTCGAGAGGATCCGCGCCAGCGGGGTGCCCTTCCTCCACGGCGTCCACGACGAGCACCAGGGAGCGCTCTCCGGACCGCCCGGCCGTGTCCCGCGCCACGTCGAGCCACCCCGTGTCCACCGCGCGCTCGGAGCCCGTGAGGACCGGACCCCGGTACAGCGCCTTGCCCTCCGCGGGGCCCGAGCCGCCCTTGAGGAGGACGATGGGCCGCGCGCAGCCGCCGCGTCCCACCGCCTCGTCGAGCCCGGCGCGCGCCCGGAAGCGCCGCGCCGAGTCCCGCAGGCGGAGCTCGAGCTCGGAGCGCGCGTGGACGCCGAGGCCCCAGCCGCCGGCGAGCCCACCCGCGCGGAGCGGCCCGCCCTGAGCGCTCGCGTCGGCGCGCCACGGCCAGCCGCCGCCCAGGGCGTGGCTCTCCCGCGCGGCCGCGGGCGCGATCGCCGAGAGCGGGACCTCGTGGGGCGCGAAGAACCGCCGCCAGCGGATCCGCCGGTGCTCGAGCCACAGGGGATCGAGCGACCACGCGGGCTGGACGCAGTGGCGCCAGCTCCGCGGGTCGTTCGGGGGCCCGGCCGCGCGCGGTACGAGCCTCTCGAGGGACGTCGTGCGCCGGATGCCGTGATCGGTCTCGAGCCGGGCGACGCGCGACCTCAAGCTCGGAGTCAGGGCCCCGAGCGTCTCGAAGTAGGCCGCCCAGGGATCGCCCTCGAGAAGGTGGAGCTCCGCGATCTCGGGGAAGCGCGCCTCCTGAGTGGCGGGCGTGGCGCGATCGGCGAGGAGGAGCCGCACCGACTCCTCACCCCACCGGAGCGAGCGGAAGCGCAAGTTCTGGCCGTCGCGGAGGAAGGCCGTTCCCGGCCGCAGGCGCTCGGAGCCTCGCCGCTCCCAGACCACTCGGCGCGCCCAGCGCGTGAGCACGCGCACGCTCTCGCGGCGAGGACCCTCGGGGGCGTCGACCGGAGGGTCGGGCTCGACGAGGAAGTGCGGGAAGCGCCGCTCGCCGCCTTGCGCCTCCGTCCCCGGCCGCCACGCCACGGTGCGTCCGGGCAGGCGGTCGCCGCCCGCAAGCTCGACGAAGGCCCGCGGCTCCGCCGGCTCGAGGGACGTGTCGAGGACCCAGCGCACGGGGTCGGCCGGGTCGAAGAGCCGCTGGCCCTCGAGGGACGGCTCGCCACCGCCGTGCCAGGAGCGGATCTCGCGCCCGGTGACGCGCGCCCCGCTCGCGAAGACCGCTACGTAGCGCTCCTCGGCGAGGCCCGAGCCCGCGGCGGCGAGGCAAGCGGCGAGGGCGAGCGTGGAGCGGCGCATGGTCCGCCTGGATTGTGCTCGCGCTCGCCCGGGAAAGTCCAGGGCCGAGCCGTCAGGTCAGGTCGAGTCAGCCTGGACTTCATCGTCGGGGTATGTTGCCGCCACCGCCATGAGCTGCTCCGCGACCTCGGTGCGGTCCGGTTCAGGCAGGCTGATTGCGGCCTTCAAGACTTTTCTTGCGCTCGATTTCATCGTGCTCCTGTTCTTTCACGCCTGGTTGGAGAGGCTCGACGCTGCTCGGCCATCTTAAGCCGGGCATCGCTCCTGACAAGCGAGGTCCGGCAAGCCCCGCGGCCGCCGGCGTCCCCCACGAGGGCGCCGGCGGCCGCGCATTCACTCGCAGCCCTTGGCGTTCAGAGCGACCGGGTCACGGG
>JACQVW010000595.1 GCA_016209535.1 Planctomycetota bacterium | reverse complement strand
GGACAGGGTGGAGCCGGGCGAGCGTAACTCACGGTGGCCAAGCGGTCTCCGGCGCCCCGCCTGAGGGCGGGCCCGGTCGGGAGCGGGGCGCGGCCAGGGTCCCGGCAAAGTCGTCCCAAGCCGTTGTTTCTCGATCGGGGGCGCTTGGCGATCAACAGACTTGCAGCACTTTGCCGGGACCTTGGGGGCGCGGCTCGAGCCTTGGCCCTGTTAGGCTGATGGCATATAATCGAGAACTTGAGCGAGAAGACCCGAGGCAGAAGACCCGAGGCACTGCCCGGCTCCGGGGCCCGGTCCCCCGCCCGCGTCCTTTGCTCCTCCCTCCTCCCGTCCTCGGGGCTTGAACCCTCGACCTCCGACTCGAAGCAGGATGACCCCATGAGGCTCACCCGCCGCCTCCGTTTCCCTCGCGCTCTCATCCCCTTGGCATTCCTTCCTTGCCTGTCGGCGCCCGTTCTGTCCGAGGACATCGTGAGCCTCAAGGACGGCAGCTCCCAGGCGGGGATGGTCGTCGACCTCGGGGGGAACCGCGTCGAGCTCGTCCTGAAGGGCGGCGCGAAGACCATCCTCAAGCGTGACATCAGCAAGGTGACCCTCGATGAGAAGCGGGAGCGGAAGTCGATCGAGACCTCCGACGCGATCGTGAAGCGGGACGGCCATATCGTGCGCGGGAAGGTCGAGGTGCTCGAGGGCGGGCAGAAGGTGCAGGTCTCGCTCCCCGGGGGAGGCAGGGCAGTCTTCAACATGAAGGACGTGCGGCGCGTGGTCCGGAGCGGGGACTCGGTGGAGCTCGACGCGACGGTGTACACCCTCGAGCTGGGCAAAGCCGTCGAGGCTGCGCTGGACCGTCTCGTGCGCTCCGATGACCCCGCCGGCGAGGCCGAGAAGCTCCTCGGACGCTGCGGCATCCTTGCGATAGCCCGGGTGCGGGAGGCGCGCAAGGCCGCGACCCGCGGGTCGCCCGGCGAGCTGGCCCTTGCCCGGATCGAGCGCCTCCACCGCCTCAAGGAGGTCGTGTCCACGGACATGGAGGAGGCCGAGAGCCGCATCTACGACGTCCTCGACCACGGCTCGACGCAGGAGAAGCTCGACCTCCTCGCCCTCGTGTTCCCGCGGTTCGTGGACGCCAGCGCGCGCCTCGCCGAGCTCCTGGCGACGGACTCCGTCGAGGACCCCAAGGTGAAGGCCTGGTCGATCGACTTCCTGCGGCGCATGCGGAGGAACCGCGAGCTCCTGAGGATCTACGCGAGGGGCTCGGGCCAGTCCCAGCTCGCCGCGGCGATAGCGCTCGCCCAGAACCGAATACAGATCGGGGTCCCGTCCATGATCGAGGCGCTGGAGCTCGAGGCACTCGACATCCGGGACCTGGCCTCGAGGAGCCTGCGAGAGTCGACCGGCCAAGACTTTCAGTTCCGCCCGGACGGGGCGCCCCAGGCGCGCAAGGAGGCGGTGGAGAGGTGGCGCGCCTGGTGGCAGGAGAACGAGGAGGCCCTGACGCGGGCCGCGGAGAGGCTCGTCCAGGGCGCGGATCCCGCCGAGGCCGCCGGCGGCGATGCCCTCGATCCGGAGCGCGTCCTCGCGGTGAAGCTCTGGGAGGAGGCCGGCGCGGAGGTGGGTGCGGGGAGGTTCAAGGAGGCCGAGGGGCTTCTGCGCGAGGCCGTGGATCGGGACCCTACGTTCCTCCAGGCCCACATCGGCCTCGCGGTGGTCCTCTATTCACAGCTTGGGCGGCCGGCGGATGCGGCAGCGCTGTTGAAGGAGATCGCGACGAAGCGCTTCCCCGGCGTGAAGCGCCAGGACCGGCAGTGGATATTCCTGCACAGGGGGCACGCGTTGCGCCTCGCGGGAGACCTGGCCGGCGCCGAGGCGGCCTACGAGGAGTGCCGGTCCATCGCGCCTCAGAACCACCAGGCCCTCATCGGCCTCGGCGACCTCGCCTTCCACGGGGCGTCGTCCGCCGAGGGCGTGGAGCCTGCGCAGAGGAAGGCGAAGCTGAAGCTCGCCGTGGATGCGTACCGCGCGGCGCTGCGGGTGCTCGACGGTCTGACCGGAGAGCTAGTGACGCTGCGAGGCGACGCCGTCCCCACGGGCGGGTCTCTCCCGTTCGACCGGCGCGAGTACAACCGCTCCGTCCTCGACCTGAGGAAGAGCTACCGGACGGAGAAGCACGACGTCTCCCTCAAGGTATCGAAGGCGCTTTCCCTCGCGGGGGAGAAGAAGGAGGCGATGGTCGTGCTGAAGGGACTCGTCGACGACCTGGCCTTCGATGGCTCCGGGGCGTCGAGGAAGCTCGAGGCAGGCGCCCGCTGCTACATGGGCCTGCTCTACGAGGACCTGGGCCAGCCCGTCTTCGCCCTCCGCGAGTACAGGAAGGTCCTCAAGGACCTCGATGCCTCTCACGCCGAGTGCCTGCGCGGGGTCGATCGGGTGCGCCGGCAGACGCAGAGCGGAGGGGATCGGTCGAGCAACTAGCTATCTCGTCCCGGCCGGCGGGCTAGTTCCCCAGCGCCGGGGCCTTGAGGGCCCAGTCCGAGAGGACGATCTCCGAGACCCGCGTGTCGTCGCGGTAGATCTCCTGCTTCACCTCGCCGACGTCCGGGGCGAAGTAGAAGATGTGTCTCGTGGAGCGCATCTTGCCGTCGGGGAGCTTCTGGAGCCGGCGCAAGCGCACCTTGAGGCAATCGGGGAACTTCCGGCCGCCGGGAACCTCGACGGCCTGCCCCAGGGCGACGACCTCGGCGGTGCACTCCTGGTCCTGGGACTGGTAGCTCAGGTGGGGGAGGGCCTCGTCCCCGGGCTGGAGGTTCACGGGCAGCTTGATCAGGGCCTCGCCGACCTTCTTGGTGAGGTAGATGCCCTGTCGGGTCCACACCTCCTCCGAGACCGTCCCTCCCTCCTTCCTCTCGACGCGGAACCCGTCCCCCGCCTCGCCCTTCACGAGGAGGGTGTAGTTGTAATCCCGGGCGGTGCTCACGTAGTTCCAGTACTGGACCCTGTCGAGGGGCAGGAAGTCGGCATAGGTCGCGGCCAGCCGAGAGTAGGTGTCCGACAGGTCGGGGGGGATGCGGCCGCCGAGGCGGACGAGCTCGGCCAGGTCCTTGTAGGCGGGCTCGGGGCTCTTGTCCAGCAGGTGGATCCGGGCGCGGTGGAGGAAGAGGTCGCGGCACTCCTCCCTCTCCGTAGCCGTGAGCTCGGACTCGCAGATCTGCGCGTAGGCCTCCTTGGCGCGAGGATAGTCCTCGAGCCGGAAGTATGCGTTGCCGAGGTGCAGGCAGACGTCCGTGCACTTCCGGCGGAGGTGGACCGCGAGGATCTGGCGAGCCGCCTGGAGCTCCTCGGCGGCTCGCTGGAAATCGCCCCGGCGGTAGCTCTCCAGCCCGAGCTGGCGCCGGGCCTCGATCTGGCTCTCCAGGTCGGCCGGGAGCGGGGACTTGATATCGGCGAGGTAGGCCACGGCCTTGGCGTGCTCGCCGCGCTCGGCGAAGTGCCGCCCCAGGAGCCGGTTCACATCGTCCTCGCGGGACTCGAGAGGGATGCCGGCGAGCATCGGGATGCCCGCGGCCTCCTGGCCGCTGCGCACGAGCGCGAGGCCCTGGAGCACGTCCATGCCCTCGAAGTCCTTGCGGGCGACCGAGGCGAAGGCCTTCGCCGCCGAGGCCCACTGGCCGAGGTGGTAGCTCGAGACTCCGCGGAGGTAATGGTAGAGGTCACGGTCGCGCTCCCCGAGGCCCTCGGGGCTCAGGGACGCGAGCTCCTCGAGGACCACCTGGTGCCTCCCGGCCACGAGGTGCTCCCGGCACTCCTGGATCTTCCGCGACGCCGCCATCCGAGCCAGCGCGAGCTCGAGCGCGTTGATCTTCTGCTGGAGGACGACGAGGCGGTCCACCTTGATCGTCAGGGTCCTCGCGGTCTCCAGACTCTTGAGGGCCGTCTCGAGCAAGTCGCGGTCGGCGGAGCCCAGGAGCCCCTCGGCCCTGGCCTCCAGGAGAAGAGACCACCGTTCCTGCGTGTCGCGGAGGAGGCGCGTGATGTCCTGGCTCTCCCCCTCTTGCTTCAGGAAGCCGTCGATCGCCTCCAGGGCCTCGCGGAAACGCTCCTTCTCGACCAACTCCTCCACGCGTTCCGATACGGCCTGGAGCCCGGCCTGGCGCCGCTCGGCCTCCCGGCGCTGGCGCTCGGCCTGGAGGAACGCGGCGATGCGCGGGGATCGGCCCGGAAGGGCCCCCGCGAAGCGCTCGACGGCCCGGAAGATCCTTAGCGACGCATCCGCAGCGACCTCGGGGCTCAGGACCGTGAGGTACTCGTAGACGGGCTCCGTCTCGGGCAACGGGCCCTGCTCGACGATGCTCAGGAGGCTCTCGATGCTCTCCGTGTTCACCTTGTAGAGCCCCTCGAGCGCCAGGGCGGCGAAGAAGCGGTGCTCCCACCTCCCGGGCTGGCTCGATTCGCACGTCGAGAGCACGTCCAGAGCCTTGCGGAAGTTCTCGAGGCGAAGCAGCGCGCAGCCGCGCCAGAGGTCCGCCTCGTAGTCGCCGGGTCGGAGCGCGGCGGCGTCGAGGAAGGCAAGGTTGGCCTTCAGGAAGAGGTCCCTCGCCCTTCGACGCTCCTCGAGGCCGCCCCCGCCGGATCGGAGCTCCGTCTCGGGCATGATCCGCCTCCCCTGCTCCAGGAGGCAGCGGCCCCGCAGCAGGACCACGGTGAATCGCTCGTCGCCCTCGAGTAGCCCCGAGGCCTCGGCCTTCGAGAGGTCCGCGAGCGACTCCCCGTGACGGCCGAGGGCGAAGAGCGCCTGGCCGCGGAGGAAGAGGGCAGGCGCGAAGTCTGGCTCGGCCTCGAGCACCCCGTTCAGGCGGTCGATGGCGCCCTGCCAGTCCTTGGCCGCCGCCGCGGCGCGTCCCTTCTCGAACAGGTCCGCCTCGCGCTCGCCGAGCCCTCCGCAGCCGGAGTGGAGAGAAGCGAGGAGGAGACCGAGGATGGGGGCGATCGACGACCGCGACGGGACGCTTCTCGAGATCCTCATGTGCGGGCCCTCCCTCTCAGGAGATCACCTCCCGAAGTGCACGGGGAGCTCCAGGGGCTTCCCAATCGCCCCCCCCCGCCCCTGCATGTTGAGCTTGAGCTCCACGAAGGCGTCCTCCATGGTGAAGGCGTCCTCGAGATCTTCCGGCACCTGGAAGAAGACCACGCCCCGGAAGGACCTCATGTTGGGGTTGACCCGGACGCTCTTCACGGCCTTCGAGCCGTAGTCGGACTCGAGCTCGCCGTTGGCCCTGTCGACCGAGGAGGCGACGATGAAGCCGGGGACGAGGAGGACGAATCCGAAGGCCGAGCGGAGGTGTGTGAAGGCGACGGCCTCCGAGACGACCTCCGGATCGACGCTCCTCAGTCGGGTCCCGTCGCGGAGGCAGAGCAGGATGTCCTCCCGCCGGAGGTCGAAGGTGCTCTCCGAGCCGCGGTCGAGCTCGAGCATCACCAGGATGGGTAGGAAACCGTAGGATGCCAGGTCGCGGTCGAAGTACTGGAGGGAGTCCCGGGGCCGGGATAGGTCCTTGACCGCGACGTAGAGGCCCTCCGCTTCCCGCTGCTCGATCACGCTCGATGCGTCGCGTGGCTCGAGGGGCCGCGCAGAGTAGGAGGCGCAGGACG
>JACQVW010000046.1 GCA_016209535.1 Planctomycetota bacterium | reverse complement strand
GTCGTGATGCGGCGGAGGCCGCCGCCGTCCGAGCCCACGACGTAGAGGTTCGTCGCCTGGAGCCGCCTGCCCGGCGAGAAGCCCGGGTACCTCGTCGAGACGAAGCAGATCCTGCCGTCGGGCAGGTAGCAGGGGTCGGCGTCGTCGTAGCTCTCGAAGCGCGTCGCGGCTTCGCCGTAGCGCGAGAGGTCGGCGGCCCGCGTGGAGCCGGTGACCTGGCGGAGTCCCGTGCCGTCGGCCTTGACCTCGAAGATCCTCCAGGCCCTCTCCGAGCCCAGGTACCCCGCGAAGACGATCCGCATCCCGTCGTAGGACACGTCCGGATCGGCCACGTCGAGGGGCACCCCCGGCGCGCCCGGCGGCGGCCCCGAGCTCACGAGGTCGGCGAAGCGCCATGCCTGGCCGTCGTGCGTGGCGAGGCGGAGGACGCCGCTCTCGGCCCGCGCCACGGCGCCGGCGGGAGCTCCGGGCGAGGGCTCGAAGACCCGCACGACGAAGACGACGGGCGGCCCCGCGGCGGGCTCGGCGCCCGGCGATCGGCCGGCGGGGAGGAGGGGGAGGAGGCAGCAGACGAGGGCGGCGGCGGACCCGAGACGCAAGGCGGAGCTCTTCATGGCGCACCCCTCAGGTGTGGAGACCGGTGTGGAGATCTCGGCAGGACTTCGTGGTGCCCTGCACCGGACGTTCGGGTTCCGTTATACCGGTCGGGGTCCGCTGCCCGAAGAGAAAAGATCGCCGCTCGAGACCGGAAGACCGGACCAAGCCCGGTCCGTCCACGCTGCAGGTTCGGCGGGCCTATCCCGGCTGCAGGTCCGGCTGAGCCTCTTCCTCGACCTGCGCCTCCACGGGCCGGGGCGGCTGCTCCCGGCGCCGCAGGGCCACGTAGTGGAGCAGCGCCGCCTGCAGCCGCTCGAACTGCGGCGTGCCGTCGCGGTCGAGGACTATGCCGTAGCGGACCAGGGTCGCGCCGCCGTCGAGGCTGCGGTGCATGATCTGGCCCGCGAAGTCGAGCTTGTGGGTGCAGGTCGGGAGGTGGAAGGTGACGAGCACCTGGTCCGTCCGCACGAGGAGGTCCTCGGCGCCCACGGGGGCCAGGACCGAGAGGCCCATCGCCGAGAGGTCGCGCAGGGTCCCGGCCACCAGCTCGGAGCTGTGCTCGACCTTGAGGGCGACGGGGATCGCCTCCCCGGGGGCGGGACGGACGCGGGGGCCGCCCCGGTGGTTGAAGAGCTCCTTGAGCTCGGGGGTCAAGCGCTCGAAGAGGCCCAGCCAGTCGACGAAATGGAGGCCATAGCCGCGGCCCTGGTGCGACTCGGTCCGGCTGCACACCTTGGCGAACGCGACGATCGGCTCCGGGACGTGCCGGGAGCGCAGCTCGAGGTACACGACGTCCTCGAGCTTCAGCTCGACGCCGTGCGCCGGGGAGAACCTCACCGCGATCCCCTCGAGGGAGAGGTTCTCGATCGAGCAGGGCACGGGGCGCTTGTCGCGGACGCGGACCGCCACCCGGAGCTCCTCGCGTCCCGGCCGGACCCGGTATTGTCGTCGCTTCTCGGCCATCTCGGGTTTCGACGGTGGTTCCTTGGACCCGCCATCTCTTTCGGCTTGCGGCCCCGATTCACGGAGTGCCGGCCGCCGCCGGCATGGGCCCATATTCGATGGCTTCCTGGACCGGCTCTCCTTCGGGTACATTGGGGATTGCTCCCCGCCAGGGGCGGAACGGAGGCCCATGCGGACACCGTCGCTGACCGTGACCCTGAACATCCCCTTCGCCCGGACACTGCTCACCCTGCCTGCTCTCCTCAATCTCCCCAATCTCCTCACCCTGCTCACCCTGCTCGTCCTGCCGGCCCTGGTCCCAGGGCGCTTCGCCGCCCGTCTCCTGGCCGGCGACCTCGTCGAGGCGGCCCTCGCCACCCCGCTCCTCGAGCGGGGTCAGGCCGACCGGGAGCTCGAGGCCATGGTCCTCTCGAGGGTCCCGCGCCTCGAGGCGCCGCCCTCGGGCGAGGAGTGGAGCCTCCGGGCGGCCGACCTACGCCGCAGGGTCCTCGAGCGCGTGGTGTTCCGGGGCTGGCCCCGGGAGCTGGTGGAGCGCAAGGCCCAGGCCCGGTTCGTCGAGGGGGGGACGATCGAGACGGGAAAGGGTTACCGGATCCGGAAGCTCCACTACGAGCCGTACCCCGGTATGTGGCTCCCGGCGCTCGTCTACGAGCCCGAGAAGGTGGCCGGCGGGGCCGGAGCCAAGGCCCCGGCGATCCTCCACGTGAACGGCCACGTCGGAGCGCCCGGGAAGGCGGTGGACTACAAGCAGATCCTCTCGGCGAACCTGGCGAAGCGGGGGATGGTCGTCTTGAGCCCCGAGTGGTTCTCCTGCGGCGAGCTGAGCGACCCGGCCTACTGGCACAACGGCCTCGCCTGGATCGACCTCTGCGGGCGGAGCGGCGTCGGTCTCTTCTACCTCGCCCTGCGCGGCGGCCTCGACGTCCTCCTCGAGCACCCCGCGGCCGACCCGGAGCGCGTCGCCGTGACGGGCCTCTCGGGCGGCGGCTGGCAGACGATCGTCATTTCGGCCCTCGACGAGCGCGTGAAGGCCTGCGCCCCCAACGCGGGCTACTGCGGCCTCCCGGAGCGCGTGGAGCACCCCGGGAGCATCGGCGACCTCGAGCAGAACCCGGCCGACCTCCTCCTCGAGGCCGACTACACGCACCTGACGGCGATGCTCGTCCCGCGGCCGGCGCTCCTCATCTACAACCGGCGCGACGACTGCTGCTTCCCCTCGGCCCTGGCGCGCCGGAGCGTCTACGACCCCGCGCTGCCCTTCTTCCGGCGGTTCGCGCCGTGGGCGGAGCTGTCGTTCCACGAGAACGCGAACCCCGGCGACCACAACTACGGCCTCGACAACCGCCAGGCCTTCTACCGGTTCCTGAACCGCCTCTGGGCCGAGCCGCGGGAGGGGATCGACGACGAGATCCCCTGCCCGGGCGAGGTCCGCTCCACGGACGAGCTGCGCGTCGGGATCCCCGAAGGGAACGCGACCTTCCGCTCGATCGCGCTCGAGCTCGCCCGCGGCCTGCCCGCGCGCAAGGCGGCGGAGCTCGAGCGCGAGGAGGCGCTGCGCGCCCGGGCGCGCGAGGCGCTCCGCGAGGTGCTGCGCGTGCCCGCCGAGAAGGTGGCACGGGCCGAGGCCTCCGCCGCGAACGGAGCCCGCGGCTTCCGCCTGCGCCTCGAGCGCGGCCTCACCCTCCCGGCGAGCGACCTGGGGCCCGCGGACGCCGGCGCGACCATCGTGCTCTGCGACGGCGGCAGGAAGGAGGCGGCGGAGGCCGTGCGCGAGGCCTTGAAGGCCGGCCGGCGAGCGCTGGCGGTCGACCTCCTCCTCCTCGGCGAGGCCCGACCCGCGAGGCTCTCGCCGTGGCACTTCACCATGCTCCTCTCGAACGTCGGCGTGCGGCCCCTGGCCGAGGCGGCGGCGGAAGTCCTGGCCGTGGCTCGCTGGGCCCGGAGCGAGCTCGGCGCGAAGGACGTGCGGGTCGACGCGCGAGGGCCGGTGGCGGCCACGACGGCGCTCGTCGCAGCGGCCCTCGATGGCGGCGAAGCCGCCGGGGTCCTCTCGCGGGTGAAGGCCGCCGGCGCCCCCGAGAGCTTGAAGGCGTTGATCGAGCCGGGCTCCTCGGTCGAGCGCGCCCCGCAGCTCTTCCCCTTCGGGCTCCTCGAGGCGGCGGACTTGCCCGAGCTGCGCGCCCTCGCCCGGCCCGGGGTGCTGGAGTGAACGGCGACATGAGGAGAGCGATACGATCGGCCCGGCCCCTTGGCCTGGCGCTTCTCGGCCTGGCGGCCCTGGGGCCGCGGTCCGCCTCGGGGGAAGAAGGCTTCTTCCTCCGCGGCGGCGAGACGGTGGTGTTCCTCGGCGACAGCATCACCCAGGGAGGGCTCTACGTCGAGTACATCGAGGCCTTCCTCGCGACCCGCTTCCCCGGGAAGGACTTCCGCGTCGTCTACGCGGGCCTCTCGAGCGAGACCGTCTCCGGGACGAGCGAGCCGGACCACGCGCCGCGGCGCCCCTGCGTGCACGACCGGTTCGAGCGGGACGTCTCCCCGCAGGAGCCCGACGTCGTCGTCGCCTGCTACGGCATGAACGAGCACTTGAGGAAGCGGCGCCGGACCCTGGCGAGCTTCCACCTGGCTGGCGACGCGGTCCACCCGGGCCCGACGGGCCACTGGCTCATGGCCCAGGCGATCCTCGAGGCCTGGAACGCCCCCTCGGCGGCGCCCGGCGATCCGCCTCGCATCGCCCGCGAGGAGGGAGGCGAGGTCATCGACGAGTGGACCACGGGCCTCCCCATGCCCCACGACCCCGAGTGGGACCTCGAGTCGGTGCGCCTCGAGCGCGTCGCGGATCGGTTCAACCGGCACCGCCTCGAGGTGAAGGGCCTCGCAGCCGCCCGCTACGAGGTCCGCCTCGAGGGCCGCCGGATCTTCGAGGTCTCGCGGGAGGAGCTCGCGGCCGGCGCGGACCTGCTCGCCTGCCCGGACTTCCCCACGGTGCGGGACAGCCGCCAGGTGCTGAAGCTGGTCCGCGAGAAGCGCCGCGAGCCCGCGAAGGCCGCCGAGATCGCCGTGAGGATCCGCGAGCTGTGCCGGCCTCGCTCCCTCGATCTGCAGCTTGTGGCGCTCCCCGAGCCGCCCCTCGCGGCCCGGCTCGGCGTCAACATCCACTTCACGGGCGCTCCGGCGCGCGACCTCGACGGGATCCGGGACGCCGGGCTCGGCTGGGTCCGCATGGACTTCGCCTGGGAGGCAGTGGAGCGGGACAAGGGCGCCTACCGCTTCGACGGCTACGACGAGCTCGTGGAGGGCCTCGCCGCGCGGGGCCTCAGGGCCCTCTTCATCCTGGACTACTCGAACCGGCTCTACGAGACGGACCGCAGCGTGCGCACGGTGGAGGGCCGCGAGGCCTTCGCCCGCTTCGCCGCCGCTGCCGCCGCGCGCTACCGGGGGCGCGGCGTGCGCTGGGAGGTCTGGAACGAGCCCAACCTGGAGCAGTTCTGGAAGCCCCAGCCGGCCGCGGGCGACTACGCCGCGCTGGCCGCCGGGGCGGCCAAGGCCATCCGGGCCGCGGACCCGGAAGCGTCAATCCTCGCGCCCGCCACGAGCGGCTTCCCCTGGAGCTTCCTCGAGGAGGTCTTCTCGAGGGGGCTCCTGGAGCACGTGGACGAGGTGAGCGTGCACCCCTACCGGAGCATGAGCCCCGAGACCGCTCGCGAGGACTACGCCCGCCTGCGCGAGCTGATCGCGCGGCACGCGCCGCCGGGGAGGCGGGTGCCCATCGTGAGCGGCGAGTGGGGCTACTCGACCTGGCACCACGGGGGGATCGCCGTCTCCGAGGAGCTCCAGGCGGCCTACGCGGCGCGCATGTTCCTCGTCAACCTCTCCGAGGGGATCCCCCTCTCGATCTGGTACGACTGGGCCAACGACGGCCCCGACCCGCGCGAGACCGAGCACAACTTCGGCCTCGTGAGCCTGGACCGCTCGCCGAAGCCCGCCTACGAGGCCGTGAAGGCCACGACGGCGGCCCTGGCCGGGACGCGCTTCGAGCGCCGCCTCGAGTCGGCCGAAGAGGACCACGTCCTCGTCTTCGAGGGCGGCGGGAGGACCGTCGTGGCCTCCTGGACCGAGGGCGAGCCGCACCGCGTGACCGTCGCGGGCGGCGGGGCGCGCGAGCCCCTCGACCTCGGCCCGGCGCCGCGGTACGCCGTCGTGGAGGCGCGACCCGGCGAGCTCGGGCTCATCTTCCTCGAGGCCGAGGTCCTCCCCGGGCGGGCGCTCGTGTGGACGCGGCGGCCGGGCTCGGGCGGAGAGCGCCCGAGGGAGGTCCCGTTCGCGGGGCCGCGATCCGGGCCCCAGGTGGTCGAGGGCTATCTCGAGGAGAAGGAGGGCGGCCTCCTCCTCGCGACGCTCGCCCCGCGGAGGTACGTGCCCCTCTCGGGCTTCTCGTCGGGCGCGGAGGCGGAGGCGGGTCTCGACGGGTTCCTCGAGGGCTTCGCCGTCGCCCTGGACGGCGACGCGAAGGTCCCCGGGGACGCGCGGCTCGCCTCGAAGCTCGTGAGGCTCACGGGCTGGCCCGAGCCCTCGCGGGCCCTCGGGCTCCGCTACCGCTTCGGGAAGGGATGGAGGTTCGCGCGGGTGGCGATCCAGGGCCCTCCGGAGATCCCGGGCAAGCCCGCGGCCCTCCTCGCCTGGGTCCGGGGCGACGGCTCGGAGAACACGCTCCGCCTGCGCTTCCGGGACGCGGCGGGCGAGACGTTCCAGGTCACGCAGGGCTCGCTGCGGTCCCGGGAGTGGAGGCCGGTGCGCATCCCCCTCGATGGCACGGGGGCGCGCTCCTGGGGCGGGGACGCCGACGCGCAGGTCGACCACCCGATCGCGTGGGACTCGATCCTCCTCGTCGACTCGGCCCGGGAGGAGACCTGGGGATCGGCCTGGCTCGCGGCGCCGGTCCTCGTCTACGCGGGAGGCGACGACCGTTGAGCGGAGCGCCGCCCGAGATCCTGGTCCGCGACGCGCGGCTCACCGACCTCGAGACGCTCGCGCGCTTCAACGAGGCCATGGCCTGGGAGACGGAGCGCGTGCGCCTCGACCCGCGGACGATCCGCGAGGGCGTGCTCGCGGTGTTGGCGGACCCCGCGAAGGGGCGCTACTTCGTCGCCGAGCGCGGCGGGGAGGCGGCGGGCGCGCTCCTCATCACGTACGAGTGGAGCGACTGGCGGAACGGGACCTTCCTCTGGCTCCAGAGCGTCTACGTGGAGCCCGCGCACCGCCGCCGGGGCGTCTTCGTGGCCCTCTTCGGGCACCTCGAGCGCCTCGCCGCCGAGCCGGGCTGCTGCGGCCTGCGCCTCTACATGGACGCCCACAACGAGCAGGCCCGCGCCGCCTACGAGCGCCTCGGCCTGCGCCACCGGGGCTACCTCGTCTTCGAGAGCCCCGACCGCCTGCGGGCGGAAGGTTCGTGAGGGGCCAGGGGCCGTCCGGGCCCTCCTACCGGCCGAGGGGACTGCCGACGCTCCCGAGGCTCGCGAGGGCCGCCGCCGCCGCGCCGACGACGCCCGCGTCGGCGCCGTGCGCGGCCGGGAGGATCGGCAGGCCGCGGTGGAGCTCGGACCAGACGTGGGCCCGCGTCGAGGCCACGAAGGCATCCCAGTACGGGCCGCCGGCGGAGCCGACGCCGCCGCCGACGATCACCGCCTCGGGGTCGAGGACGCTCACGAGGAGCCCGACGGTGCTCCCGAGGGCACCGCCCGCCGACCGGACGACCTCCGCGGCCGGCGCATCGCCCGCAGCCGCGAGAGCGAGCACCTCCTCCGTGCTCTCGGCGGAGCCGCCGCGGCGCCGGTAGCGGGCGAGGAGCGCCGGGCCCGAGGCGATCTCCTCGAGGACGGGCCGCGAGGTCGTGCCGCAGGCCGCGCACTCGAAGGTCAAGGGGGCGCTCGCGACCGTGCCCGCGCTCCCGCGCGCGCCCGTGTGGGCTCGGCCGTCCTTGAAGAAGGCCGAGCCGATCCCGGTCCCGACGGTCACGTAGAAGAACTGCCGGAAGGGCCGCCCGGCGCCGAAGCGCGCCTCGCCCGCCGCCGCGGCGCGCGCGTCGGCCTCGACGACGCAGGGAGCCAGTTCCTCGAAGCGCGAGCGGACGGGGAGGCCGCGCCAGGCGATCAGGTTTGCGCTCGTGACGTTTCCCTCCGGGTCGACCAGCTCCGCGACGGCGACGCCGATCCCTAGGACCCGCATCGCCGCCGCGCGGGCCTCGATGACGAGGTCGCGCGCG
>JACQVW010000581.1 GCA_016209535.1 Planctomycetota bacterium | reverse complement strand
GTGTCTCCCGTCACGGTGCAGGGAGGTACGGGGGACTCGGGCATCCAGGCAATCCGTAACGAAAAGGCAGAGAAGCAAGTAAACGTCGAGGCGTACAGGAAGGATTCCGAGCGATGAGCGCGCTAGCCAAGGTATTCGTGGTGTTCATTTGTGTCTTGAGCGTCGTCTTCTTCGGGACCTCCGCCACGCTCTTCAAGACCCGGAACGACTGGAGGACGGCCTACAACACGCTCAACGAGGCGACGCAGAAGGACCTGGGGAGCCTCAAGAAGCGGATCGAGGAGCTCTCCACGCTATCGAGCAACAGGGAGAAGGACATCATCACCCTCAAGGCGTCCCAGGACGAGCAGGCGAAGACCCTCGCCTCGACGCAGCAGGCGCTCACCGAGAAGGAGAAGGACGTCAAGCTGGCCCACGAGAACGTCGCGACGGCCAACAAGAACGCGACGACGGCGGGAGAGAACCTGAAGGCCAAGGAGGCCGCCTACGCCCAGCTCCAGGACAGCCTGGGCAAGGCGAGGCAGTCCATGGACGACGCCCTCAAGCAGACCGCCACGGCCAACGTCGAGCGCGACCGCATGCGCCTCGACCTCGAGAAGACCCAGGAGGAGCTGCACAACCTGAAGGTCGAGCACACCCAGCTTGCGAGCACGTTCGAGACGGTGAAGCTCGAGCGCGATCGAGCGGTCAAAGCGCTCGGCCCCAACGCCCCTGGGATACTGGCGAATATAGCCCCGCTCATCCATGCGGTCGTGAAGTCCGTGGACTCGAAGGAGGGGCTCGTCCTCCTCTCGGCGGGCAAGGACCAGAAGGTGGAGATCGGCCACGAGTTCACCGTCTACCGGGGGGGCGAGTTCGTCGGCAAGGTGAAGGTCCACAAGGTCTTCCCGGACCTCTCGGGAGCCCAGATCCTGTTCACGAAGGACGGCGCCGAGATCCAGCGCGGCGACAAGGCGTCCACGAACATCTAGGACCCCCACCCCACCCCCACAGCACCCGCAGCCAGCGAGGACCGATCCCCCATGCCACCCACCAGCACGAACGCCGCCGAGGAGATCCTCGAGAAGAAAGACGCCGCGCCCGTCGCCACGGCGTGCCTGATCATCGCCTGCGTGGCCCTCCTGGGGGCCATCGCCTTCCAGCTCATCGAGGTGGCCGAGTACAGGAGGGCCATCAAGTACAAGGAGGACCGGTCTCCCGGCGAGAAGCAGGCCAAAGAGCACATGAAGGACTTCCACGACAAGGTCCAGGGGATCCTCGCGGCGGCCCCTGCCGGCGCGGCCGAGGGGACCGAAGAGGCCGGGACGCCGGAGGAGCCAGCGACGGGGGACGAGGGGAAGGCCGAGCCCGAGGAGAAGACCGAGGACACGACGGAGAAAGGCGAGAAGACCGGCGCCCCGGCGGACGAGACGAAGACCCAAGAGCCGGCGGACGAGAAGACGGACGAGAAGACCGACGGGGCTGCTGACGAGAAGGACGCGGGCGGGGCCGAGGAGGAGTAGCTCGGCGGTCTCCTGCGCCGGCACTCCGGCGCTCGGGGGGGCGGCGCCTCGCGGCCGCGGCAGGCGTGACGCCGATCACTGTGGGCGGCGGCGCAGGGCGTGTCCACTGGGGACCCCGGACGGACGGTCCGGGCAACTCCGTGGAGGAAGAGCCATGCGCGCAACGCCCCGTCGCCGAGGAACGTCATCCCTGGTCATCGCCTGCTCTCTCGCCCTGCCGCCTCTCGGCGCGGGGCCGCCGCCGGAGCTCGTGTGGGAGATCGGCCGGCTCGACGACAAGCCGTCGGAGCTCGCCCTGGGCGCCCGCGAGGAGCACCCGAGGTTCCTCGAGCGCTTCCCCGGCGAAGTGCGCTTCGCCGTCGGCCGCTCGGACCCGGCCCGCGACTTCCCGTACATCCACCCCGGCACGCACGACGCCTGGGCCGGCTCGAAGGGCCACTCCTTCGCGATCGACTTCGACCTCGCAGCGGAGCCCTCGGGCAGCTATCTCCTCCTCGTCGACCTGTGCCGGTCCCACTACGGCCACCCGCCGGTCCTGGCCATCACGGTCAACGGCGCGAAGGCCGGGGAGGTGGCGACCGTGCGCGACGGCCGGGACCAGCTCCACCACCTGCGCCTGCCGGAAGGGGCCCTCCGCCGCGGCCCTAACGAGCTCCGGATCGAGAACGCGACGGGGTCCTGGGCCGTCTACGACGGGCTCCGGCTCGAGCGCTTCCCGCCGGGCGCCCCCGTCGAGAGGCTGACCGGGCTCGTCCTCCTCGACACGCCCTACCTCCGCGAGGCCGGCGGGCAGCTCCACCAGGTGATCTACGCGCGGCCCCTGGGGCTCTGGGACGGGAAGGGGGTCTTCCGGCTCAAGGCCGAGGGCTTCGCGCGGGAGCACCGGGCCGAGGAAGTGCTCCTCCGCCCCGGACTCTACGAGCTCACGATCCCGCCGCCGGCCGCCCCCACCGCCTACGCCTGCGAGCTCGCGACTGCGGCGGGCACCGTCGCCTCGAGCGAGGTGCAGGTCTCCCCGCACCGCAAGTGGACGGTCTTCGTCGCCATGAAGACCCACTACGACCTGGGCTACACGCACCCCGTCGACGAGATGCTGCGGCTCGCGGCGGGCCCCATGCTGGAGAAGGTGCTGGAGCACGCCGCGGCGACGCGCGACTTCGCGCCGGAGCACCGCTTCCGGTGGATCTACCCCACCTGGGTCCTCCGGAAGATCCGCGACCTCCTGCCCCAGGATGACCGCCCGCGCCTCGACGCGGCGATCCGCGCCGGCGAGGTGGGCTGGAACGCGGCGCCCTTCTCGGTCCACTCGTATTTCTGCGGCATGGAGGACATGGTGCGCGCCTTCTACCCCTCGGTCCGGCTCGAGGCGGAGCTCGGGAAGACCGTGCTGTGGGCGAAGCAGACCGACGTGCCGGGCCACACGCGCTTCCTGCCCCAGGTCCTGGCGCGGAGCGGGATCCGCCTCCTCCAGATCGGCGCCAACTTCGGCGTGCGCGGCCAGCGGACGCCGCTCCTCTTCTACTGGGAGTCGCCCGACGGGAGCCGGGTCCTGACGCAGCTCACCGACGGCTACGGCTGGGGCTTCGACGAGGGCCGCATGGTCGCCCTCGAGCGCGACCCCGCGTACCCCTACGACGTCTTCCTCGCCCTGTACGTGACCGGCGACAACGTCGGGCCGGCGGACCTGGTCGAGGTGTCCCGCACGGCGAAGGCCCTGGGCGAGCGGTACGCCTACCCGCGCTTCGTGATCGGCGCCGTCGAGGCCTTCGTCGACGAGGTCGAGGCGCGCTTCGCGGACCGGGTCCCGGTGGTCAAGAGCGAGCTCACGGACTGGTGGATCCACGGGGTGGCGAGCATGGCCCGCGAGACGTCGCTCGCGCGCCGGGCGCGGGAGCGGCTCACGGCGGCGGAGAAGCTCTGGTCGCTCGCCGCCATCGCCGGGTCCCCGCGGCCCTACCCCGCCGCGGAGATCGACGAGGCCTACGAGGAGTCCCTCCTCTTCAGCGAGCACACCTGGGGCGTGTCCGGCTTCAAGCCCAGGCCCCAGCCGCCGGAGAAGCGCGACCTCGAGACGAACCAGGACGAGGGCTACCGGCAGATGCGGCGCTCCTGGGAGGTCAAGGGCGACTACGCGCGGAAGGCCTGGAGCATCGCCGAGCAGACGTCGCGGGACGGGCTCGAGGCCCTGGCGCAGAGCGCCGGAGTCCCCCGCGGCGCGGTCCTGGTCTTCAACTCCCTCAACTGGGCGCGCTCGGACCTCGTGAGGCTTCCCCTCGCCGCCGGAAAGGGCCCGCCGGCGCGGGTCAGCGACGCCGCGAGCGGCGCCGAGGTCCCCTGGCAGCTCGACGAGGGCGACGTGGTGTTCCTGGCGCGCGACGTGCCCCCCGTGGGGCACGCGGCGTACCTCGTCGAGGAGGCGAAGGCCGGCGACCGGGCCCCCGAGGATCGAGGCGGGGTCCCGGCGGTCTCGCGGAAGGGCGTCCTGGAGAACGCGCGCTACCGGGTCACGTTCGACGAGGCGGCGGGCGCCGTGCGATCCATCGTCGACCGCTCGAGCGGTGAGGAGCTCGTGGACCCCGAGGCTTCGCACCGCCTCGGCCAGTACGTCTACGAGGGCATGGAGGTGATCTCGAGGGCCGGCTGGCACGGGAGCCCCTACTCGGGCAAGGGGACGGGCAGCCTCGTGCCGCGGATCGACCGCGTCCGCGTGGAGGAGGGCCCCGTCCTCGCGCGGTTCACCGCCGAGGGGTCCCTCCCCATCGAGGGCTTCCCCGTCGAGATCGGCTCGGTGGAGCGTGTGGAGCAGACGGTCGTCCTGCCCCGCGATCTCGACTGGATCGAGTGCGAGGTCCGCCTCCACGAGAAGCGCCCCACGGCGGTCGCCGAGCAGGGGAACGTGGCCTTCCCGTTCCTCGTCAAGGACGGGAAGATCCGCCTCGAGCTCCTCGGGTCCGTCGTCGACCCCGAGGCGGACCTCCAGGAGGGAGGGAACCGCGACTCCTTCGCCGTGCAGCACTGGGTGGACGTCTCGGGCCCGGGCCGCGGGGTCACCTGGTCCCCCGTGGACACGACCATCGTCACCCTCGGCGCCCTGAGGCTCTTCCACTGGGACGCGGCGTACGTGCCCTCCAACACCAGGATCTACGCCAACGGGCTCAACAACGGCTGGTCCACGAACTTCCAGGAGTGGCAGGGCGGCGACTTCCGGTTCCGCTTCCGGCTCCGGTCGCACGCGGGCGGCTGGCTCGCGGGCGGCGCCCCGCGCTTCGGCCGCGAGACGGCGCAGCCCCTCGTCGCGGCGGTGTTCTCCCCCCTCGGTCCCCCCGGGGGGACGGCGGTCGAGGGCGCCGCGGCCGCGGCGCCGGCCTGCCGTGCGAGCCACCTCCTCGTGGAGGCCCGGCACGCCGTGCTCGTGAACTTGAAGCGCGCCGAGGACAGGGACGGCTTCGTCCTGCGGCTCTTCAACCCGGCGGGCGAGGTGGACGCGGCGCGCGTCTCCTTCCCCTCGCGGCCCGTGCGCGGCGCCGAGCGGGTGTCGGCGACGGAGCGGCCTCTCCACGCCCCCGCCGGCGCGGCCGCGCCGCGGCTCCAGGTGGACGGCGGAGCGTTCACGCTTCCCGTGGGCCCCTTCGCACTGGAGACGGTCCGAGTGCGGTTCTGACCCCGTGCCCCCGCCTCGCGAGCGGCCCGGCACGAGCGCCCTCTGGCCCGGCCTTGGCTCGGCCTTTACTTCGCCCCACCCTTGCGCTAACGTATTGGCTCGACGGCCGGCACCGCAGGAGGTGCTCCGTATGGGGTAGCAGCGGGCC
>JACQVW010000580.1 GCA_016209535.1 Planctomycetota bacterium | reverse complement strand
GTTCAAGACCGGGTGTTACCCGGTCTTGAACCACGCCGGAAAAACACGTGGCGAGCCCGCGAGACGCCTCGCCCACGGGGATGGGGGACGGTCCCCGGCGCTCCCCTACGGCAGGATCCCTCCAGCGCCGATTGGAGATAGGATCGGGGACGGGGGGGCTGAACCCGACCCCGGAGCGGGGCGGCCGGGAGCCCGTCCTAAGAAGCGCCCTCCGCCGAACGACATCCAGGCAAAACCGCGGGACCCCGAGCGCATGACCCCGAGGGGTGAGATGACGGACCAGGAGCTCCTGAGAGCCTACGCCGACTCGAGCGACACGGAGTCGCTGGGGGCATTCTTCGGCCGCTACGAGGGCTCGCTCCTCCGGTTCGCCGGCCGCCTCCTCGGGGACTCGGAGCGGGCTCAAGACGTGGTCCAGGACACCTTCATCCAGGTGGCGCGCTTCCCCGGGAAGCTCCTCGGGGTCGAGAGCTGCCACAACTGGCTCCTCCGCGTCGCCCGCAACATAGGGATCACCTACCTGCGCCGCGACGCCCGGGCCCGCCGGCACACCGAGGCCGCGGGCGCGCTGGCCGCCGAGGGGGCGCAGGAGCGCGCGGCGGCGACGGCGACCGCGGTCGAGCGGGAGGAGGTCCGCGGGCGCGTGCGGGCCGAGATCGAGCGGCTCAAGCCGCGGCACCGGGAGCTCCTCCTCCTCAAGGTCGTCGAGGACAAGTCCTACAAGGAGATCGCGGAGATCACGGGCCTCACGGTGACGAACGTCGGTTACTTGCTTCACATGGCCATGAAGGAGCTCACGGGGAGGCTCCAGCCGCAGAGGGAGGGCCTCGTATGACAACCACGCGAAACCCCGGGGCCGCCGTGCCGGATGGGCCGGATCAGGGCACGGATCGCGGTCCGGTTCCCGGTCCTGGTGCCGGTCCCGCTCCAAGCTCGACGCCGCCCGACGACGAGGGGCACCTCCGCTACCTCCTCACGGCCTACCTCTTCGAGCAGATCTCGGAGGCGGGCCGCCGGGAGGTCGAGGAGCACCTCGCCTCCTGCGCGGAGTGCCGCGCCGAGCTCGAGAGCCTGCGCGGCACCCTCGCGCAGGTCCAGGCAGCCCTCGCGCCGGAGGCGGGGCCGGAAGGCGAAGGGGGCGGCGCGGCGGGCGAGCCGTACAGCTTCGAGGCGCGCCGCCTGGAGCGCGTCCTCCAGGCCGCGCGGGCGCGCCGGCGGGGCGGGTGGAACGTGTACCGCGGGTGGGGCGTCGCCGCTCTCGCGGCGTGCGCGCTGCTTGTGGTGGTGCTGGGCCTGGTGGTGCCGACGCAAATGAGGGGAAGGGCTTCGAGGGCTTCTTTCCCCGCCGGCGGGGTGGCCGTGCCCGGGGTCGGGAGGCAGAACGTCTCGCAGGAGGCTCCCGCGCTCGCGAGGTTCGCGGAGCACCAGGATGCGGGCGCGGCGGCGACGCCGGTCCTCGGAGATCAGACGGTCATGTTTATCGGTGGCCAGGCCTCGACGGGCCCGGCGGCCGTCGAGGTCGCGGATGCGACGAGCGCGCACAGCGTCCAGTTCCACGTCGATGACTCCGCCAGCAGGGTCGAGGCGCCTCTGAGCCTCTCGACGACGGACCAGGTCGAGGGCCTCGTCACGGCGTTTGAGTGGGACAGCAACAGCACCGCGAGTCCGCCGCCTGCGGCGGCACGAGGAGACGCAGACAACAGGGTGACGCGAGTAGACCCAGGCTACAGGGTGATTAGCGTCACGCTTGACAGCGACCCGGGGACGCCGCAAGCCGAATCCGCTGCGGCGACCCCGCCGGCTGCGGCGGCACCCGTGGAAGGATACAGAATGGCCCTGTTGGCCAAGAAAGCCCATGTAGAGACGGTCGCGTCGCCTCCACCCCCCGCGGAGCCGGCCGAACAAGCACCTCGTGCTGGAGCCGACATCGCCGCGCAGGTCCTCGGCGAGCGCGGCGGCAAGACCGCGGAGAAGTCTGGCGCCGGCTCCGCCGAGGTCACGGAGCTCGCTGCCGGCCTGGACAAGGTTCCCGTGAAAAACCTGTCGCCGGCATCGCCCGCCCCCGCACCCGCGGCCCCGCCGGCTGCGGCGGTCGCCTCTCCCGCCGGCGCGCCGCCGGCCGGCGGCAAGGAGATTGCGCAGAAGGCGAAGGGGCACGGGGAACGCCGGACAAGAGACAGGAGACCGACGGAGATCGTGTCCCTAGGCGGCCAGAATGGCGCCAGCAACGCGGCTGACGGCCGGTCCCGGACACTCGACCGCAACCGCACCTTCGACGACCGCCCCAAGGACGCCGCGGCAAAGGACCAGCTTGGCGACCACTACGCCCTCGGGTTCCGGGCCCCGCAGAGCTTGGACTTCGGGGGCACGGGCGGCGGTGGCGCCAGGAATCCTCTCGAGCCGCCGGCGCACCCGGGCGCCCTCACCGGCGCAACGCCCGGCGCCGGCGGAGGCGGCGGCGGGGCCTCCCGGCTCTTTGGGCACAACGAGGCTGTGCCTGGCAAGGACGGCTCCGTCAACACGAGGGATGAAAGGCTCCTCCAGGCTGGAGGCGGCCAGATCGCGGCCGGCGACCTCGACGCCGACGGCCGCACGGACCTCGCGTTCCAGAAGCAACGCGCGCCGGTCGACCCGGCTGCGATCAGGAAGGAAGAAGCGCTGAGAAGGGAAGGCGCGGCGGCGGAGCGCTGGGCCGGCAAGGTCGACGAGAAGGTCGTCCAGAGGCTCGAGGCGATCGCGAAGCCCGGCCCGAGCAACACCCAGCTCGGCGCCGAGGCCCTCGAGGCGAAGACCAAGAAAGCCCCGCCAGACCAGATGTTCGCCGCCGGCGGCCGCGCGCCGGCAGCAGCCCCGGAGGGGGCGCTGCCCAGCTTCGGCTGGTACACGAACACGACGGAACGCTTCCACCGCGGCGACTCCCAGCCCCTCGACCCGGGCCTCGAGCCATCGCTCCGGGCCCTCGCGTACTACCGCTCCGCGGACCAGGGCCTCACGCGCGAGGCCGTCCTGGCGCGCAAGCTCTTCGTCCCCGCCCCCACCGTGGGCGACGAGGGGCTCGGCGAGGCGGAGTTCCGGGCGCGCTACGGCACGAACCCCTTCGTCGAGGCGGCGCGGGACCATCTCTCCACCTTCGGCATGGACGTCGACACCGCGAGCTACGCCCTCGCGCGCAACTTCCTGCGCTCGGGGAAGCTGCCGGACCCGATGACGGTGCGCGTCGAGGAGGTCGTCAACTCGTTCCGCGACGAGCGGGCCGCGGACCCGGCGCGCGCCTTCACGGTCTGGTGCGAGGGGGGGCCGTCCCCCTTCGGGGCGGGGCTCGAGCTCCTCGAGATCACGGTCAAGGCGCGGGAGCTGCGGCCCAACGAGCGGAAGCCCGCCTTGCTCACCTTCGCCGTGGACGCCTCGGGCTCCATGCACTCCTCGGGGCGGCTCGAGCTCGCGAGGTCGGCCCTCGAGACCCTCGCCGGGTCGCTCGAGCCCGACGACCGCGTAGGGGTGGTCGCCTTCTCGGACCACGCGTACCTCGCGCTGCCCCACACGCCGGCCCGCGAGCGCGCCCGGATCCTCGATGCGGTCCGCTCGCTCGCGCCCCGCGGCGGCACGAACGTCGAGGCGGGCCTCGACCTCGCCTACCGGGCGGCCGACGAGGCCTTCGAGAAGCGCTCCGTGAACCGCGTCGTGCTCTGCTCCGACGGGGTCGCCAACGCCGGCGCCCGGGGCCCCGAGGAGCTGCTCCGCAAGGTCGAGGTCTTCGCGCGGCGCGGGATCTACCTCTCCTGCGTCGGCTTCGGCATGGGGAAGTACAACGACAAGCTGCTCGAGACCCTCGCCGACAAGGGGAACGGCAACTACGCCTACGTGGACTCGAGCGAGGCGGCGGCGGAGATCTTCCGGAAGAGCCTCCCCTCGACGCTGCAGGTCCTCGCCGAGGACGCGAAGATCCAGGTCGACTTCAACCCCGAGGCCGTGACCCGCTACCGGCTCCTGGGCTACGAGAACCGCGACATCGCCGACGCGAAGTTCCGCGACGACAAGGTCGACGCGGGCGAGGTGGGGCCGGGGACGACGGTCACGGTCCTCTACGAGGTCCAGAGGAAGCCGGCCGGCTCGGGCGAGCTGGGGCGCATCCACATCCGTCACCGCGACGCGGGCACGCGCCGCGTCGAGGAGGCCGACTTCCCGCTGCCGCCGGGAGCCATGGCGGCGGGGTTGCGGGAGACGAGCGACCGCTTCCGCTTGCTCGCCTGCGTCGCCGAGCTGGCGGAGCTCCTCCGCGAGAGCTACTGGGCGCGCGATGGGTCCTACGGGCGCGTCCTCGAGGTCGTCGAGGGCCTGAGCCCCGCCTACCGGGCGCGCCCCGAGGTCGCCGAGGTCGCGGAGCTCGCGTGGAGAGCCCAGGTCCTGACGGTCACGACCCTCTACGCGAAGGCAGAGAGGTCGTCGCAATCAACGCAGTTCACAACGCCAACGCAGCCACCGAAGTAGGAGAGAAGCCGCCGTGACGAACCCGAGAATGACCTCTGCCGCGCTCGCCGCTGCGCTCTGCGCGGCCGCCCTCAAGGCGCAGGAGCCGGCCGCGCCGGCTCAGCAGCCCGCCGCCGTCGACAAGCCCGCCGCTGCCGACAAGCCCGCCACCAGCGAGAAGCCCACTGCCGACACCTTCATCGAGAAGACCGTCTACGTGCCCTACGCGTTGCTCGCCGACGTGTTCGAGAAGGAGGGGCGCGGGATCTTCCTTCCCTACGAGGAGTTCCTGAGGCTCTGGCAGGCCGCGCAGCCGAAGCCGCCGGAGCCCAGGCCCGATGAGCCGCCCGCCGCGGCGGTGCTCCGGGGCGCTTCGTACGCCGGGGCCGTGGCGGGCTCGACGGCCCGCTTCGAGCTCGTCCTCGAGGCCGAGGCCCTGAAGCGCGGCTGGTGCGAGCTCGCGCTCCCGTTCCGGGACGCGGCCCTCGAGTCGATCGAGCTCTCGGACCCCTCGGCCCTCCTGAGCCTCAAGCCGGGCGCGGCCGGCGAGCACGCCCTCATGCTCCGCGGGCCCGGGAAGTGCACGGTCAAGGCGGTGCTCTCGGCCCGCGTGCGCGAGGAGCCCGGGAAGCGGTCGGTAGCCTTCGGGATGCCGCCCACGGGCCTCTCGCGCCTCGAGCTCACGATCCCCGAGGAGGACGCCCGCGTCGACGTGGAGCCCGCCGTGGCCGTCACGCAGACCCGCGCCGAGGGCAAGGCGACGAAGGTCCTCGCCTTCCTCGGGAGCTCGGGGCAGGTCTCGGTGGCCTGGACGCCGGCTCCGGGCAAGGCCGCCGAGGGCGGCGCCGTCCTCGCGGCGGACCAGTCCGTGCGCGCATACCTCTCGGAGCGCGTGCTCAAGGTCTCGACGGACGTGACCTTCCAGTCGCTCCGGGGCGAGGCGGCGGCGCTCCGGGTGCGCGCGCCCGAGGGGCTGCGGCTCATCGCGGTCAAGGGCGACGGGATCCGCGAGTGGACCCAGGAGGGCGACGTCGTCGCGGTGCGCCTCCACGCGCCCCTCAAGGGCGCCCCGTACGCGCTCTCGCTCGCCTTCGAGCGCATCCTCGACGCCACGCCGGAGACGCTCGCGGTGCCCCTGCCGCGCGTCGAGGACGTGATCCGCGAGTCGGGCTACGTGGTCCTCTCGAACGAGGCGGGCCTCAACGTGCGCGTGGCGCGGAGCCAGGGCCTGAGCCAGCTCGACCGGGAGGAGGTCCCCGAGCCCCTGCGCGCCGGGCTGGGCGTGGGCTTCCGCTACCTCGCGCACCCGCTGGCCCTCGAGCTGGCCGTCGAGCGGATCCTGCCCGTCGTGCGCTCCTTCACGACGTCGGTCGTGAGCCTCGGGCGCGAGGAGGACGTCTGGGTCGGGTGGGTCGACTACGCCATCGCGAAGGCGGGCGTCTTCCGCCTCGAGCTCCGGGTGCCGCGGCGCTGGACGGTCGCGTCCATCGGCGACCCCTCCACCGTCGAGGACCACCAGAGCTCCGAGGCGGGCGAGGCGCGCTCGATCAAGCTGAGCCTCAAGTCGAAGGCCCTCGGATCCTTCCGCCTGCCCTTCCGCCTCACCGCCGAGGGCTCGGCGCAGCCCGGCGAGGCGACGCACGTGCCGCCCGCGGTCGTCGGGTCCGTCGAGGACCGAGGCCTCCTCGGCGTGAGCGCGCCCAAGGCGCTGGAGGTCTCGACGGCCGCGCGGGAGAAGATGACCTCGGCCGACGTGGATGAGCTCTTCCGCTCGGGCGTCCTGGCTCAGGTGGGGTCCGGGAGCGGCATGCCGCTGGCCTACTCGTACCGGGAGGCGCCCGCGAGCGTCCGCATCAAGCTCGAGGCGAAGAAGACTCAGATCGACCTCCTCGCCCAGCACCTCGTCGAGATCTCGGACGGCGCGGTCCGCGCGACCCACATCCTCGACTTCGAGGTCCTCTACGCCGCCGCGGACCGGCTGACCTTCACGGCCCCCGCGGCCCTCGACGCCCTCCTCAAGGTGGAGGCCAAGGAGCGCAAGGAGGTGCGCCGGGCGCCGGGCGCCGGCGGGCGCACGCTGTGGGAGGTTCTGCTCCAGGCTCCCGCCCTGGGGACGGTGACCGTCACGGTCACCCACGAGACGGACCTGAAGGCCCTCGAGCCGGGGAGGCCCTTCACTTACGCCGTGCCGGTCCTGCACGCGGGCGAAGCCGACCTGGGGAGCGAGAAGGGCTTCGTGGCGCTCCGGAAGGAGGGGACGCTCGAGGTGGCGCCGCAGGCGACGGCCATGGAGGCCATCGACGCCTCGGACTTGCCCGACAAGCTCCGCCGCGGGCAGGTCTACGGCGCCTTCCGCTACTTCGCGCGCGAGCCGGCGCTCACGCTGTCCCTGACGCGCTACGAGCAGCGGCCCCTCGCCGCGGCCATCGTGAACCTGCTCAAGGCCGAGAGCGTCCTCTCCGAGGAGGGGAAGCTCAAGACGCGCGCCGCGCTCTTCGTCCAGAACGCCGAGCGGCAGTTCCTCGAGCTCAAGCTGCCCGAGGGCGCCTCGGTGCTCTCCCTCACCGTGGCGGGGAGGCAAGAGCAGCCGCGGAAGCGGAAGGACGGCCCGGGCGTCCTCGTCCCGGTGCCGACGGCGGCCGGCGCCGGCGCCACGTTCCCGGTGGCCCTCGTCTACGAGGAGACCCTCGCGACGGGCGCCCTGCGCGCGGCCGGGAGGACCGAGCTCCGCACCCTCGAGGTCCTCGACGGCGTGCCCGTGAGCAAGGTGGAGCTCGACCTGTACCTGCCGCCGGGCTTCGCCTATCTCGCGTGGGAGGGGAGCCTCGGCGAGCGGTCCGCCGCCGCGCCCACGCTCTGGTCGCGCTTCAAGGCGCTCCTGGCGCGGGCGGCGGGGAGCCCGGGAGCCGTCGCGGCGCAGCCCGCTCCCGCCCCGGGGCTCGAGCCGCCGGCGGCGGGCGGCGCCCTCGAGGTGGCGCTGCCGACGCGCGGCTCCGTCCTCCACCGGTTCGAGACCCTCGCGCCCGCCGGCGCCCTCTCCTTCGTCCACGTGAGCCGCGGCCTCTTCGGTCTGGCCGACGTCCTCTGCTTCGCGGGCCTCGCCGCCACCGGGTACGTCGTCCTGCGGCGCACCCGGTGCCCGCTCTTCGCCTCGCTATGCGCCCTCGTCCTCGCGCCCCTGGCCCTCACGTGGCTCGTGACGGGGCCGCCCGCGGAGCTGGCCGTGTCGCTCCTCGCGGGCGGCGCCGCCGCCTTCGCCGCCGCGGGCGCGGCGGCCGCAACGGCCGCGCTGAAGG
>JACQVW010000010.1 GCA_016209535.1 Planctomycetota bacterium | reverse complement strand
GGAGAAGTCGACGCCCTCGACGAAGACGTCGTCCCGGACGCGCGCGCTGATCACGAGCTCGTCTCCCGCGACGAGGACGTCGCGCCCGCCGTCGAGGACGAGCCCTCCGAGGGGGCCGGCCGACCCCCGGTCGCCCGCCCTGAGGACCTGGGAGACCGCCACGGAGCCGCCGCTCAGCCCCACGAGGTAGTTCTGGACCCAGATGAGCTGGCCCGCACCGCTCGCGTTGCCCCCCACGTCTCCCGCGGGGTCCAACGACCCGTCGTCGCGAATGCGATAGAGCTGCGCCTTGGCGTTCGCCGCGGCCGTGTGGGCCGCGAGGCGGTTCCCCAGCAGCGCGACCGAATCGAAGACCGCTCCGGGGAATTCCGGCGCCGAGGTATCGACGATGCGGAGGGCCGCCGGATCCTCCGCCGAGACCGAGATCAGCCCCGCGTTCCCGTGCGCGACGAAGACCGTCCTGCCCGAGGCCGCGACGGCGCGGAAGGGCTGGGTGCTCGCGGGGAGGACGAAGCGCTGCCGCTCGCGCGGGGCCGCGATGTCCGAGATGTCCACGCTGATGAGGCGGTTGATCGACGGCGCGCCGAGGAAGGCCAGCGAGTCGGCCACGGCGAAGCGCGAGAAGCCGGGAACGGCCAGGGTGCCGGCGGTCTCGAGGGCCCCCCCGGCCCCGCGACGGAGGATCCGGAGCCCCGAATCGGTCGCCAGGAAGACCACGCCGTCCCGCACGAGGACGCCGTTGACCGTGCCCAGCCCCGTCACGGTCGCCGTGCGGACGAGGCTCGCCGGGGCCGTGACGTCCACCAGGTGGAGGCCGGCGGCGCCTGCGGCGACGTAAGCCGTCGAGCCCTCGACCGCGATGTCGCGCAGGTCCGCCGAGAGGCTCTCGATGTCCTGGAAGATAATGAACCAGTTGGAGGCGTCGAGGCGGTAGGAGATGATGCGCCCGTCCGAGGTCACGACGAAGATGTGGTCGTTCGCGCTCACCGCGGCGCGCACGCCCGGCGCGCTCAAGTTCTGGCTCACCTTGAAGCTGGGCGTGAAGGGGGAACCGGGGATGACGTTGGGGTCCAGGGGGTCGCTCCCCTGCTCCACCTCGGACCCATCGATGGACAGGTCCCCGTCCGTATCGGGGTTGCGCGGATCGGTCCCCGCCGCGAACTCCGCGCCGTCCGGGATGAGGTCGTTGTCCGTGTCGTCGTTGCGCGGGTCGAGCCCCAGCTCGTGCTCGCGCCGGTTCGAGAGTCCGTCCGCATCGGCGTCCGCCGCGCCGTCGGCGGGGTTCCGGGGGTCGAAGCCCCGCGCGATCTCGTAGGAGTCGGGCATCCCGTCGCCGTCCGAGTCGAGCCTCAGGTCCACGTCCACGAGCACCTGCGACCACCCGCCGTCGCCGGACGCGCGGACCCAGGCCCGGCCCGGGCCCCTGGCCGTCACCTCGCCCGAGGCCGAGACCGTGGCCACGGCGGAGTCCGAGGCCTCGAGGCGCACGGCGGGGCTCTCGAGCGGGCCGAGCGCGAGGCCGTAGGGCTCGCCTCCGACCGTCTCGCCGCGCAGGAGCAAAAGGGTCTTCTGCCCCGCCGTGGAGAAGCTCAGGGTGCGCGTGCCCGCGGGGCCCCTCACGTCGAGAGCGTGGACGATGGGGACGGGCCCGCCGGGCCCCGTCACATCGGCCGCCCCCTGGAAGGACGCCGCGGCGGCGAGGACGGCGGGCCCGGAGTGGAGGCTCGGTCCCGGCAGGGGCAGAGTCCCCAGCGCCCGCACGGGCAGGCCGACCGGCAGCCCCTCGAGGCGGTAGGTGCCGTCGGCCCGGACGGGGACGGCCTCCCGGCCCGGCGAGCCCAACCAGAGCTCCTCCAGACCCCGCAGGGGGCTCGGACGCACGGCGCCGGAGCGCAAGGCCTCGAACGGGCCGATCTCGGCCGCGGGCGCCCCCCCCGCGAAGAGGAGCCCGAGGAACAGCAGGCCTCCCGGCCGGGCGGACCGGCAACGGGCGAACCGGCAAGTGGAGCGGCGGCTCTCGTCGCGGGGTGCGGGCACGTGGGGCGTCCTGCGTCGGGGGGATGTTCGGCCGTCAGAGTCCAGACCCTAGACCCTACGGCACCCGATCGTACCACCGGTGACGGGGCGCCGGAAGGCCGGGTGGCGGCAGGGCCCTCCTCCTCCCTTCACGGAGCGTTCATGAGACCCTAACATCGGGCGCGTAGGAATCCTGGCATGGCGAAAGAGACGCTCCTGATCATCGAGGACGAGCGCGACATCATCGAAGTCATCGAGTACAACTTCGAGCGCGAGGGCTACACGATCCTGAGCGCCACGAACGGCGAGAGGGGCCTCGAGATCGCGCGTTCCCAGCAGCCCGCGGCGGTGATCCTGGACCTCATGCTGCCGGGGCTGGACGGGATCGAGGTCGCGAGGCGCCTCCGCCAGGACCCCAGCACGCGCGAGGTAGCCATCATCATGCTCACGGCGAAGGGCGAAGAGAGCGATGTGATCCTGGGGCTCGGGGTCGGGGCCGATGACTACGTCACGAAACCCTTCAAGGTGAAGGAGCTCCTCGCGCGCGTGAAGGCCGTGCTCCGCCGGGGCCCCCTCGTCGACGACGGGTCCGGAGGGAAGCGACTCGAAGTGGGGGACCTCGTCATAGACAACGCGAAGTACCAGGTGCTGCACAAGGGGAAAGAGGTCCCGCTGACCCTGACCGAGTTCAAGCTGCTCTCGGCTCTCGCCTCGGTCCCGGGACGCGTCTTCACGCGGGACCGCCTCCTGGAGAAGATCCAGGGAGACGCCTTCATCGACGAGCGCAACATCGACGTGCACGTGAGGTCCATCCGGAAGAAGCTTGGGGACGACACCGACTACATCGTCACCGTCCGCGGAGTCGGCTACAAGTTCAAGGAGTGACGGCCGGCTCGGGCTCGGGCTCAGGCTCGGGCACTGGCCGTGGCCTTGGCGCTCCCCGCTCCCGTGGCAGTCGTACGTCCTCGTCGTCTCGCTCGTGGGGATCGGCGTGGCCATCGGCGGCTGGCTGGGCCTGCTCGCGGCGTCGGCCCTCGGCGCCGTCCTTCTTCCCTGGGGCGCTCGCAACGGAGTCTTCTCCCCGGCCGCCGCCATGGGCGGCGCCGAGCAGGACCGGGAGAGGGATCGCCTCGAGACGGTCCTCTCGTCGACCCTCGAGGGCGTGATCGCGCTCGACGAGGAGGGGCGGGTGAGTCTCATGAACCAGGCCGCCCAGCGGCTCCTCTCGGTCTCGCCCGAGGTGACTCTCGGGAGGCTCCTCGGCGAGGCCTTGGGGAGCCAGACCCTCGTGGACCTGGCCAGGCAGGCCGTCGCGACGGGGAGCCTCCTCACGATGGAGCTGAAGGAGCCCGGGAAAGTGCTCGAGGTCCACGCCGCGCCGCTCAAGGCGGGGCAGGGGGCCGTGCTCCTCGTCCAGGACCTCACGGAGGTGCGCCGCCTGGAGTCGGTGCGCAGGGACTTCGTCGCCAACGTCTCGCACGAGCTGAAGACCCCCCTCACGTCGATCCGCGCCTACCTCGAGACGCTCCTCGAGGGCGGAGCCCTGAGCGACGCCGAGCACAACGTGCGCTTCCTCACGAAGATCGAGGCGCACGTCCACCGGCTCTCGACCCTGATCACGGACCTCCTGAGCCTCTCGAGGATCGAGGCGGGCGATGCGTTCAACCAGCGGCTGCGCTGCAATCTGAACGAGCTCGTGATGGCGTCCTACCAACGCCTCGGCCCCAGCGCCGAGCAGAAGAACCTCGCCTTGCGCATCCAGCTTGCCGAGGAGCCCCTCCATGCCGTCGGGGACACGGAGGCCTTCAACCAGATCTTCGACAACCTCATCGACAACGCCATCAAGTACACGGAGCCGGGGGGCTCGGTGGACGTCACGGTGAAGCGCGAGGAGAAGCGCGTGCGCGTCGATGTCGCGGACACCGGGGTCGGCATCCCGGCCGAGGACCTGCCCCGGATCTTCGAGCGGTTCTACCGCGTGGACAAGGCGCGGTCCCGCGAGCTCGGAGGCACGGGGCTGGGGCTCTCGATCGTGAAGCACCTGGTCCAGGCCTTGGACGCCGAGATCCACGTCGAGAG
The DNA here is from genome assembly GCA_016209535.1 of Planctomycetota bacterium. Taxonomy (GTDB): domain Bacteria; phylum Planctomycetota; class UBA8108; order UBA8108; family SXIK01; genus JACQVW01. The sequence continues at coordinate 3,093 of JACQVW010000010.1, read as the reverse complement.
CAAGGTCGGCGCGGGCTCGACCTTCACGGTCGCCTTCGCGGAGGCTTGACAGGCCTGGACCGAGGTGATTAAGTGCTGGAGCGTGGGGCGGAAGAGGGCGTGGTTCAAAAACCGCGATTGCGCGGTTTAGAACCACGCCCGGAAGAGAAGTGAGAGACGTGAGAGAACCTCAGGCCGATGCTCCATCCCCTCGGCCCGAGCCCGCACCGGACGCCGGCGGCCTCGAGGTCCCGGGTTGCCGCATCCTCGAGGAGCTCGGCTCCGGGCTGCGCGGGACCGTCTACAGGGCCGCCTGGGGAGCGGCGGGGGGCCAGCGCACGGTGGCCCTCAAGGTCCTCCGCCGCGGCATTTCCATACGGAAGACCGACCTGGCGCGCCTCCAGAAGACCGCCCCGGACCGCCTCCGCCACCCCTGCTTGAACCCCATCGAGGCGTTCGGGGAGACGACCTGCGGCCGCGTCTGGTACGCCTCGCCCCTCCTCCACGGAGATCCCCTCCGCGTCCTGACCGACGCGCTGCGCCGGGGCGCCCCGGACCGCCCCTCCCTGGGCCCCCTCGCGGTGGGACCCGGGGGCGAGACGAGGCCGGACTACTGCCAGCGAGTCGTGGAGCTCTTCGCGGAGGCAGCCGAGGGCCTCGCCCTCGCCCATCGGGAGGGCGTCGTCCACCGGCGGCTGAGCGGGCGCAACCTCGTCCTGACGCCCGCGGGACGGCTCGTGATCACGGACTTCGGCGGCGACGCATCGACCGAGGCGGGCGATGACCTCGTCTACCGAGCTCCGGAGCAGCTCGAGCCCTACCCGGAGGCCATCGGCCCCGAAGCGGATGTCTACGCCCTCGGCGTCCTCCTCCACGAGACCCTCACTCGAGCGCCCCTCTTCGAGGCCGAGAGCCCGAGGGAGCTCAAGGAGCTGATCTTCCAGGGCTTCCCGCGGCGCGGCTCCGGAGAGACCACCGGCGGGGGGCGGGGGGCCCTTCCGCGGGAGCTCGAGCCCTGCGTGCGGAAGGCCATGGCCACCGACCCCGCGGACCGCTACGCGGACGCGGGGGAGCTCGCCGCGGACCTGCGGCGCTTCCTGCGCGGCGAGGCCCCCCTCGCGGCCCTCGCCCCGGCCCGGCCCGAGCCGCGGCCGAGCTGGAAGCAGGGGGTCCTGGTGCGCGCCGCGGCCGCCGCCGCGCTCCTCTTCTTCGCCGGCGGGCTGTGGCTCGCGGCCCTGGGCCTCCTCGCAGGCGGCGCCGAGGACCAGGAGGGCCGAGTCATCACCGCGTTCAACCCCGGGCGATCGGGCACGCCGGTCCGGGGCGAGCCACCCTTCCTCTCCGCCCCTCCCCACATCGAGACCTCTGCGAGCTCCGAGATACCCGAGGTCTCCGCCACGGCGCGGAGCATTCGCGCCCGCGAGCCCGCGGCCGAGCCGCCGGCCGCCGCCCGGGCCGGCGCCGGCCGCGGCGACAGCGGAAGACCGACGGGGATCGCCGCGATCCTCCCGGGCCTTCCCATCGGCCCGGGTGAGCCGACCGTGCGCATCGACGGCGAGACCTTCCTCGCCCTCCTCGACGCCCTCGAGGCCTCGGGGGACGAGGATGCCAGGTCGCTCCTGTGCGCGTGGGACCTCGAGGTCCGCGAGCGGCTGGACGCTGCCCCGCGCCCGGCCGTGGCCAGGCTCGAGCCGAACCTCGAGGTCGCGCTGGGCCCGGGCGACGGACCCTTGGACTCTCGCCGCGACGGGAGCCTTCGCGCCCGCTGGATACGGACCATGGCGAGGCTCGATCCCTCGAGCCTCGTCGAGGCCGCGCCTCGCCTCGCGGCGGCCGAGGACCTCCTCGTGGAGCTCGCGGAGGGCCTCGAGACCGCTGGGACTCCGGGCGCGCGGGAAGCGCTGGCGCGCCTCGCGCGCGAGCGCGCCGTGGGCGCCGGCCAGCTCGCTCTGGACGCCCTCTCGCGGCTCGGAGCTCACCGAGAGATCCTCGACATCGCGCGAGGCGATCACCCGCTTGCGCTCCGGGAGCTGGCCCTGCGCCGCCTGGGGGCGGGCTTCGCCGGGCTATACCTCGCCGAGCTACGCGCCCTGACGGTCATGAGCCCCGACCCATCGATCCGCAGGCTCGCTTTCCAGTCTCTCGAGGGGTACGACGAGCCGGACGCGGTCCTCGCCGCGGCCAGCGCGGTCCACGACCCCGAGCTCGAGGAGGCGGCGCTCCGGCGGATCGCGGCGTTGCCGGATGCGGCTTCGGCCCCGGTCCTCCTCGGCCTCTTGGGCCACCCGGACCGCGGGGTCCGATCGGTCGCGGCCGCCTCGCTCGCGGCATCGAAGGCCTCGGACATCCTCCTCCCGCTCGCCTCACGCCGCTTGAGCCCCCGGCGCGAGGTCCGGGAGGCCGCCTTGGCCGTCCTCCTCGAGCGCGGCGAGCTCACGCGGATCCCGGGCGCCATGACGGTGATCTTCGGGAGCCCTGCCGCGATCCTGGCCCAAGGCGCGGCGGGCATCGCCGAGGACGTGCGCCGCGCGGTCCTCGAGCTCGCCGGGGAGGCCCGGCGCCTCGCGGCGAGGATCGCAGACGCCTTGAGCCTCCCGGCGCTGCGCGAGCGATGGGTGCGTCTCGCCGCGAGCTTCGCGCCGCTTCGCGCCTCGCGGTGAACGGCTCTCGGTGAGCCCGCGACCGGCCGCTACAATACCCGCCATGATCCCGAGCTCCATGCCCGTGAAGGGACCCTCGAAGCCGCTCGCCGCCGCCGCCTTCGCGCTCGTCGCGCTCGGCGTCGCGGCCTTCGACCTGTGGACGAAGCACGCGATCTTCGAGCTCCTCGAGGTCGACAGCGCCGGGGCGCCGCCCCGGGTGGTCCGCCAGGAGCGCTTCGTGGTCATCGAAGGCCTCTTTGAGCTGGAGGCGAACTACAACTACGGCGCCTTCCACGGCTGGTTCTCGGAGCACACGGGCCTCCTCGCCCTGCTTTCGGCGGCGGCCTTGCTCGTGATCCTGGCGATCCTCGTCCACCAGCTCCGCCAGCCGCGAGGGCCCGGGCTCCCCTTCGCCCTCGCCCTGGCGCTCCTGTGGGGCGGCACCCTGGGCAACTTGCACGACCGCCACCTC
>JACQVW010000591.1 GCA_016209535.1 Planctomycetota bacterium | reverse complement strand
GTCCAGGAGCCCCAGGCCGGGCCTGCCGGCGAGGACCACCTCGAGCCCGGGCGGCAGCCGCGCCGCGGCGGCGAGCGCCGCGCCGTCGACGCGGGCGTCCTCGTTCCCGAGCGCCACCACGCGCGTCCTCGGCTCCCGCGTCATGGGCGGCCCTCGCCCGGCGCAACGCCGCCGGCGCCACCGCCCCGGCCGTCATCGCCACCCTCGTCTCCCTCGTCGGGCCGGCGGTCGATCTCGAGCCGCAGGAAGTGGGTCGCGCAGGAGATGCACGGGTCGTAGTTTCGGATCAAGTGCTCGCAGCGGCGCGTCGCCGCGTCGTGGGGCAGGGCCGTGAGGTCGAGCGCGATCTTCCGCAGGTCCGCCTCGATCCGGGCCTGGTTCTGCGAGGTCGGCGGCACGATCTTGGCCTCCTTCACCAGCCCGTCCGCGCCGATCTCGTAGCGGTGGAAGAGGAGGCCCCGCGGCGCCTCGGTGGCCCCGCATCCCGTCGCCTCGCGCGGCGCCGGCTCGGCGTAGGGGCGCTCGGGCGGACGGTACGCGTCGACCAGGTCGATCGCCTCGGCGAAGGCGTGCACGAGCTCCAGGGCCCGCACGCGGATCGACTCGAAGGGGTTCGAGACGGGGAGGCTCAGGCCCGACTCGCCCAGGAGCGCCGCTGCGCGAGGGTGGAGCTTCGACGCGTGGTGGTTGAGGCGGGCCGCGGGCCCGACGAGGTACGGCTTGCGCCCGTCGAGGAGGCACTGGAGCGCGTTCGAGTAGGGCCTCTGGCGCTCCTTGAAGCGCTTCTCGAAATCCTCCACGGGGATCTCGGCGTCGTCCCCGATCCGGATCGCGTCGCCCCACTCGAGCGGGTACTCGTCCCCCGAGAGGGAGACGCAGAGGTACTCCTGGCGGAAGTCGGGCATGGGCAGCCTCGCCGCCCAGCGGACCGTCTCGACGGCCTCCTCGAGGCCGCGGGCGAGGTCGGCGCGGAGCGCCCACAGCGCCGAGAGCGCCGGAGCCTTGGTGAAGCCTCCGACCCGCACCGACACCGGGTGGATCGCCCGGCCGCCGAGGACCGCGAGGAGCTCGTTCCCCGTCCGCTTCATGCGGAGGCCGCGCTCGACGGCTTCGCGGTGGTCCCGCGCCATCTCCACGGCGCTCTCGTAGCCCAGGAAGTCCGGCGCGTGCAGCAGGTACACGTGGAGCGCGTGGCTCTCGATCCACTCGCCGCAGTAGAGGAGGCGCCGGAGGCGGCGGACCTCGGCCGCGGGCGCCATGGCGAAGGCGTTCTCGATGGCCCGCACCGAGCTCATCTGGTACGCCACGGGGCAGATCCCGCAGATGCGCGCCACGATGTCCGGCACCTCGGCGAAGGAGCGGCCGCGGAGGAGCGCCTCGAAGAACCGGGGCGGCTCGAAGATCGCGAGCCTCGCCTCCTCGACCTTGCGCCCGCGGACGCGGAGGTAGAAGGCCCCCTCGCCCTCGACGCGGGTCAAGTAGTCGACCACGTACGTGCGCTCGACGGGCGCCTTGGGCTCCTTGTGCTCCTTGGCGGCGCTCGGCTCCTCACTGGGGCTCATGGGCCTCGCTCTCCTTCCGGAAGGCCTCGGCATAGCCGGTGAAGCCCCGGAAGAGCCTCACCAGCTCGGGCTCGCCCGCCCCGCCCTCCCGGAACCGCCCGGCGAGGGAGCCCGTGTTGGCCCGCTCGCGCGGCCCGAAGCAGCCGTAGCAGCCCCGGTCGTAGGCGGGGCAGAGGGCGCCGCAGCCGGCGTGGGTAACCGGTCCCAGGCACGGCATCCCGCGCGCCACCACCACGCACACGGTGCCGCGCCGCTTGCACTCGAGGCAGACGCTCTCGTCCTTGACGTTCGGCCGGCGCCCGACGGCGAAGGCCGTGATCACCTCGAGGAGCTGCTCCTTCGAGATCGGGCAGCCGCGCAGCTCGAAGTCCACGCGGACGTGCGCCGCGATCGGCGTCGATGTCTCGAGCGTCCGGATGTACTCCGGGCGGGCGTAGACGGCGCGGAGGTACTCGGCCGAGTCCGCCCAGTTCCTCAGGGCCTGGATGCCTCCCGCCGTGGCGCAGGCTCCGATGGTCACGAGGAACCTCGACTGGCGCCGGACCTCCTGGACCTGCTCGAGCTGCTCGGGCGACGAGATCGAGCCCTCGACGAGCGACAGGTCGTACGGCCCGGGGAGCATCGCCGTGCGCGCCTCGGGGAAATAGGCGATGTCGATCGCGCCGGCCACCGCCAGGAGCTCGTCCTCGAGGTCCAGGAGGCTGAGCTGGCAGCCGTCGCACGAGGCGAACTTGAAGACGCCGAGGCGCGGCTTGCGGACCGGCGCCTCGGAATCAGAAGCCGGAACGCTCGAAGAGGTAGGCGACGCTGTCATAGCGGAACACCGGCCCATCCTTGCAGACGAAGAGCGGCCCGTACTGGCAGCAGCCGCAGAAGCCGGCGGCGCACTTCATGTTTCGCTCCATGGAGACGTAGACCCTCTGCGGCGGCACCCCCGCCTCGAGGATGCGGCGCACGGCGAAGCGCATCATGATCTCCGGCCCGCAGACGAAGTAGACGCCCTCGATCGACGCGTCGTCGAGGAGCTGCGTGACGACGCCGATGGAGCCGCGCCAGTCGGGCCCGGCCCGGTCGACTGTGAGGTGCGTCTGGAGGTTGCGGCGGCCGATCCAGCCCAGGATCTCGCGCACGAAGAGGATGTCGCCGGGCGTGCGGCTCCCGCCGATGAGCCGCACCTCGGGGAAGTCCTCGGGCCGGCCGATCAGCTCGCGCACCAGGGGCCGCAGGGGCGCGAGGCCGAGCCCTCCCGCCACCACCCAGGCCGGGCAGCCCTTGGCCTCGTCCACGGGCCAGCTCGACCCGTACGGCCCGCGCATCCCCAGCTCCTGGCCCGGCCTCAAGGCCGCGAGCTGCCTCGTGACGGGGCCGACCGCGCGGATCGTGTGCTCCACCGCCGTGCCGTCCCACCCCGAGATCGATATGGGCACCTCTCCCACCCCGGGGAGCGACAGCATGTTGAACTGGCCCGGCCGGAACGAGAAGCCCTGCGGCGGCCGCACGTGGAGCGTGACCGTGTCGGGGGTCTCGCGGACCGCGGCGGTGACCGCCGCCGGGCGCGGCACCAGGTCCTCCTCGACGCTCGAGGCCGCCGGGGCCCGCGGCGCGGGCAGCGGGGAGGGCACCGGCGCGAGCGGCAGCCCCTGCACGTCGGGCACCGGCCCTGGGCTCGCGCGGATCGCCGCCACCTCCTCCGTGATGTCGATCCCCACGGGGCACCACGCGATGCACCGGCCGCAGCCCACGCAGCCCGACGTGCCGAACTGGGGCACCCAGGAGGCGAGCTTGTGGGTGAGCCACTGGCGGTAGCGGTCCTTGATCTCTGGCCGGTAGCTGCCCCCGTGGACCTTGCCGTGCTCCTCGGTGAAGCACGAGCCCCAGACCCGCACGCGGCCGGCGCTCGAGCCGGTCAAGTCCGACGTCTCCTCCACGGTGGAGCAGAAGCACGTCGGGCAGACCATGGTGCAGTTGGCGCAGGCCAGGCAGCGGGCCGCGACCTCGTCCCAGCGCGGGTGGTCGAGGTTCCCCAGGAGCAGCTCCGGGAGGCCGGCCGGGTCCATCCGCTTCGCCATGGAGGCCGCGCACCGTGCCGTCCCCTCCTCCACGCGAGCGGCGTCCTCCGCTCGCGCCTCCTCCGCGCCCAGGCGCTCGAGGAGCCGCCGGCCCGCGTCGCTCCCGGCCTCGACGGTGAACCGGCCCTCGATCTCGGTCAAGGCCAGGTCGAACCCGCGCCGCGCCCTCGGCCCGGTCCCCATGGACGCGCAGAAGCACAGGGCCCCCGACTCGAGGCAGTTGACGGCGACGATGAAGGCCGCCCTCCGGAGGGCCGCGTAGCGCGGCTCGACGTAGGGCCCGCCGGTGAAGACCGTGTCCTGGACGGCGATGGCGGCCAGGTCGCAGGACCGCACGCCGATGAAGGCCGCCCGCTCCGGCTCGAAGGGCGCGCGGCGGAACTCGAGGGCTCCGCCCTCGCCGCGGGCGGCCGCCGTGAGCGTCTCGCGGGGGCGGAAGAGGAAGGCCTTCCACGAGATCGGCCCCACCACGTGGCCGAAGAGCGCGTCGTCCGGGCGCCTCACGAGCCGGTAGCGGCCCGGGGCCTGCTCGTCCTTCCAGCCGGCGGGCAGGTCCCGCACCGACTCGATCTCGTCGTAGACGATGGCCCCGTCCCGCACCGTGGGGCCGATCGTGCGGTACCCCTCCTCGCGGAGGAGGCCGAGGAGGCGCTCCAGGCCATCGCGGTCGATGGCTCGCACCGTGCTCCTCGCGTCTTCCTTCGCCTCGGCCTTCACCTCGACCTCCACCTCGACATCCACCTCGCCTCGACAGGAATCTCCACCGGAACCTCGACCGGGACCTCCAGCGGCGCCTCAACGGGGCTCGGCGCGGTACATATCGATGAGCTGGAGCCGCGTCGCCTGGAGGCGGCTCGACACGGCGCTCAGGATCTCCAGGACGACCCGGTAGCCCATGTCGTGGTCCTGGTCGCAGAGGCTCCTGAGCTTCGCCCCGTCGATGGAGAGGAGCCGCGCGGGCTCCGTGGCGCGCGCGTTCGACATCTTCGGCTTCCGGGGCAGGAACGCGGACCAGCCGAGGAAGTCCCCCGGCCCGAGGCTCAGGAAGCGCATGTCGGGTCCTCCGGGGATCGCCACGCCGAGGGCGACGCGCCCCTCGAGCACCACGTAGATGTCGGCGCCCGCGTCCCCCTCCCGGAAGATCACCGACCCGGCGGGATAGCGGACCTCCCGGCAGATGCCCGCGAGGGCCTCCACCTGCGGGCCGCCGAGCGACTGGAAGACCTTGAGCTCGCGGATCACCGCGGCCGGGTCGGGGTCCCCATTCGGGTTCACGGTCGTCTCCTCTCTGTCGTCTCTCTCCACGACACTCTTCGGCAGATCCTATCGGAACGCCCCCGTGCCTTGCAACGGGTTTGGCGCGAAAGGCGCCGGGGAGTCCTCCGCCGTGTGGCTTCGGCGTCCGGACGTCTGCCGCTCCCCTGCTCGATTCTCGCCCACCCTGAGCGCGTGCGCGGAAGGTCCGTGACGCCCGTGACACTCCGCTCGCCAACCACAGTCCCAGGGAGCCCCGAGGAGTGCTCAGGGAAGAAGAGCCGCCGAGTCTGGAACAGGGTCCAGGAGAGGTGCCCTCCCCCCGGCGGGCCGGGCAGCGGATGAATCTCGAGGTGGGAGGACCCTGGCGGCTGCAACGGCCCCGCGAGTGGCTTTTCTCCGAGGGGCAGGCGGATACAATCAGGTCATGGCACAAGCAATGCACCTCACGAGCGACCAAGTGGAAGCCATCAAGAAGGGTGAAGCGGTACGGGTCGTTCTTCCAGAAGCGGGGACCGATGTCGTCCTATTGAAGGTGGACAGGTTCGAGGAAATGCGAGGGTTGGCGGAGGACAAGGCTCTTCAGCGGAGATGGCTCGAGGCATCTCACGAATCGGCAGTGGCGTGGATGAAGGAAAACCCCTACTGAGATGATTCGGCAGGGCGAGATCTACTTTTACTCCGACCCACGGATACCCCCGCACCCGGTGGTTGTGGTCTCCCGGGAAGAGTTGAATCATCGACCTCTCAGGCCCGATGGCGTTCCCCGGCTGGCTCCTCCTCGGCGCCCCCGCGCCCGCTTGCCTCGCCGCCGCCAACTCGAACGGCGACGCCGCGGTCGACATCTCCGACGCCACGTACCTCCTGAGCCACATCTTCCTCGGCAGGCCGCCGCCCGCGGCGCCGTTCCCGGCGTGCGGGCCAAATAAGATCACGGCGGACGAAGAGATCGGCTGCCGGACCGGCGGACTCCGAGCTGGCCAGCAAGGTCATCCCCTTTTCAGTCCGGAGAGCTGGGATGGACTCCTCGCCAACCTGCACTCGGCGAAGTCGACCTGCAAGGTCCGCCACGCGCCGGTCGCGAGCTTCTCGGAGATGTTCCTTGTGGGCCTCCTGTCCCCGCGCGAAGTCCTCACGGACGCTCAGGGCTTCGGCATGTGGCTTGGAGCGGCGATGCTTCTTCCCCTGGATGCGGTTTTCGTCCCGTGGCAGCTCGTTGTCGGAACCCACAAGCACCTCCAAGTCTCGGATGAGGACTTGCGCGTGGCCCTGGCGGCCCTCGCTCGTGCCCGCGAGCTCGGCTTCGAGGAGCGGGATTGCCTTCGGGACCTGGTGCGCGCGAGGTTCACGTTCCCGGGGCTCGCGGAACGGACGAGGCTCCCAGAGAAATCCCTGCACCGTATGCTCGGCGCCAGGGGGAACCCGACGGCGCACAACCTGGCGCGGATCTTGTGCGCGATCGCGAGAGACCTGGGCCTGAAGACCACGGTCTCCACGAGGAGAGTCCGAAAGTCCGCTCGCGGAATCCGCAAGGCGCTGGCGAAAGCGTGATCCGGAGCTCCGTGAAGGTCCGAGCGCCCAAGCCTTGTCCTCCCCCCCGGATTGCGGTATAGACGTCCCGCGAACCGCCATGTGCCTGGGCATCCCTGGACGCATCGTCGAGATCCTCCCCGAGCGCGAGCCCGATCCGGAGTCCGGAGAGGCCCCGCTCGAGGACGGCGCGGCCTTCCCTCTCCGCCGCGGCGTCGTGGACTTCGGGGGCGTGCGCAAGGAGGTCTGCCTCTCCTGCGTGAGCGACGCGCGGCCCGGGGACTACGTGGTCGTCCACGTCGGCTTCGCGATCTCGAAGATCGACGCCGACGAGGCGGCGAAGGTCTTCGAGCTGCTCGCGGCGATGGACGAGCTGGGCGAGCTCGAGGCTCCGGAGGGGACGTGAGGTACCTCGACGAGTACCGGGACCCCGCGGCCGCCGCCAAGCTCCTCGCGGCCATCCGCGGCGCCGTCACGCGCCCGTGGACCCTCATGGAGGTGTGTGGAGGGCAGACGCACTCGCTCCTCCGGTTCGGGATCGACCGCATGCTGCCGCCCGAGGTCCGCCTCGTCCACGGGCCGGGCTGCCCCGTCTGCGTGACGCCCATCGAGGTCATCGACCGGGCCCTCGAGATCGCGGCGCGCCCCGAAGTCACCTTCGTCTCCTTCGGGGACATGCTCCGCGTCCCGGGCACTCGCGGGGACCTCCAGCGGGTCAAGGCGGCCGGCGGCGACGTGCGCATGGTCTACTCGCCGCTCGACGCCGTCCAGCTTGCCCGCGCCCTGCCCTCGAGGCAGGTGGTCTTCTTCGCCGTGGGGTTCGAGACCACGGCGCCCGCGAACGCCATGGCGGTCCACGCTGCGGCGCGGGAGGGCCTGGAGAGCTTCTCGGTCCTCGTCTCCCACGTGCTCGTTCCGCCCGCCATGGAGGCGATCCTCGCGGCGCCCGACAACCAGGTGCAGGCGTTCCTCGCGGCGGGGCACGTGTGCACCGTCACGGGCCTGGAGGAGTACGGGCCGATCGCGGCGCGGCACCGCGTGCCCATCGTGGTGACCGGCTTCGAGCCCCTGGACCTCCTCCAGGGGATCTGGATGGCCCTGCGGCAGCTCGAGGAGGGGCGGGCCGAGGTCGAGAACCAGTACGCGCGCTCGGTGCGGCCCGAGGGGAACCGCGAGGCGCTCCGGATCCTGCGCGAGGTCTTCGAGGTCGGCGACCGGAGCTGGCGCGGCATGGGCTCGATCCCGGCGAGCGGCCTGCACCTGCGCGAGGCGTACCGCCGGTTCGACGCCGACCTGCGCTTCCCCGCCGGCGAGACCCGCGGAGAGGCCGCCGCCTCGCCGTGCCGCAGCGGAGAGGTCCTCCGCGGCGTCCTCCGGCCCGATCAGTGCGCCGAGTTCGGCGTCCGCTGCACCCCCGAGAGCCCCCTCGGGGCGACGATGGTCTCCACCGAGGGTACCTGCGCCGCCTACTACCGCTACCGGCGGGCGGAGACGGCGGCCGTCGTGGCCGGGGCGGCCCACGGGGCCCAGGGGGCTCCGGGAGGCGGCCAGCGATGACCGATCCAGCGGCCGCGCAGCGGCCCTTCGCGCTCTCCTGCCCCGCGCCGCTCGGCGCGGGCGGCCGCGTGCTCCTGGGGCACGGCGGCGGCGGGTCCCTGGGCGCGCGCCTGCTGGCCGAGACGATCCTGCCCGCGCTGCCCGGAGACCCGGCCGTCGAGCCGATGCTGGACGGCGCCACCTTCGCGGTCGGCGCGGGCCGCCTCTGCATGACCACGGACTCCTTCGTCGTCCAGCCGATCTTCTTCCCCGGCGGCGACATCGGCAGCCTCGCCGTCCACGGCACGGTGAACGACATCGCCATGTGCGGCGGCGCCCCGCGCTACCTGAGCCTGGCGTTCATCCTCGAGGAGGGCTTCCCGATCGCCGACCTCGAGCGCGTCGCGGCCTCGGCCGGCCGGGCGGCCCGCGCCTGCGGCGTCGCCGTGGTCACGGGCGACACGAAGGTGGTCGAGCGCGGGAAGGGGGACGGGGTCTTCATCAACACGACGGGGATCGGCGTCGTGCCGCCCGGGGTCGACCCCTCGCCTCGCCGGGTGCGCGAGGGCGACCGGGTGATCCTCTCGGGGCCCGTGGGCCTCCACGGCATGGCGGTGATGGGCCAGCGCGAGGGCTTCCAGTTCGCCTCGGAGATCCTGAGCGACTCGGCGCCCCTCCACCGCGCCGTCCAGGCCGTACTCGAGCGGTGCCCCGGCGTCCGCTGCCTCCGCGACCCGACCCGCGGAGGCCTCGCGAGCGCGCTCGACGAGATCGCCGAGGCCGCCGGCCTTGGCTTCCGCATCCGCGAGGACGCGGTGCCCGTGCCCCCCGAGGTCCGCGCCGCCTGCGAGATCCTCGGCCTCGATCCCCTCTACGTGGCCAACGAGGGGAAGATGGTCCTCGTCGTCGATCCCGCCGACGCCGCCGACGTCCTGGCGGTCCTTCGGGAGCTGCCCGAGACGCGCGGCGCCGTCGAGATCGGCCGCGCCGCGCGCACGCCCCTCCACGGCGTGGTCGTCGAGAGCGCCCTCGGCGGCGAGCGCATCCTCGACAGGCTCTCGGG
>JACQVW010000578.1 GCA_016209535.1 Planctomycetota bacterium | reverse complement strand
CGTGGCGCGGATCCAGACCGCCCGGGCGGCGCAGGCGGCGGGGGACCTCGAGGCCGCGGGCGACCTCCTGGATGCCGTCTGCGCGGGCACCTTGATCCCACCCCTGGCGGCGTGGGCTGCCGGGGCGCGGCAGGCGATCGCGGGCCGCAGGGCGAGGGAGGACGCGCTCCTCGCGAAGGCCGCGCGCCACGTGCAGGCGGGCGACCTCGCCGCCGCCTTCGGCGCGTACCGGGAGATCCTCCGGGGGGAGCACGACGCGGTGACGGCCTCGAGCCACCAGGTCCCGGTCTTCGTGGAGACGGTGCCCGAGGGGGCGTCGATCCGGGTCGACGGAAAGGCCTGCGGCCGGGCGCCCGGGTGGGTCTTCCTTCCGCCGGACCCCTGTGCGGTGCTCGAGCTGTCCTCCCCGGGCTGCCGGACGGAGCGGATCGAGGGTCCGCTCCTGCCCCTGCTCGCGACGGGAGAGCCGGCGCTCCGCAAGGGTCTCCTGCCGGAGGCTGCCTGGCACGTGCCGGGCTGCGGCGGTCGGCTCGCGGCCGGCGGCGGCCCCGGCGCGACCGTGCTGGCGGTCCTCGGGTCCGACGGCGTTCTGCGCGGCCTCGACGCGGCGACGGGGAAGCCCCTGTGGGAGGCTCCGCTCGAGGCCGAGGCGGGCGTCGCGGGGGACCCTCGGGTGGTGGAGCCCGTGGTCCTCCTGGGCACGAGCGGCGGCTGCGTGCTCGCGCACGCGCTGTCGAGCGGGAAGCGCGTCTGGACGGCGCGGGCGTCCGCGGAACGAGGCGCCGTGGTCCTCGGGCCTCCGCACGCGGGGCAGGCCCTCGTGGCGTGCGCCGGAGGCGCCCTCCTCTTGAGCCCGAGGACGGGGCTCGCCGTGCGCCGCATGACCCTGCCCGGCTGGACGCTGCCCGCGTGGGGCCGGCTTGAGGGCGACGCGGCGCGGTTCGGCCTCCCCGGTGGGCGAGTGGCCGCAGCCGACCTCCGGGCGGGAAGGTGGCTCGATGCTGACGACGGCGCCGAACGCGTCGAGGGCGCCGGGGCGCCCCGCCGGGACGCGGCCTGGGCGCTCTCGAGCGCGGGCGCCGTGCTCCCGGGCGGGAGGACCGTGGCGGGCTCTCGGGCGGGCGCCGTCGAGTGCTTCGATGCCGCGACGGGAGAGCTCCTCTGGAGGACGGCGCTGCGCGGTGCGGTGAAGCGGGTGTCGGGGCCCGAGGACGGAGCCGATCTCGTGGTCGTCCACCTCGAGCGCAAGGGGGAGACGGTCCTCACGGGCCTCGCGGTCTCGACGGGCAGGGCCCTGTGGGAGGTCGTCGCGGGCCGGAGCGACGAGGAGACCTCGGCCCGGATCGAGCGGCACCTCGTGGTCCTGAGCGCGCCCTCCCTGGGCGTCGCTGCCTTCCGCCGGGCCGACGAGTGACGGCGGGCGGGGCGGGCCTCAAAACGGCGAGAAGGCCGCGTTGATGAAGGTGCTCACGGGGGCCTGCTCGCGGAGATCCTCGATGGTCTCGCGGGCGAGGACGAGGATCTTCACGAGCTCCTCCCAGGCCTTGGGGTTGTTGACGGCCTGGCCGAGGGTGCCGTCGCCGGCGTTCACCTTGTGCACCACCTCGTGGACGTCGTCGAGGATCTCGGTCACGCGGGCCGGGACCTTCTCGTCCCGCAGGAGCTGGCCCGCGAGGCCCTTCCCCTCCCGGACCTCGCGCAGGACCTCCCGCGCATCGGCGATCATGGCCTCGAGGTCCCTCCGCGCCTCTTCGTTGTTGAGCAGGTAGGGGATGACCCCCTTCTCGCCCTTCAGGTTCTCGATCACGTCGGCCAGGTCGGCGATGCCCTTCGACGTCCGGTCGCGGAGCTCGGGGTCCTTGACGAAGGCTCCGGCGGCGCCCTCGCCCTGGTTGATGGCTCGGAACGTGGCGCGGAACTCGGCCACGCCTGCCGAGAGCTCGTCGAGGAGCTCCGGCACCGTCGTGTGGCCCGCCTCGGTCTTCTCGAAGAGGGCCTGGAGCTGCCTGAAGACGTCGCCCGGGGCCTTGCCCACGGGCTCGGCGCCCGGCGGAGGCGGCTCGGCGGCCGGCGGCGGGGGCGCGATCTCCAGGTACCGGCCGCCCAGGGGGCCGGAGATCTGGATCGTGTAGCGCGCGCCTCCCAGCCTCCCCGTCACGTCCGGAGGGACGCTGCAGGTGACCACGACGGGCGCCGTGGGGTGCGCGGCGGGGTCGTACCGGATCGCCTCCACCTGACCCACGCGCAGCCCGTGGATCACCACGTCGTCCCCCTCCTTCAGGTTGTCGACGTCCGGGAATCGCACCGTGAGCGCCTCGACCTTCCGCAGGAAGGGCAGCGCGTTGAGCCACAGGCTCGCGACGCCGAGGACCGCCAGGCTGCCCAGGAACACGAGCCCGACCAACAAGTTCCTTGCAGAACCGCTTTCCGCCATGGGTTGCCTCCAGTGATTTGCTCCGTGCCTTAGATCGCTCTCGCGGCGCCCAGGATGGGGCCGTGAAGGTCTCCCGTGATGAACTGCTGGACGACCGGGTTCTCGCAGCGCTGGATCTCCCCGGGCGTGCCCTCGGCGATGATCTTGCCCTCGTAGAGCATACTGATCCGGTCGGCGACCCGGTACGCGCTCGCCATGTCGTGGGTCACGACGACCTGCGCCGAGCCCAGGCGCCTCCCCGTGCTGAGGACCAGCTCGTCGATGGTCCTCGAGATGACCGGGTCCAGCCCCGTCGTCGGCTCGTCGTAGAGGATGATCTCCGGGTCCAGCACGATGGCCCGGGCCAGCGCCGCCCGCTTCTTCATGCCGCCCGAGACCTCCTCGGGGAACTTGTGGCGCGCCTCCTCCATCTCGACGACCCTCAGCTTCTCGAGGACGCGCTCCTTCCGCTCGCCGGGGCTCATGCTCCGCCGGTGCTCGAGGAGGGGGAGCTCGACGTTCTGCTCGATCGTCATCCAGTTGAGGAGCGCGGAGGACTGGAAGAGGTACCCCATGCGCAGCCGGAGGGCCGCGAGGTCCCGCCGGGACAGCTTCGCGGGCTCCGCCCCGAGGACCAGGACCCGGCCGGAGTCCGGCCGCTCGAGGCCGACCATGTGCTTGATGGTGACGCTCTTCCCCGTGCCGCTCCGCCCGATGATGGCGACCGTCTCGCCGGCGTAGACCTTCAGGTCCACGCCGCACAGCACGCGCTGCGGGCCGAAGGACTTCTCCACGTTCTGGAGGTCGACGATGGGCTCGGGGGCGGCGCTCTTCACCAGCGAATCCTGAAGAAGATCCAGGTGATGTAGTAGCCGAGGACGATGATCAGCAGGTACGACACGACGACGGCGCCGCGGGTGGCCTGGCCCACGCCGATCGCGCCGCCGCGGGTCCTGAGGCCTTGGGAGCACCCCACGATGGCGATCACCACGCCGAAGATGAAGGCCTTGAGGAGGCCCGTGTAAACGTCCTTGAACTTGAGGAACTCGAGGGCGTCCGTCTGGAACCTGGCCAGGCTCACGTTGTACTGGTAGAGGGCGATCATGGCGCCGCCCAGGGTTCCCACGAGGCTCGTGTAGATCGTCAGCATGGGGGCGACGATCGCCATGG
>JACQVW010000586.1 GCA_016209535.1 Planctomycetota bacterium | reverse complement strand
GGTCCCCGAGGGCGGCGTCGTGGACTTCTGGAACCGCTGGGCCGAGGCGGTCGACTTCGACGGGGCCCCGCCCCCCGCGCCGGGCGCCGATCCGGGCGGGTCGGGCCCGCCCTCGGACCCGATCCGGGTGCGCCAGTACTTCCCCGAGACCTGGGTCTGGGAGCCGCTCCGCCTCACGGGCGATGACGGCCGCGCCACGCTCGACCTCACGGCCCCCGACAGCATCACGGGCTGGAAGCTCGCCGTCGTGGGCACCGCGCCGCCGGCCGGTGCGGGGGCGCCGGGCGGCATCTCCTTCGGCGAGGACGACCTCACGGTGTTCCAGGACTTCTTCGTCGAGCCCTCCCTCCCCTACTCGGTCGTGCGGGGCGAGGTCTTCCCCGTGAAGGTGGACGTGTTCAACTACGCCGAGACCGACCAGGCGGTCGCGCTGAGCCTCGAGGAGGCCCCCGGCTTCGAGATCACGGGCGGCTCGAGCGTCACGGTGACGGTGCCGGCCGGCTCGGCGAGCGCCGTCCACTTCGAGATCCGGCCCACGGCGCTGGGCTCGCACCCTCTGGCCATCGCGGCGCGGGGCTCGTCCTTCTCGGACGCCGTGCGGCGCGACCTCCTCGTCATCCCCGAGGGCAGGCCCGTGGAGGAGGTCTCGAACGGCGTGATCGAGGCCAACACCACGGTGTCTTTGGACGCCTCCATCCCTGCCGAGGCGGTCCCGGGATCGGGCCGCGCGTACCTGAACGTGAGCCCGAGCCCCGTCGCGCAGACCCTGAGCGGCGTCTCGGACCTCCTGGGCATGCCCTACGGCTGCGGCGAGCAGAACATGATCTTCCTCGCGCCCGACATCGAGGTCCTCAAGTACCTCCGCGAGATCGGCGAGCTGGCGCCCGAGATCCGCGCCGAGGCGGAGTACTTCGTGAACGTCGGCTACCAGCGCGAGCTGACCTTCCAGTCCGACGACGGCGGCTTCGCCGCGTTCGGCGGACCCGAGGGGAGCCTGTGGCTCACGGCGTTCGTCCTCTCGACCTTCGCCGGGGCGCGCGAGGTGCGCGACATCGACGAGTCGGTCCTGGCCCAGGCGGCGGGCATGCTCGTCTCGCGCCAGCAGGCCGACGGGTCCTTCCAGACGGACGACTTCCTGATCCACAAGGAGATGGACGGCGGCCTCTCGAACCTCTACGCCATGGCGGCCTACGTGACGAACGCCCTCGCCGACTACGAATACACGCCCCCGGGCTCAGGCGGAAACGCGCAAGTCGCCGCGGCCCTCGCGAAGGCCGCGGGCTACCTGCGGGACCGGCGCACACCGGTGAACGACGACGCCTACTCGCTCTCGATCGCCACCGTGGCCCTCGGCAAGGTCCCGGGCTTCGGGGACGCGGCCCGAGCGGTCCTCGACCGGCTCCTCGAGCTCGCGAAGACCGACGGGCCCGGCCTGCACTGGGAGCCCTACCCCGTCGAGACGACGGGCTACGCCGCGATGGCCCTCCTATCGGCCGAGGGGGGCGCCGGGAGGCCCGAGGCGCAGGGCGCCGTGGAGTGGCTCTCGACGCAGCGGAACGCCCTCGGGGGCTACGGGGAGTCTACCCAGGACACGGTCGTCGCCATCCGCGCCCTCTTCCTCGCGGCCCGCAAGGTGCGCCGCGACCTCGACGTGGACCTCTCGGTCGCCTCGGGAGGCGAGACCCTCCTCACGCTCCACGTGGACTCGTCGAACTACGACCTCTCGCACTCCTTCGAGCTCCCCGTGGCGGGCTCCCTCGAGCTGCGGTCCTCGGGCCGCGGGAACGCCGGCTACCAGGTGGTCAAGCGCTACAACGTGCCGGGCGACCTTCTGCCTCCGCCGCGGGACATGCTCATCGACGTGGCCTACGACTCGAGCCACATCGAGGTCGATGACCTGGTCGACGTCCGCGTGACCTTGAAGTACACCGGCGAGAAGCCGAAGACCGGCATGACGATCGCCGACGTCGGGATCCCCACGGGCTTCGAGGTGGTGCGCTCGTCGCTCGAGGCGCTCGTCGCCTCGAAGACCGTGAGCCGCACCGAGCTCGCAGGCAGGAAGGTGATCTTCTACATCGAGGAGCTCGTGAGCGGGAAGCCGCTCGCCTTCGGCTTCCAGGTGCGCGCCCTCTACCCGGTGCGCGCCGAGGGGCCCCTCTCCCGCGTTTACGAGTACTACGACCCGAAGGTCACGGCGTTCCACCGCCAGCGCTCGGTCACGATCATCGGGCCTCCGGCGACGGCGCCGACCTTCCGCCGCGGCGACTCCAACGCTGACGGGGACGTGGACCTCTCGGACGCCGTGACGGCGCTCGGCTACATGTTCCTCGGCGCCTGGGCCGGGCCGGGAGCCTTCTGCGAGGACGCGGCCGACACGAACGACGACGGAGTCCTCAACATCACGGACCCCATCGCCCTCCTCGGCCACCTCTTCCTCGGAGGCCCCGCCCCTGCGG
Organism: Planctomycetota bacterium; assembly: GCA_016209535.1. Lineage (GTDB taxonomy): Bacteria > Planctomycetota > UBA8108 > UBA8108 > SXIK01 > JACQVW01. Next base: position 5,281 of record JACQVW010000586.1, on the reverse strand, counting down.
CGCCGTTCCCGGAGCCGGGGGAGGACCCGACGGGCGACGGGCTGAAGTGCTGAGCACAAGCCCCTTCCCTTCCCCCCCGCCCTTGGGCTAACCTGTTACGCGGTTGGAAGGCCCCTCGGGGCCCGTCGCTCCGGGGGGGCCTGCCGAAAGGTTCCAAGGTCCCAGGCACCGGTTCACCGCAGGAGGGAGGGTCGCCCATGAAGCGGTTCTTGATGTTCGTGCTGTCCGTTCTGCCCGTGCTGCCCGTGAGTCTCGGCGGCGCGCGCCTCGCCGCGCAAGTGACGGCGGTCGATGACACCTTCAACGAGGACCCCACCGCCAACGGCTGGATCCTGCAGGGGTCGGCCACGTGGGTGCCGCCCGAAGCGGCGGAGTGCGTCGACGCGAACGTCTTCGACCCCGCGGCCCCCTGCACCCTCTACCTGGGGGAGGACGACGGCTACGTCCTGATCACGCCCCCCCTGGGGAACCAGAACGGGAGCGTCTTCCGCTCGGAGCGGATCCTCTACGACAACTTCAAGCTCAGCGCCGTGGTGGAGCTCAGGGACGGCTCCATCGCCCGGCCCGCGGACGGCATGACCATCGTGATCGTCGGCACGACGGACCCCCCTGGCCTCGGGACGGCCGGCGGCGGGATGGGCGCCACGGGCCTCGGCCGTGCGCCGACCATGATCTTCGAGTTCGACAACTGGAGCTGCAACACGGGCGACCAGAACGACCAGAACCACGTCGCGTTCTCCTGGTCTCCTACGGGATTCGCGGGCGGCGACGCCGCGCCTCCCATCTCCGAGACCTTCACGCGGATCGACGAGACCGTCTACCCACTCAACAACCGGCAGCCGCCGCCGGCCGAGCCCAACAGGTTCCTCATGGAGGTCCTCGTCCAGAACGGGACCGTGGCGTTCGTCCTCTCCAACGATGACGTGGGCATGGCCAGGACCCCCATGTACACCTACAAGATCCCCAACTTCGAGCCCTTCGAGGGGTACCTCGGGGTCACGGCGTCCACGGGCGGCGCGTGGCAGAACCAGATCGTCCACTCGATCAAGATCGAGACGCTGCCCGAGGGCTTCTGCCTCGCTCCCCCGGCGACGGTCCTCCGCGAGGTCCACACGACGCGGCCGCCCGAGGAGCACAACGGCGACTACGGGCCCGGGGACGTCATCGACGTGACCCTCACCGTGAGCGCCGTGCGGGCCGCGGACGACGAATGCGCCCAGCCAGCGGGCGCGTCCATCGAGGAGGCCCCTCCCGCGGGCTGGGCGGCGTCCGCGATCTCGGACGGCGGGGCCTTCGACGCGCCCACGGGCAAGATCCGCTGGAGCCTCATGGGGGCCGCGCTCGCCGCGGGCAAGACCTTGAGCTACAAGGTCACGGCGCCGGACGCCCCGGACGTCACCGCGTCCTTCTCCGGCGAGATCACGGAGGCGATCGCCCTCGCCGTGCCGAGCCTCATCGGCGGGGAGTCGACGATCTCGAAGGACGATCCCTTCGACGCCTGCGGCGGCCTCCGGTCCTGGAACATCCTCGGCGCCTACCTGCAGTCCGGCGGCGCCACGCCGGGCGAGGAGAGGATCGCCCTCGACTACCTCACCGACGGCGAGGCCTTCGAGGAGGACTTCGTCTTCTTCCCGGGCCGCGAGATCTCGACCGCCTTCAACGGGGACGGAGTCAGCGGCGCCCTGAGCACGGGGATCTCGGGCGGCGCGCGGCGCAGGAACCCCGGCGGCGTCCCGACGGTCTTCGCCTGGAACGACCTCGACGGCCTCATCGACTTGAACCGCGACGTCTTCGGCGGCGACCCCAACGGCGTCATGGCCTACGCCCAGACCTACGTCTCGAACGACACGGGCGCCGACCTGCCCGTCTACCTCGGCATCTCGAGCGGCGACTCGGTCCAGGTGAAGCTGAACGGCGAGGAGGTCTGGATCAACGACGTCGCCCGCGCCGGCGCCGACGCCTGCCTCCCCCTCGACACATCGCCCGATGGTCTTCGCTTCACGCAGCCCCACGTCCTCAAGAAGGGGCAGAACGAGCTCCTGGTGAAGGTCTTCGAAGGGAGCGCCGACTGGAGCTTCTCCTTGCGGTTCCAGGACGCAACGGGGAGCCCCATCACGAGCAGGCTGCGCGTGCAAAAGACGCCCTTCGACGGCTGCGTGAGGCCGCCCGTCTCCGCGACCCGCTCCGTGGACACGGGGGAGACGATCGTCCTCGAGCGCGTGGAGCGGCCCGCGTGGAAGGAGGGGGAGAGCTACGAGGTCCGGATCGAGATCGCGGACGTCCGCGGCGCCTCGGGGCCCTGCGCGCCGCCGGCCTCGGTCAAGATCGAGGAGACGGTGCCCGCCGGCTGGACGCCGAGCGACGTCTCCCCAGGCGGCGCCATCGCGGGTCCGACGATCACCTGGACCCTCGAGGGCGCGGCGATCGGGCCAACGACCCTGAGCTACCGGGTCAAGGCGCCGAACGCGAAGGGCGTCGCCGTCTTCCGGGGGGCCGTGACGGACCCCGGCTCCATCGTGGAGTTCCCCGTGCGCGGCGCGAGCGCCCTCCACAACAGGACTCCCTTCAGCGAGGCGGGGTTCATCAAGGACTGGCTCCTCCTCGGGCCTTACAGGCAGCCCAGCGGGAACACCGCCGCCCCGGGCCTCACCAACATCCGCAAGGACCACTTGACGGACGGCGCCGGGACCACCGAGGCCACGGTGCAGCCCGAGGACGGCGACACGGTCAACACCGCGTACGGGCCCTCGGGCCCGGCGCGGAGCCGCGGCCTGGACGCGCCGGTGTTCCCCAACGGGATCAACCCCGGGGGCATGCCCACGTGGGCCTCCTGGCTCGACATCGACGACACGGTCCTCTTCAACGACTACTACGGCGGGGACCTGAACGGCGTCATGGCGTACGCCGTGACGTACATCGACGTGGCCTCGGACGCGGTCGTGGACATCGGTCTCGCGAGCGACGACTCGATCCAGGTCCTCCTGGACGGCGCCGAGGTCTTCATCAAGAACGCCCTGAGGACGGCGGGGGCCGCGAACACCGTCCTGGACGTGGTCCAGGGCGCGTCCGTGCCCGCCTTGAACCCCCTCAAGGCGGGCCATCACCGCCTCATGGTGAAGGTCTTCGAGGGATCCGGGAGCCACGCTTTCCGGCTGCGTTTCCAGAAGCCGGGGACGGGCGAGCCCTTGACCGCGGGGATCGTCCTGTGCCTGGACCGCGAGACGTGCAAGGTGGACTCCGGGGCGCCGATCTTCCACCGCGGCGATGCCGACTCGAACGCCCAGCTCCAGCTCACCGATGCGATCCGCATCCTCGGGTACCTCTTCCTCGGCGCGGTGGCGCCCGCCTGCCTCGACGCGGCGGACGCCGACGACAACGGCCAGCTCCAGCTCACGGATGCGATCAAGATCCTCGGGTACCTGTTCCTGGGCCAGGCCGCGCCAGCGCCCCCGGGCCCGCCGGGCTCCCCGTGCGGCGAGGACCCCACCCCCGCCGACGCGGGCGCGGACCTCGGCTGCGGGGAGTACGCGGGCTGCTGATCGCCGCGCCCGGGATCTCGGCCCGGCAGGCATCCCGGGCGGGGCAAGCGAGGTCCTCAAGGCCCCAAGATTTTCCTTTCCACCCCCCTACCTTCCTGCTATAAGGCTTGGCTTCGTAATCTGGTTCGACTTCGAAGGTCGCGTCACCGGCCGGCGGCGCGGGTTTCCACGCCCTCTTCGTGGGGTCCCGAAGTGAGAGGGAGTGGAGGCGGTGCGATCGTCCCCTGGCCAGCCGGGCTGCACTTGATCGGTGCAGCGGGCGGCAGGGCCGGCAGCCCCGGCCGCGGCGGGACCTGCGCGAGGGACGCGGCGTCGGGGAGGCCACGGTTGGCTCCCCTTGGTCGGTCAAGAGTTGGCTTCGGATAGGAGGAAGGCCGTTTCATGGATTTCAAGCCCACGACGTCCCCTTCGGACGTCTTCAAGTTCTTCAAGGACCATGGGGTCAAGATCGTCGACCTGCGGTTCATCGACTTCCCCGGCGTCTGGCAGCACTTCTCGGTCCCCGTCGACAAGATCGACGAGGACGCCTTCGAGAACGGCGTCGGCTTCGACGGCTCGAGCATCCGAGGCTGGCAGGGCATCCAGGAAAGCGACATGCTCGTCTTCCCGGACCCGACGACCTGCTTCCTCGACCCGTTCAGCCCCATCCCCACCGCGGTCCTCATCTGCAACATCAAGGACCCCATCACGCGCGAGGACTACACGCGCGACCCCCGCAACGTCGCGCGCAAGGCGGCGGCCTACCTGAAGTCCACGGGCATCGGCGACATCGCGTACTTCGGCCCCGAGGCGGAGTTCTTCATCTTCGATGAGATTCGCTACGACTTCGGCGTCAACCAAGGCTATTACTTCATCGACTCCGTCGAGGGGCAGTGGAACACGGGGCGCGACGAGAAGGCCGAAGCCAGCACCGGCCACAAGCCGAACACCGGGTACAAGATCCGCTACAAGGAGGGGTACTTCCCCGTGCCCCCCTCCGACACCCTGCAGGACATCCGCAGCGAGATCGTGCTCGCCATGCAGGGCTGCGGGATCGACGTCGAGGCGCACCACCACGAGGTGGCCACGGGCGGGCAGAACGAGATCGACATGCGGTTCCAGCCGATCGTGAAGATGGCGGACCAGCTCATACTGTACAAGTACATCATCCGCAACGTGGCCCGGAAGCACGGCAAGTACGCCTGCTTCATGCCGAAGCCCCTCTTCCAGGACAACGGGAGCGGCATGCACGTCCACTTCTCCTTCTGGAAGGCGAACCAGCCCCTCTTCGCGGGCGACAAGTACGCCGGCCTGAGCGAGACCGCCCTCCACGCCATCGGCGGGCTCCTGACCCACGCGAGCTCGCTGGTCGCGCTGGCCTGCCCGACCACGAACTCCTACCGCCGCCTCGTCCCGGGATTCGAGGCTCCCAACCGCCTCGCGTACTCGAGCCGGAACCGCAGCGCCGCGGTGCGCATCCCGATGTACTCGACGAGCCCGAAGGCGAAGCGCCTCGAGTTCCGCTGCCCGGACCCGAGCTGCAACCCCTACCTCACGTTCTCCGCCATGCTCATGGCGGCCATCGACGGCATCCAGAAGAAGATCAAGCCGGGGGACCCGCTCGACAAGGACATCTACGACCTCCCGCCCGAGGAGGACAAGAAGGTCCCCACGACGCCCGGGTCGCTCGACGAGGCGCTCTCGAGCCTCGAGAAGGACCACGAGTACCTGCTCAAGGGCGACGTGTTCACCGAGGACGTCCT
>JACQVW010000585.1 GCA_016209535.1 Planctomycetota bacterium | reverse complement strand
GGTCGCCCTCGAGGCCGCGGATGGGGGTGATCTCGAAGGGGGCACCGAAGCGCACCAGGGTCTCGGCGACGACCTCGGCCACGGCCGCGGCGATGCTCGTGCAGAAGGACTGGCGGTCGGCGCCGCGGAAGTCGCCGAAAGGGGCCGTCAGCGCGTTGCAGGCGATGCTCCCGGCCGCGCCCCCGGGCCCGAGGTCCACGCGCCGCCTCCAGCGCTCGCGGTAGAAGACGGCCGCGGCCCGGAGCCGCGGGGTGACGGCGCCGGCAGGATCCGGGTCTCCCAGGTACTCCCCGAGGACGAGCTCCCCGGCCTTGATCGCGCCGCACTCCCCCTCCCCCGTGATCCCTCCGCGCCGCAGCGCCTGGTACGGGCGCGTCGGCAGGTTGAAGGTCTCGGCGAGGGCGATCCCGCAGCTCCGGTGCGGCACGAGCTTCCCCTCGTAGAGGACGAAGGCCTTGCGCCTCGCGGCCGCGATGAGCTCCGCCTCCTCGCGGGTCAGGTCTCGCTCCTCGGGCGTCATCGCTTCCACCGGGCTGTGTCCCTTGCTCACGCGCCCATTGTATCGGAACCAGCGATCACCCGAAACCGCCGCGGGAGGACCTCGAGCCGGAAACCCTGGTCCTGCACCCAGAGGTCACCGTCGGCGAGGAACCGGCAGGGCTGCGAGAGCTCGATCTCGACGGGGCCCCGCGTCTGGCGGTAGACGACGGTCCGCTCGAGGCTCAAGTGCTCGCCCCGGATGATCGAGCGGAAGAGCTCGAGGTACCTGGCGCCGGTGCCGGCCCGGATGAGGCACAGGTCGAGGGCGCCGTCGTCCACCTCGGCGCGGGGACAGGGGTGGAAGTTGCCGCCGAGGGACCGCTCGTTCCCGATGAAGATCGCGAAGACGCTCTCCTCCAGCACCTCGCCGGGGAGGCTGCACCGCACGCCGAGCAAGCCGTCCCCCCGCCGCTCCCGGCGCTTCTGGGCCGCCAGGCCGAGGAAGGCGAGTATTCGGTAGATGTACGGACCCGCCGGTACGCAGAGGAAGCGGAAGAGCCGGTGCCGGCGCAGCGCGTCGTAGCGCCCGGCGATCTCCGCCGGGAAGCCGAGGGCCGCGGTCTGGATCGCGATCCTCCGCCGCCCCTCGCCCCTCGCCTGGTACGCGATGGCATCGAGGGGTCTCGTCCGCCCGCCCGCGAAGGCCAGCTCGAGCGCGTCCGCAGCGTCGAGGGGAAGACCGAGGCCGCGGGCGAGGTTGTTGCCGGTGCCCGCGGGCACGACGGCGATCGGGCAGTCGAGGCCGCGCTCGAGGAGCCAGGTCGCCGCGGCGTTGATGCTGCCGTCCCCGCCCACCACGATCACCCGCTCGGGTCGGCCCTGGGCCTCGCCCAGGTCCTTGAGGTCCAGCCAGCGCAGGCTCGGCGAGCCTCCGAGACCACGCCGCGCCGCCGCCGCTCGCGCCCGCCGCCCGGCGCTCCGTCCCATCCTCGACGAGGCGTTCTCGACCACGAACCATTCGGACACGGGGCCCATTTTCGGTTCTGGAGGGCCCATCATCGAATATAATCGGGCGCTCGCCGCTCTCCTGGCGCAAGACCCGAGACACGAGACGAGAGGAGACCCTTGGCCACCGACTCCGAATCCATCGCGATCCTCCTGGAGAGGCTCGAGCGCCTCGAGCTCATCGGCAAGCGCGTGAGGCTCTCCGACGGGCGCTCGGGGCCCATCGTGCACGTCGAATACGAGGCCCCGCAGCGGGTCGCCCTCGTCAAGACCTATCCCGAGACGCCATCTCCGCTGGCGAGGGTCGCCGTCGACCGCTTGAGCCCCCCCCACCTGCCCTACATCGTCGAGCTGGAAGTTGAGCCGAGCGGCAAGGAAGGATAGGCGAGACCGGCCGAGCGGGCCGAGGGACCCCGGCCGGGAGGCGGGCGGCCGCTCCCCCGAGCCGCGTGGGGAGCCCGAGCCGAGGCTGGACCCGCATCGCCGCCAGCGCGTACCCCTCTGGCCCCTGCTCGCCGCCGTCGCGGTCCAGGCGTCCTTCCTCGCCGCCGTCACCGTCTTGGCCGTCCGCTACCCGCCCCCGCCGAAGCTCGTCGCGTCCGACGCGGCCGCCCTGCCCGGCGGGGAGGCTGCCTTCGAGGTCCGCCTCGAGCAGGCCGGGCCCTCGTTCACGCGGAGACCCGTCGAGGACCTCAAGGTCGCCGTGTACCCGTACCGGGCCGAGGCCGCCGCCGGCCAGCCCGCCGCCACGGCGGCCTTCGATTCCGCCGGCTTCGCCACGTGCCGCCTCAAGGCCCCCGACGCGGCCGGGACGCACCGCTACGCAGCCCGGCTCGAGGGCCCCTGGGCGCAGGCCGTCCCTGCCGGCGAGGTACGCTTCTCGGTCGAGGTGCTCCCCGCCTCGAGGCCCCTCCTCGTGGTGATGGTGCCGGGGGCCGTGGCCGAGCCCGGGAGCGACCTGCCGCGGGCGGGCGCTCTCGAGGCCCTGCGCGAGCTCGCGAGGGCCTACTCCCTCGTCTACGTGGCGACCCGGCGGCACGACGAGCCGGATCAGGTCCGGGCCTGGCTCGGGCGCCTCGGGCTCGAGGCCGGACCCGTGCTCACGGGCCGAGCCTCCGAGCCGGCCTCACCGGCCGGTCCCGTGGCTCTCCTGCCCTTGTCCTCCTGGCAAGCCGCGAAGTGGGCCGTCGCGGCGATGGGCGCCGAGGCGCGCGCCCTCACCTCCCTCGGGCTCAACGTCGTTCACCTGGGAGGCTCGGGAGCGTTCCAGCCCGACGGCCGCACAAAGTTCCACGCGACCGACTGGCTCGACGCGAAGAAGAAGATCCAATCCAAAGCATGAGAACGCTCAACACGCCTCCGAATCCGACCGGCCTCCTCCTCGCCGCCTGCCTGCCCCTCGTCCTCTCCCCCAGGACCTGGAGCGGCGAGTGCATCGACCCCGAGGTGCTGCGGCGCCACGTGGAGATCCTCGCGAGCGACGAGCTCGGGGGCCGCGACTCCGGCGAGCCCGGGCTCGAGGTGGCCGCGGAGTACCTGGCCAACCAGTTCCGGGCGCTCGGCCTCGAGCCCGCCGGCGACGACGGCACTTACTTCCAGAGCTTCACGGTGCCCTTCGGCGCGGACTTCGCCCGCGTGCACGGCGCCGTCCTCGTGGACTCCGCAGGAGGTCAGCGGCGTCTCGCGCCATGGACCGAGGTCGTGCCCTTCGGCCACGGCGAGGGCGGCCCCGTCGACGCGCCGCTCCTCTTCGCGGGATACGGCATCACGGCGGGCGAAGACGACAGGAAGGCCGGCCTCGACTACGACGACTACGCGGGCTTCGAGGTACGAGGGAAAGCCGTCATCGTCCTCCGCTTCGTCCCGCGCCTGGGCGATGAGAAGAGTCCCTTCGGCGGCAAGCGGAGCCCTCATGCCGCCCTCGTCTCGAAGCTCCGGAACGCTCTGGACCACGGGGCCGCCGCGGCCATCATCGTCACTCCGCCCCTGGAGAGCGCGGCGGGACAAGGGCCGCGGTCCGCCGAGACTGCCGGCGAGAACGACCTCCGCGGCATTGCGCACCGGGCCTCGCCGCGCCAGCCGACCCTGCCGGCGCTCATCGCCCACCCGGACGCCGTCCGCGAGGTCCTCGCGAAGGCCGGCCTCGACCTCGGTGCCCTGGTGCGAGGCATCGACGAGGACTTGAAGCCGCGCAGCAAGCCCCTCGAGGGCCTCCGCATTCGGCTCGACACGGAGCTCGGGCAGTGCGTCCTCAGGAACGTTGCGGCGCGCCTGCGCGGCGACGGCCCCCTGGCGGGCGAGGCCGTGGTGGTCGGCGCCCACTACGACCACATCGGCCGATTCGGGGGCCAGGTCGCTCCGAAGCACCTCGGGCAGGTGCACAACGGCGCGGACGACAACGCGAGCGGGACCGCGGGTGTCCTGGAGCTCGCGCGCTGCCTGGCGAAAGGGCGTCCGACGCCCCCCGCGAGGACCATCCTGTTCCTCTGCTTCTCGGGCGAGGAGATCGGGCTCCTGGGCAGCCGCGCCTGGGTCGACGCGCCGCGCCGCTTCCGCGCCCGTGGCGACACGGCTCGCTGGGACGAGGCGGGCAAGGTGCAGGGGGGGACGATCTCCGCCGGCCAGGTGCTCGTCGCCACGGGGAGGCGCTCCGGCCCCAGGATCCAGGTGACCCCGTCCTGGTCCACGGAGCCGTGCTGGGTGCTCCCCCAGGACCTCGAGCAGGTCTCCGGTCCCGAGGCCCTGCACGCCGTCTGCGCCATGGTCAACCTGGACATGATCGGTCGCTCCAAGCCCGGCGGGTCCATCAGCGTCCTCGGCTCCGGCTCGTCGCCCGCATTGCCAGAAATCATAGAAGCAGCATCTAGGCAATCGGGCCAGCCCCTCCAGGCGAACGAGCGCGGGATGGCCGCTGGCGGGTCCGACCACGCGACCTTCCTGGCCCGCGAGGTCCCGGTGCTCTTCTTCTTCACGGGCATGCACCCGCAGTACAACACGCCGGAGGATGACGCCGCCACCCTCGACTACGCCGGCGCCGCGCGCCTCCTCGAGGCCGTGCGGGCCACGGTGGAAGGCCTGGCGACCCTGCCCGAGCGGCCCGCCTTCGCTCCCGCGGCGCTGGCCCAGGCCGGCGCCCACGGGAGGCCTCGCCTCGGAGTCGTCCTTGACCTCGAGTCGGACGATCCCGGCGCGAGGGTCGAGGACACCGTCCCGGACACCCCCGCGGCCAAGGCCGGGATCCGGGCCGGGGACGTGATCTTGGCTCTCGGGGACAGACCGGTGCGCACCGCCAGGGACCTCCCGAGGATCGTCGAAGACCTCCCCGAGGAAGAAGAAGTGACCGTGAAGCTCCGCCGCGGCGAGAGCGAATCAAACGTCAAGGTCCTCTTCCCCCAGCGCCGCTCCGGCTTCCGTGTGACCTTCGGCTCCGTGCCGGACTACGCCTTCGCGGGGCGCGGCGTGCGGTTCGAGGGGATCCGGGACGGCTCCCCCGCGGCCAAGGCGGGCGCCAAGCCCGGCGACGTGCTGCTCCGCTGGAACGGCCAGGCCGTGGAGGACGTCGAGAGCTGGACGGCGCTCCTCGGCAAGCACAAGCCCGGGGACGAGGTCATCATCGAGGTGAGCCGCGGCCCGGAGAAGCTCGAGCTGAACGCAAGGCTCGAGGCGCGGGAGTAAGGGCCTCAGCGCTGACCCGCCGGCGAGTCCAGGATGATCCCGCGGCGCTCGAGGAGGAGGCCCGTCGCCTGCCAGAGCTCGGCCCTCGCGATCTGTAAGTCCGCCTTGGCCCGCAGGGCTTGTGCCTGGCTCTCGACGAGGTCGTTCTCTATGACGCTCACGGTGTATGCGATGGACATGCCCACCTCCACCTTCCGGCGCTCGGCGCGCAGCAGCTCCTCCTGGAGCCGGACGCGCTCGTCGAGGTCCTGGACCTTCCGCCGCAAGTGGAGGATGTTCCGGATCGCCTGATCCACCGCGAGGACGATCTGGTTCTCCAGGTCCGCCTTGCTGACCTTGAGCTTTCGCAGCTCGTCGCGGGCATTCCGGTAACGGCTCTTCGCACCGCGGTTCGAGAGCGGGATCGAGAGCTCGAGGCCGACCTCCCAGTCGTAGAACCTGCCCGAACGCATCTCGCCGTAGGACTCGTCGAACGCGTCGTCCAGGCCGAGCTGCGCCCAGCGGCCCGTCAGGTCCAGCGAGGGGAGGAGCGCGTTCTTGGCAACGTCGATCCGGATCTGCTGGTTCTCGACGTTGAGCTGGAGCTGGCGGTACTCCGGCCGGCGGCTGAAGGCGGCGATCAGAGCCGTGTCCCTCTCGATGTCCAGAGGATCATCGACCGGTGGGGTCGTGCAGAGCACCATGATGTTGTCGAAGGGCGCTATCCTGCTGCCGGACTCCCAGGTCTCCTTGAGAGACTGCTCCCTCGTGTAGTTGATCACCCTCAAGAGACTGTCCCTGGCCCTCTCCCGGAGCTCCTCGGCATCCTCGAGCTCCACCCTGCGGAGAGCAGACTGGCTCTCGGCGGTGGTGACGTCGATCGCCGCGAGCGCCCCGACGGCTCGTTTCTTGCGGACGTTCTCCAGGTTCTCCAGGGCCACCTCGTACGCCTTGGACTTGGCCTCCAGGTTCCGGATCGCGAAGACCAGCTCCCAGTACGCGCTCTCGACCTGGAAGACCGTGGTCATCGTCGTCAGCTCGAGCTGCTCCTTGGAGATCAGCGTGTTGTTGCGAGCGATCTGGATCTCCGCCGTGTTCACCGCGTACCACGCTCCCTTGAGGAGGGGCTGCCGGGCCACCACGGAGGCCTCCGTAGAAGTCACGGGGTTCAGGAAGGTCAAGCCCACACGGTTCGCGATGGGACGATCGCGCTCGACCTGAGCCACCTTCACCTCGTATTGCGTCCCGAGCGTCCAGGTCCCGCTCAGGCCGGCTGAGTAGCTCAACACCTCCGAGGGGCTCACCCGGATCCCCTGGGCCGCCAGCCCGGGCCCAATCTCGAAAAAGCTCACAGACGGGTCCCGGTTCCTCGCGTAGCTTGAGCCCAGGTTGAAGGCCGGGTCAAAGACGGACTTCGCCACGATCACCTCTCGCGTCCGAACGTCATCGTCGATGCGGGAGACCTTGACGTCGAGGTTGTTCTCGAGGCCCATGCGGATGGCGTCCTCGAGCGAGAGCCGCACTTCGGTCTCGTATTTCCTGGGAGGCCTCGGCTTCAGCTCCGACTTCGGCTCCTGTGCCTGCGCCTGCGCCGCGTTCCCTCCCTCCGGAGGCCTCGCGGTCCCTCCGGGCTTCGAGTCGCCCGCCGGCACGTGCACTTGAGCCTCGCCCGGAGCCGGTGCCGGTGCCCCCCCCGGTTCGGGTCCAGGCACCGGAACGGCGGGCCGCTCAGGCGCTTGCGGAGCGCCGCGCGGCTCCGGGAGGCCAGGCGCATCCTGCGACCACCCCCCCCGTCC
>JACQVW010000584.1 GCA_016209535.1 Planctomycetota bacterium | reverse complement strand
TTCCTCCAGTTCTTCTTCCCCCGGGTGCACCGCGACATCGACTGGTCGCAGGAGCCCGTCTATCTGGACAAGGAGCTTCAAGGGATCCTGCGGAGCGCCCCCAAGGGCAGGCAGTACCTCGACAAGCTCGTGAAGGTCCGCCTCCGCACCGGCGAGAAGGCCTGGATCCTCATCCACGTCGAGATCGAAGGCCGCGCCGGGCCCGGGTTCTCGAGGCGGCTCTTCAGCTACAACGAGTGGATCTACAAGCGCTACGGCGAGGAAGTGGTGAGCCTCGCCCTCCTGACCCACGCCGGGGCGCGCTACCGCGTGGAGCCCTACGACTACCGGCGCTGGGACTTCCGCAAGCTCTTCCAGTTCCCTGCAGTCAAGGTCTCGGACTACCGGGGCCGCGAGGCGGAGCTCGAGCGCTGCCCGAACCCCTTCGCGCTCCTCGTGCTCGCACACTTGAGGAGGCAGGAGGCCGGGAAGGACGCCGAGAGGCAGCTCTCGGTGAAGAAGGAGCTGGTGCGGCTGCTGTACGAGCGGGGCTACAAGCCTGGTGATATCATGAACGTCTTGAAGTTCCTCGACTGGCTCGTCTACCTTCCGCCGGGACTGGACGAACGGTTCGAGGGCTGGATCTCGGAGTACGAGAGAAGGAGAAGCATGCCGTACGTCACGAGCTTCGAACGGATCGGGATCCGGAGGGGCGAGCGAATCGGCCGCAAGGAAGGCCGCAAGGAAGGCCGCAAGGAGGGCCATGCCGAGGGGCTCGAGGAGGCGATCGGCACGATCTTGCGCGACCGCTTCGGAAAGAGAGGTCTTCAGCTTCTCGCACATGCCGAGCTGCCAAAGGGCAGGGTCGCCCTGCGGCGGCTCATGGAGAGCCTTCTCGGGGCGCGCAGCCTCGACGGCGCCGCCGCGCTGATCGCGAAGGCGGCACGGTCCGGCAGGGGATCGTGATCCTGGGTGCGCCTCGAGCACCCCGCCGCTCGTGCCGCGCCGATACTGTCCTCTGGCCCCGGGCCGTCACCGCCCGCCACGGACCTCGCGGATCTTTCCGACGAGGAAGGAATAGGCGAACGCGCCCGGCTCCGCGCTCTCCTTCCTCGCTCGCTCGAGGTGCGGGATGGCTGCCTTGCCGATCTTGAGGAGGGCCCACCCGGGGCCCTGGTTGTCGAGGCGTCAGAGGCCCAAGGGCACGTTGCGCGTGTCCACGGACTCGACGAGGGCCCAGAGCGCCTCGTTGCCGGCGGCCGGCCCCACGGCGCCGAGCGCCTCGGCCGCGGCGTCGCGCACGGGCTTCTCGGCGTCATTGCGGAGCGCATGGACGAGGTGCGGCACGGCCCGCAGAGCCCGGCGCCGGCCGAGCTCGCCCGCGGCGCGGGCGCGGACCGGCGGGCCCCCGTGCCTCAGGAGCGCGATCCAGGCTCGGTCGATGAGCGGCTCGCGGAAGGCGTAGCCCGAGGCGGTGCATGCGAGGGCGGCGAGCGCGATGCAAGTGCAGGCGATGGTCTTCTGGCGTCGGCGTGTCATGGCGTGTCCTCCGTCCACCATCAGTGCCGCGCGTACCCTTTCAGGCGGTAACGGTCGCGTAACGCCCTAGGCGGCCCCCCCCCGCCCCTCGGCCTCGGCGAGCGCCTCGGCGGTGATCTCCCAGTGGCTCGCGGTCCACGCGACCGCGCCGTCGCGGAGCAGGATCGCCTGGGGCGAGGCGTGAGGGACCCCGAGCCGCTCGGCGACGGCGTTCGACGCGGGGCGGCTCTCGACCACGAGGACCCTGCGGACGGGCAGGCCCGGCCCCATCGACGCGAGCCTCGAGAACGCCTCCTGCGCCGCGGCGGAGATGGGGCAGCGGGTCGAGTGCTTGAAGATCCAGGCGCTCGCCTTCTCGACGAGCAGGGCCTCGACGTCCTCGGGGCTCGCGAGGTCCGCGAACGGGCCTTGAGCTTCGCGCGTTCCGCTCACGGCCGGGCCTTCAAGTGCTTGTCCGCGAAGTCGAGGAAGACCTTCCAGTACGCCGCGTCCGAGACGTGCCCGCCCTCGCGCACGTAGTAGCCGAGCGTGCCGCCGGCGAGCTGGCCGAGGGGCGGCACGTCCTTCGCGTCGAGGCCGCCCGCGCCGAGGAGCCGGTAGACCGGGTCCGCGGCGCGCAGGATCTCGAACTGGCCCTGCGGGTCGGCCCACTGGTCCTCGATGCCGTTCGTGAAGAGGACGGGCCGCGGCGCGACGAGGGCCACGAGGCCGTTCTGGTCGAAGGGCAGGCGGTCTACCTGGTCGTTGAACCGCGGGAAGACGTCGTCGAACCAGTGCGGGAAGCGGTCGTTGATCGCCTTCACCGTCTCGGCCTTCGGGTTCTTCGTGCGGCTCGGCGCCGTGCCGCCGCAGCCGGCCTGGTGCGGGATCGCGAGGGCGATGCGCGGCTCGAAGGCCGCGGCGAGGAGCGCCGCCTTGCCGTTCCTCGAGTGGCCCGTGACGGCGATGCGCGCGGCGTCGATGTCCGGGTCCGTGACGAGGTAGTCCACGGCGCGGTGCAGGCCCCAAGCCCAGCAGGCGAGCGCTCCCCAGTCGTTCGCCTCGGGCTCCGAGCGGCCGGCGGGCAGGAAGTGCGGGTAGACGCCGTCCTTGAAGTCGGGCTTGTCCGGGAGGACGTCGCCGTAGTTGAGGGTCGCGACGGCGTAGCCGCGGTCGATGGACTGCTCGAGGACCCACGCGCCGGCCTGCATGCCGCGGCCCTTCTCGGTGGCGCGGTGGTCCACGACCCCGGGGCCGTCCCGCATCCAGCTCTTCGGCACCGCCACGCTCGGGTCCGCGACGAGGCTGTGATTCCCCGTGAAGTTGAGGCCCACGAAGGCGGGCGCGCGGCCCGAGCGCACGTTGGGGACGACGACGAGGAGCTCGAGCTTGGGGCACCCCGGCGGCCCGAGGGAGATCACGACCTCTTTCTTCGTCGCCTTCCCGCCGAAGAAGCCCGGGTCGACGCGCTCGACCGCAAAGCGGACGTCCTTGGGCGGAGGCGGCAGGTAGCCGTACATGTAGTGCTGGAC
>JACQVW010000593.1 GCA_016209535.1 Planctomycetota bacterium | reverse complement strand
GCGCCTGCGCGAGGAGCCGTCTGCCGAGCCCCTGGCCTTGGTGCGCGGCGCTGACCCCCAGCCAGGCGAGGACCGCCACCGGGAGCGCCCGCCTCGGCAGCTTCCGTGCGATCTCCGGCGGCAGATTGCTGAAGTCGACCTGTCCGGTGGCTAGAGTGTAGTAGCCGGCGATCGCGCCGGTCGGATCGAGCAGCACCTTGGTGGCGGAAAGATGCTTGTCCTGGTGCTGCAGAGCCTTGGTCCGCAGCCAGTCGTCGACCGCCGCTTCGCCGCACAGGAACCCGCTCCGCGGGCGCTCTCGTCGCAACGGCTCGAGGCGGAAACCGGCCGGGAAAGGGACCCCGCTCACGCCTCGCCCCGCATCAGCGCTCCGAGGCGCTTCTGGGCAGGGGTGAGCTTCGGCGGAGCCTGCAGGGCCCGCCAGAACCGGAGCTGCTCTTCGGGGCTCAGCGCGATCCTCCGGTCGCGAGCCGACTCGACTTCACAGCGGGCCTGGGCCACGGTGACGGTCCGCACGTAATCGCTGACGCTGATGCGCCGGAGCCTGGCCGCCTGGACCAGCAAGGTCTTGCTCTCTTCGTCGAGCCGGACCATCAACGGGCTGGCTGTGGGTTTGCGCGGTGCCTTGGGTGAGCCGGGCATCGGAGGATCTCCTTCCTGGAGAGTGTATTGCGGTTCGCAGTACGGTCAAGCCCGTCGGCACCCGGCAGCCGTCATCGGCTGCGGCGTCCGCCGGAGGTCGCGACCCTCGAGGCTTGCCCTGCGTCTCTGGCCGGCCGATTCGCTGCCCTCCGAACCCCGGGAGGCGAGCGGGGCTGTCGAACGAGACCTCCTCGATCGGTCCCGGAGCGCGCCCGCCAGCGCGGCGTCACCGCCGCGCCTGCTGGCAAGGCGGATACGCCGCGCACCCGAGGTCGCCGGGGGACCCCGTCGCATCGGGGTCGACTCCGCAGGGCGCTGCCGCGGGTCCCGGCGCCGCCGGCTCGGGGCCACCGGTGAAGAGCCACCGCAGGAGGTAGATTCCGTCGGAGATGTCGATCGCGCCGTCGTTGTCGGCGTCGGCGGACTCGAGGCAGGGGAGCGCGGTCGGATCCCAGAGGAACAGGTGACCGAAGACGACGATGGCGTCGGAGATATCGGTTCTGCCGCTCGCGTCGGGGTCACCGCGGTGGAACTGGGTTTCGCACTCATCGGGGGTGCCGTCTCCATCCGCGTCCAGGGCAAGGAGGTTGTGGTAGGGACTCTCCTGATGCCAGACCACCTCCTTCTCGAAGGTCCCATCGGCCTGGTTCCGGAATACAAGGAGGGCGTGATCGACTCCCGGCGCCGGCGTCGACGCGATGAGGTCCGGCCTCCCGTCCCCGTCCAGGTCCGCCGCGCCGAGCAACGTAAGCGGATCCGCGTCTTCCGGAAGTACCACCGGCTCCTCGAAGCTGCCGTCCCCGCGGTTGAGGAGGAGAGCGACGGGGCCGTCTGCCAGCATCCAAGTTCCGTGCAAGAGGTCTCGTACCCATGTCTTCAGCCCGAGCGCGAGGTCTGGCGCCCCATCGCCGTTCAGGTCGGCGGCAGCGACAGACCAGACCTCTCTCTCTTCTCCCACGTCGTGGGCGGTGGCCTCCTCGAAGCTGCCGTCGCCCCGGCCTCGCAGCATGGCGAGGCCGTCCGGCCTGCCCGCGGCAAGGTCCGGCTTGCCGTCGCCGTTCAGGTCCGCGGCTGCGAACGACAGGAGCTCCGCGCCCCCTGCACCGTAGCGGACGGCCGCGTCGAAGGCTCCATCGCCGCGGCCGCGAAGGATAACGAGGGCTGCATGGGTCAGCGCGGCGAGGTCGGCGTTCCCGTCGCCGTCGAGATCCAGGGCGAGGAGGGGAGAGGACACCTGGCCCCACGGCACCCAGCCACCCAGGTCGTAGTGGACCGGCTCCGCGAGCTTACCAGCGCCCCGGCTCAAGAAGACGGAGACGTTCCCAGACCCTGCGTTGGCGGTGGCCAGGTCCGGCTTCCCGTCGGCGTTCCAGTCGCCCGCCACCAGGGCCACGGGATCGGTCCCTATCGTCCAGACGCGATCGAGGGCGAGCTCGAGCTTGCCAGGGGCGATGTCCGTCGCGTCCTCCACCCCGTTGCCGTTGCAGTCCGCGGCCTGGACGTCCCCGAGGCAGGCGATGGTCCAGGCAGCCAGCAGAAGACCCTCTAGGCGCAGCATGCGTCACCTCCTGAGCCGAACGTTCCGATCGCGCTCCCGTCGTCTTGGATCCCGAGCACGACCCTCAAGGACAAGCAGGGAACGAGGCGCAGTCCAGGGCGTCCTCGCTCGGGTCCGGGCCGCAGGCCAGCGGGCCGGGCTCGGGCGGCGGAGGGGCGCCGAGGAAGAGGTAGCCGAAGATGCGCACCGCGTCGGTGAGGTCGAGCGCTCCCGAGTCGTCCGCGTCCGCGGCGTCGGGGCAGGGCGGCGCCTCCGCGCCGAGGAAGAGGGAGTTGAGGCTGCGGATGCCGTCCGAGATGTCGACCGCCGTCTCCCCGCGAGCCGCACCGCGGCGGAACGCGGGGGCGGGCGGCAGGGCCTCGCACTCGTCGGGGACGCCGTTCTGGTCGGTGTCCCGAGCCTCGCCGCTCTCGATCTCGTCCCCGTCGTCAAGGTGGTTCCCGTTGCAGTCGGGGTGCCAGGTCGCGCGGTAGTTGGTGCCCTCGCGGAGGAAGTAGAGGCCGGACCCGGAGGCCGGCCAGTCCGCGGTCAGGGTCTGCATGTTCTCGTACGATGCCGTGTTGACCCGAGGGCCGGGGTTCACCACCGTGGCGGGATCGAAGGGGGCCGGCCGGCCGAAGTCATCCAGGACGCTCTCTCGCGTGGCCATCCAGATGTCGCCGGAGCCGTATCCCCCGGGACGGAACTGGTCGCCGAACTGTCCCCAGAACACGGTCTTCTCGTCCGCCGAGATCGACGCCCAGGCAAAAGGCCGCCCGATCTGCCCGTTGAGGAGGACCGGGCCGCCGGAGGCGCCGTCGCGCGCCGCCACGTGGTGCTGCGAGCCGGGGTCGCGCTCGAAGTAAAGCCTGTCGCCGTCTCGCGAGATGTGGGGGCGAGACTCCCGGCCCGTCGTGTTGACGCCCGGGAAGAGGTCCTCGCCCAGGGGCTCGATGTCGTGGAACCCTCCCTGGGGGTCGCCGGGCACGTTGAAGCGCGCGACCCATATGTCCATGCCTCCGGAGCCCCCTGGACGGTTCGTCACCAGGTAGATCTCGCGCCCGTCCACCGAGAGGCTGCCGGGACCCACCCAGTCCTCGAAAGGGGTGTTCAGGTCCGGGATGGGCCTCGCGGGGCCGAAAGGATCATCTCGCGACGTACGGGTCATCACGTAGATGTCGGGGTTGTTCCGCGGGGAGCCCTCGTAGTGGCCGAAGTAGAGGGCCCGCTCGCCGGCGGATACGGAGATGCAGCAGTTGCCGCCGCCCATCCCCACGTCGATGCGCTCCACCTCGTCGAAGAACCCCTCCTGCGCCCCAGCGGTCGCCCCGGCCAACACGGCCAGCGCCCTCGCCCAGAGGGCGCGGGTCATCCCTTGAGTCGTCATGGTCTTCCTCCTGAGAAAACGAACCAGCGCCTGGTTCACCTCCGCCGCCGCCAGAGCCACGATACCCTGGGCGGCGGCACCGTCCGGGTCCAGCTCCAAGGCCGCGCTCGAAACGCGGAGGAGCTCCGGGAGCCTCCCCGCCCGCCGCGGCCCGGGGCCTGACCTCACGTCCTCGAGGAGCGCCGCGGCGAGGATCCGGTGGGCCAGGAGATCTCCTCCGTCGCGCGCGATGGCCCTCCTTCCCGCAACCAGCGCGTCCTCCATTCTTCCGAGCCGGCAGTAAAAGAAACCTCTCAACCTGTCCGCGAGCGGCCGGTCCCCCAGCTCCTCCGTCCACTCGAGGCCCTTCTGCCAGTCCCGCAGCGCGTTGTAGACCGCCGCGATCCAGAGCGCGGCCTCGGTCTTGTCCTCAGGGGCGGCGCTCCTGTGCATCTCCCGGAACACGTCCTCGGCCGCCGCCTTGTCGTCCTCGAGGTAGTGCGCCTTGGCGAGGAGGAGCGACGGTTTGTGGCCGGGGGCCAGGTGGCAAGCGACGGCGAAGTCGCGCTGGGCCCCGGCGTGCTCCCTGGACCCGAGTCGCGCCACCCCTCGCCCCAGTTACGCCTCGATCTCGCAGCCGACGTAAGGCTCCTCCTCCCTGGAGAGCTGGATCAGCTCCCCGCAGGCGGCGGCTGCCCGCCGCCAGTCGCTCGCCCGTGCGCCGCGGTAGGCCTCGAGCCACGATCGCTCCCAGCCGGCCTGCTCGCGCGGCGCGATGCGGTCCAGGGCATCCTCGCCGCCGGGGCTTCCCTCGCTCTCGATCTCCCACCGGAGCACGCTGGCGGGCACGAATCCCGGGTCGCAATCGAGGGTGCGGTCGATCTCCCGCCTCGCCTCGACCAGCCGGCCCAGCAGCCGGTACGCCTTGGCAAGCTGGTAGTGGGCGCCGCGCCGCTCCGGGAGCGCCGCGGCGACCTCCTCGAGCTCCTTCACCGCGCCCTCGAGGGGCAGCGAGCCTCGGGGTCCCTGCAGCGCCCTGAAGTCCTCCGGGGCCAGCGGGGAGCTGAGCGCGTCAGACTCGGGGAACGAGAGCAGACCTTCTGCTCCGCGGCTCTCGACCTTGAGGCTGAACTGGCCGGCGTGGATCTTCCTCATCACCTCGAGGACCGCCGGCTCGTAGCGGGCGAGCTGCGCCTCGCGCTCCGCGCTCCGTCTCGCGTGGGCGAGCCAGGCGAGGGAGAGGAGCAGCGCCGCCATGACCGCCGCCACGAGGAGCTTCGCTTTCTGGCGCTTGATCCGCGTGACGGCCCGCTCCCAGGGGCTCTGAGGCCGCGCCTCCACGGGCTCCCCGCGCGCGAAGCGGCGCAGGTCCTGGGCCAGGGTCTCCGCGGTCGCGTAGCGGTCCCGGGCCTCCTTCCGCAGGCACTTCATGACCACCGTCTCGAGGTCCCGGGGGACGCGAGGGTTGCGGGCGCGGACCGGCTGCGGGTCGCGGCTGACGATCTGGGCCAGCGTGTCCTGGTAGTCCTTGCCCCTCAGGGGCGGCTCCAGGGTGAGCGCCTCGTAGATCGTCGCCCCGAGGGAGTACAGGTCGGTGCGGTGGTCGAAGGCGATCGCCCGGCGCCGCGCCTGCTCGGGGCTCATGTAGAGCGGCGTCCCGAGGAGCGCCCCCGAGTGCGTCAAGGACGACAGCTCGTCCACGTCCTTGGCGAGGCCGAAGTCGGTGACGCGCGCCCGCCCCTCGCGGTCGACGAGGATGTTGGCAGGCTTGAGGTCTCTGTGGATGACGCCTTGCTCGTGGGCGTGCGCGATCGCGCGCGCGACCTGGGCGAGGATCTCGACGCCCTCTTGCCGCTCGAGGACCCGCTTCTTGAGGAGGACGTCGAGCGACTTCCCCTCGACGTAGTCCATGGCCAGGAAGTCGAGGCCGCGGTCG
>JACQVW010000592.1 GCA_016209535.1 Planctomycetota bacterium | reverse complement strand
GTTCAGAAACGCGGTCGGCATCCACCTCGCCCGCCAGCTTCAGGATCTGGCTCCACGACAGCTGGGAGGGACGGGACTTCCCGTTCTCCCATCGGTTGATCGTCGGAAACGAAACGCCGAGTGCCTTCGCCAGGGCGACTTGCGTAAGGCCCATGCGGGCTCGGAGGCGCTTGATCTGAGCCGGGTAGTCCTCGCCAGGAAGGTCATCCATGGTTCGTTGTCCTGTCGCTTCGACGACGTCCATGGACGGTATATATCACATGATAGGTTGCCGGTCAAGAGGTCACGCGACATGGTGGTGATCCGTGGCCAGGGACGGCTTGCGGACACCTGCCGAAGAAAGGCCCGGTCAGTCTTCGACCGGGCCTGGAGAGGTGGGTTAGCGCTACAGCGCTACATCCGGCTCTCGGAAGGCCCTTAGTGCGCATTCATATCCCCCGTCCCGGCGACACAAGTCGTTGCGGCCCAAGGATGTAGCGCTGTAGCGTTACCCTGGGACACCCCCCACGCTGGACGAAGCCCGGGAGCAGGCGCACAATTGGCTCCATGCGACTCTTCGTTGCCGCCGCGCTCTCAGTCCTTGCGGTTCCGCTCCACGCCCTCCCGCCCCCCGGCACGGAGGTGCCCGAGGGCGTCGTCGCCATCGGGGACGTCCACGGGGACATCGAGACCTTCCGCGCCCTCCTCCGGTCCCTGAAGCTCATCGACGAGGCCGATCGGTGGTGCGGCGGGACGCGGCGCCTGGTCCAGACCGGCGACATCCTCGACCGCGGCGCCGGCTCGCGACAGGTCATCGAGCTCATGATGCGCCTCGAGGCCGAAGCCGCCGCGGCCGGCGGCGCCGCGGTCCAGGTCCTCGGGAACCACGAGGTCATGAACGTCGTGGGCGACACGAGCTGCACCATCGCCCCCGAGTTCGCCGCGTACGCCGGGGACGAGGATCCGGCGGAGCGGGCGCGGAGGCGCGAGGAGATCCTCGGCTTCCTCCGCGAAGGGAGCCCGCTCCTTCGCTCGAGCTACGCGCGGCAGTTCTACCGCGTCCTCAACGAGCGGACCTTCGACGAGTGGTTCCCACCGGGGTTCTTCGCCCACCGCGCGGCGTTCTCGCCCACGGGCAAGCACGGGAAGTGGCTCCTCCACCGCCCGGTGATCCACCGCGAGGGGCGCACGCTGTTCCTCCACGGCGGGCTGCACGCCAAGCACGCGAGCCTCGCTATCGAGGCGATCAACCGGTCCGTGAAGCCGCTCGTGGCCGAGTACCTGGCCGCCGTGGCGGAGGTCGAGAAGCTCCGCGCGTTCGACGGGGCCCTCGGCCTCCGCGAGCTCAGGTACCTGATCGCCCTCGAGCGGGCGGCGGGGGGCCCTCACGCGTCGCTCGCGGGACCCTTCGCGCGGATCGAGAAGATCTGGAGCAGCATCCTCTTCGACGAGGAAGGCCCGCTCTGGTACCGGGGCCTCGCTGACGCCCGCCTCGAGCGCGCCCTCGTCCGGCCCCTCGAGGCCACGCTGGCGGCGCAAGACGCGGACCGCCTGGTGATCGGCCACACGCAGCCGCCGAGCCTCACCGTGGAGGCGAGGTTCTCGGGCCGCGTGATCCTCATCGACACGGGCATGAACCAGGCGGTCTACGGAGGCCGCCCCAGCGCGGCGATCCTGATGCCTTCGGGCGAGGTCAAGGTGTGGGAGTAAGTGCCAGGCGGACGCGACGTCACTTCGCGAAGGGGTAGTCCGGCTCCACCTTCTTCAGCTCGGCCTCGGCATCGCCGAGCAGCTTCTCCTCGATCCAGGCGGGGTTCACGTCGCCCTCGATGACGATCGAGTCGTAGTAGGCGACCTCGCCGTTCGTGAAGAAGGTGACGGAGCCCCGGTACGGCTCCTCGCGCTTCAAGATGTCGAGGGCCTTCGCGTTCTTGAGCGGCATGGAGCGGCCGTTCACGGTCCAGGCGATGACGCCCGCGGCCATCTGCACGCGGAAGGTGAGCTCGCCGCTGAAGACCTTGGACTTCTCCGCGAAGAGGCAGTCCTCCCCCTCGAGGCTGTGGAGCATCTCGCCGCGCACTCCGCCCAGGATGCCGTTGAGCGGCATGTTCACCACGGTCCCCGTGCCGCGCACCGCAAGGCCCTCGCGGTCATCGGCGAGCCTTGCCTTGTAGCCGATCCCGAAGGCGACGAAGTCGTCGGGAAGCCCGTCGCCGGTGGCCCTGGCGGGCGCAGGCTCCTCGAAGGCCTTCGCTCTCTTGACCACCGGCGAGACGCTGTCGTCGTCGCGCGTCCAGAGGGCGACGTTGACGTTGGGCGCCTGCGGGCTGTAGGAGCCCTTCGGCAGCTTGCCCGAGACGGCGACGCGCCCCCGGAACACGTCCCCGCGGCCGAAGCGGAGCTCGCCGCGCATCTTGGCGGTCTTCTCCTCGAGCTCGAGGCGGCTCGCCGAGGAGCGGACGGGGTGGAAGTCCTTGAGCTCGTCCTCCGAGACGAAGTCGTAGACGAGCTCCACGGCGCCGTCGGGCTTGTAGGCCCCCACCTTGCCCCGGAAGATGCTCCCCGGGACGTCCGCCCGGAGGACTTCGACCCTCGCGCGCAGGTAGGCCTTCGCCAGGTCATCGCGCGACGCGGCGTAGGCGCTCGAGCCCCGCAGCGCCGCGATCGTGCGCGCGAGGTCCGCCGCCAGGGCCTCCCACCCGGCCTGCCGCTCCGGACCCGCCGGCGCCTTGTCGAGGATGCCCGCGCGGGTCTGCGCCCGCCGGAGGGTGCGGCGCGCGAAGGCCCCCTCCTCCCGGGAGAGCCTCGCCGCGTAGAGCTCCCGCTTCTCGGGCCCGAGGCGCGGGTCGAGGAGGACCTCGCGCGCCCTCCAGGGCCCCTGGGCGTGCAGGAGGAGGAGGCCGAGGCCCTCGAGGTCCTGGGGCGCCGACGCACCGCCCAGGAGATCGCCGAGCTCGGCCGCCGGGGCGAGGAGGAGGTCGCCCGACGCGGGCTTCGAGGCGCGCTTCGCCGCGGCCTGGAGGCGCTCCCAGGCCTCCTTCGAGCGACCCACCTCGGCGATGAGACCCGCGCGGAGCCTCGCCACCACGGGGTTCGCGGACTCGGGGATCGCCGCCGCCTTCGCCGCCGCCGCATCGAAGTCGAGGGCGGCCATGGCCTCGGCGGCCTCGTCCGCCCGGCCCTGGAACGCCGCCGACGCCCCCTGGAGCTCCTTCTCCGCCTTCTCGAGGGCCGCTGTCTTGGCCTTGACGAGGTCGTCCACGGACGGCGGGAGCGAGCGCCCCAGGGGCCTGAAGGCCTCGGCGGCCCGGGCGAAGTCGCCCTCGGAGGCGGCGGCGTCCGCCTCGGCCTCGGCCGCCTTGAAGGCGGCCAGGGCCGCGTCCTCGACCTTCTTCACCTCGCCGTTCAGGTCCTTCACGTTGTAGGGGTAGCGCTCGCCGAGCTTGACGAGGCGCTGGATCGCCTCGCGGAACTCCCGGCGCTCGACGCGCTGGCGCACCTCCGTGTTGACGAGCCTCGAGATCGCCGACCTCCCGGCCTCCTCGAGGCCCGAGCGGATCTGGGAGGCGTACCGGTCCGCCCTCTCGGCGTAGGCGGGCTGCGGGTGCTTGCGCCGGAAGTCCTCGATCGCGGCGATGGCCCTCGGGCCGTCGATGAGACCCGAGCGCCACTCGGTGAGGATGTTCCCGAGCTCCTTGAGGACCTTCGTCTCCTCGGGGCTCGCGGCCAGCTCGGCGCCCCCCGCTTCCGGGGCCTCCGCGGTCGCCACCGGAACAGCCTTCTCGACGGGCTCCGCAGGCTGGCTTGACTCCGCCGGCTCGGCCGGCGGCCGGACCGGCGCGCGCTCCACCCTGGCCGCGGTCACCGCGGGGCCGTCCCCTTGCGATGGAGGAGGCGCCTCGTTGACCGTGATGGCGTACATGACCGCGCAGAAGACGAGCAGGGCCGAGACGGACAGGTTGACCTTGCCCGCCGCGGACCCGATGAACTCCGCCCACTCCGACCGCCCCGGCTCCGCGGCGCGCCGGGACCTGGCGCTCGCTCGCCCCGGCGCTCCGGACGCCGCCGGCGCCTGCTTCCCCCCCTTCGCCGCGCCGAGCGCCTCGGCCTGGCACTTCTCGAGCGCCTCGAGGACCTCGGCGCAGGTCTTCGGCCGCTTGGCGGCGTCCCGGGCGAGCAGGCGGTCGACGACGGCCGCGACCGCCGCGGGCACCTCGGGCGCCACGGACTGGAGAGGCGGCGGGTCCTCGAGGGTCTTCGCGCGGAGGATGTCCGTCGAGGTCTTCGCCTCGAAGACGTGCCGCCCCGCGATGGCCCGGAAGAGCGTGCTGCCGAGGGCGTAGAGATCGGCGCGGTGGTCGACGCCCTTCCTCAGGGCCTGCTCGGGCGCCATGTAGCGGGGCGATCCGGCCCCGTGGACGCCTTCGACGCCCTCCATCATGCGGTCCACGTCGGCCGCGATGCCCATGTCGGCCACCTTCGCCGTCCCGTCGGCAGCGAAGAGGAGGTTCGCGGGCTTGATGTCGCGGTGGACGATCCCGTGCTCCTGGGCCCACGCCAGGGCGCGCGCCTGTTCGGGGCTCATGTAGTGCGGCGTGCCGATGGCCATGCCGGTGCCCGTGAGCTTGCCCCCGGTGGCGGCCTTGGCGATGCCGAAATCGGTGACCACCGCGTGCCCCTGGTCATCGAACATTATGTTGTCGGGCTTGATGTCGCGGTGGACGATGCCGCCCTTGTGAGCGTAGCCCAGGGC
>JACQVW010000583.1 GCA_016209535.1 Planctomycetota bacterium | reverse complement strand
GATCCGAGATCTTCGTCTTGCCGAAGGGGAGAGGCACGCCCTCCTTGGCCACGAACTCTTGATTCGCTCCCCCGCTCCAACCCGTCTTCACCTGCCCGATGGTCGCCGCTCCTCCGCCTTCCCCGGGCTCGATGAGGACCACATCGTAGCTGGTGAACGGCGCGAGGCGCCACACCTCGACCTCGAGCTCCTCGCCCTCGATCTCGACCTCTCCCGTGGCGTCGGGGTCGACCGCGGGGTCGGGACGCGCGAGGTCCGCCTCGCAGGGCTCGTCGGCGCCGGGCGGGTCCCGGCCGTCGCCGCCGTCGCGGTGGAAGCCGCCCTCGAGGAGCTCCGCCACGCTCCCCGAGAGGACGACGCCGCCCGCCGCGTCGAGGACGGAGAACGTCGCGCCGACCAGGTTCGCCACGGTCTGGGCTCCCAGGGGAAGCGTGTCGCCCCGGGCCGTGTCGATCCTGAGCGTCCCGCGGCCCGCCCGGCGCGCCGCCCGGCGCTCGCGGGACTCGGCGAAGCAGATCTCGAGGGGACCGGAGATCTCGACCGCGCCCTCGCCGGCCCCGACCACGGACACGCTGGCGGTGCCCGCGGCGAGGGCCGCGACCTGCTCCTCGGTGACGTCGATCGATCCCGTGAGCTCCTCCGCGTCCAGGGCGATCGCCGCGTCGCCGATCTTCAGGGTCGCCGACGCGACCCCGCCCAGCCCGCGCGCGGCGATCCAGTAACGGAGCTGGGTCCTTTCCTGATTCAGGTGGAAGAGGGCATAGCCGCGGGGCCCGCCGTCCCCGTGGAAGCCGCCGCCGCCGTCGGCCCCATCGCTCCCGTCATCCCCCGGATCTCCCTCGTTCCCGTCGCCGCCATCCGCGGGATCGCCGCCATCCGCGGGAACCGTCAGCTTCGCCTTGAAGCAGCGGGGGGGAGGCGGCGTGCCGTCATGGGTCGTGATGCTCCCGATCTTCTCCGTCTTGTCGCCCGAGGTCACCTGGACGTCGTAGGTGGCGCCCGGCTCGAGGCCGCGGACGTCGACGTGGATCGCGTTCCGCTCCCCGCGCTGCTTGAAGTGGACGGAGCCGCTCGCGTCCTGATCCGCCGCGCCTTCGGGCGGAGAGAGGCGTCCGGCACCGAGGAGGACGGGGGTGGCGTCCGGGGTGCCGTCTCCTCGGTCGTGGGCCGTGACCGTAGAGCAGAGTCCCACGGCGGCTGCCACGACTGCCACGAGGAACCAGGCGAACGAGCGGGGTGTTCTGTCCATGACCTTCTCCTTTGTAGCCTGCGGGTGTGACGCCCACCGGTGCGTGCCTACCGGGCCGGGATTAGAACCCCGAAGACACCTGGAGGCTTTGCGAAAAACCACGATCGGACTTCTCCACCTGTCGAGCCGCTACCTTGCCAGCCGTCGGATGCAATCGACTCGCAGTCCCCTTGCCTCGTCGCCTGCGCGGCACGTAAGTCATTCTCCCGGGCCAAGTAAGGGCGTACCGGCTCGGCGGGGGAGAGGAAGATAGAGATCCTGCGGAGGCCGGGGACATCACGCGAGCCTCGCGGGCTCCGGGCTGCTCCTTGCCTCGCCCCGCGGCCTCCGGGATCGCGCCACGGCCCTTCTCGAGACGGCCGCTGGGCTCCGCCGGCGCCGCGGGCCGCGGCGCAGGAGCTCCCAGGCCTCGGCGAGCACCACGCGGGCGCCCGTGGCCATGTAGGCCCGGAGGACCTTCCGGTAGCGCCCGTCGGGCGCGGCCGCGAGCCGCGCGAGGGCCCTCGGCCGCAGGTGGAAGAGGACCTCGGTGAGCTTCACCGAGAGGAAGAGCCGCGCCGGCGAGAGCCCTGGGGCGTCGATGACCTGGTTCCGGTAGGTGTGGAGGGCGAGGTCGTGCTCGATGACGCGCGCCGGGTCGAGGCTGCGTCCCTCAGCCGTCCAGGAGTGGGGCGTCAGGTAGACGGCGTTCAGGACGTCGGGGTCGAGCTCGTGGAGCCGCCGGAAGGTCCTCCTCACGGTGGCGGGGGTCTCGTCCTCGAGGCCGTAGATGACGTTGACGAGGCTCACGATCCCGTTCGCGCGGAGGAGGCGCACCGCCTCGCGGCTCACCTCGAAGGGGTTGTGCTTGCCGATCCCGGCGACCACGGCGTCGTCCAGGCTCTCGATGCCCATCACCACGTTGTCCTCGCCGGCCAGCTTGTAGAGGGGGAGGAGGTCGGCGTCGCGGAGGACGTCGGCAGCGGTCATGTTCAGGTTCAACGAGAGGCCCAGGCTGCGCGCCGCCACGCGCTCGAGGGCCTCGCGGGCAGGCTCCCGCTCGGCCGCGAAGCTCTCGTCGGCGAGCCAGACGATGCGCACGCCGTGGCGGCGGGCGAGCGTCTCGAGCTCGCGGGCGAAGCCCTCCGGCGAACGGTGCCTCCAGCGCCGCCAGAAGCCCCACTGTCCGCAGTAGGAACAGCGGAGCGGGCAGCCTCGGCTGAACTGCATGCCCGCGGAGCGCCCGAATCCGAAGAGCCGGTAGGCGTCCCAGTCGACGAGCTCCCAGCCGGGCCGGAAGCGGTCGAGGTCCGCGATGGGCGGGCGGTCGGCGTTCACGCGGACCCCATCGCCGTCGCGCCAGGCGATGCCGCGCACGCTCGCGAGGTCGCCGCCGCGGCCGCCGTCGAGCGCCGCGGCGAGCTCGAGCGCGGTCTCCTCGCCCTCTCCGCGGACGACGACGTCGATCGCGGGCTCCTCGAGCAGGACCTGGGGGGCGTGGTAGGTGGGGTAGACGCCGCCGTAGACGACCGTGACGCCCGGCATCCGCGCCTTGAGGGCCCGCGCCGCGCGCATCGCCGCCGGGTGGGCCGCCGTGGAGCCCGTGTGGCCCAGCAGCACCGCGTGCGGCGCGTCGCGGGCGACCTCCCGCGCGAGCCTCTCGTCGTCCCAGCCGAGGACGTCGTTGTCGACGAGCCGCACCCGGTGCCCCGCGTCGGCGAGAGGCCCGCCGATGAAGACGAGCCCGAGAGGCATCTGGTACCCCAGGCCGAAGCGGTTCGCGATGAAGCGCCGCCGCGGCGTGACGAGGACGATCCGCAAGGGCATGCCTCGTGAACCGCGGGAAGGGCGAGGGGATAACGGGTGACGCCTTCGCGGATATAATCGGCGTTCTCTGGACGCCGCGTCGGGTCGACGCCTTCCCCGGACCAACACCACCGCACAGCATGACAAGGGAATCGTCGTTTTCGCGAGTCGGGGCTCAGCGCCGTCGCGTACCGCGCGAGCGCCACGTCCCGCGCGTCGCGGCGCTGGCGCTCGTCCTGGGCGCCTTCGCCTGCCCGGGGCGTCTCGGCGCCTTGATCGTCACCGAGATCATGTACCACTCCGAGGAGCCCGACGACCGGCCCTTCGAGTGGATCGAGCTCTACAACGAGAACGCCGACGCCCTCGACCTCTCGGGGTTCACGATCTGCGGCGGCATCCGGTTCGAGCTCCCGCTGGGGACCTGGCTCGATGGGAAGTCGTTCCTCGTGGTCTGCGCGGACGCCTCCAACGTTCAAGCGAAGCACGGCATCGCGAACGTCTTGGGCGACTGGTTCACGGACCCGAGCGCCTCGCCCTCGCTCTCCAACGGGGGCGAGCGGATCGAGGTCTGCAACCCCGGCGGCAGGACCGTCGCCGAGGTGCGCTACAACGACCGAGGCAAGTGGCCCGCCGGTGCCGACGGCACGGGGCACTCGCTCGCCTTGAGGAGCTACTGGAGCGACATCGACGACCCCGACGGCTGGGCCGTGAGCCTCGAGCTCGGCGGCACGCCGGGCGCTCCGAACGGCTTCTCGGCCGACGAGGGCGGAGGGACGCCGCCGCCCTCGGGCCTCGACGGGGCGGGGTTCGTTGTGAAGTGGCTCGTCCTGGGCCCCTACACGGGCAGCTCCTGCTCCCTCGGGGCGCGGCTCACCAGGGACTGGCTCCGCGAGTCCGCGGGGGGCGCGCTCGAGACGCACCTCTTCTGGTCGAAGGGCCAGGTCGTGAACACGAACTACTCCCTCGCCGAGTCCGATGGCCTCCACGCGAACGCAGGGACGGCCCTCCCGACGGTGAAGGAGATCGCCAACGTGGCCGATACGGTCGACTTCAACGAGGTCGTCTGGCCCCCGGACCCGAACCAGGTCATGGCCCATGCCTTCGTCTACGTCGACAACGTCACGGCGGCTCCGCTGGCGGTCGACATCGCCTGTGCCTCGGACGACGCGATCGCGGTCTTGCTCAACGGCGCGTACGTGCACGCGAACGACGCCTGCCGCGGTGGAGGCGGGCCCGGCGAGATCCAGGACAGGGCGCCGGCCACTCTCGCCGTGGGGAAGAACCTCGTCGCCGTCAAGGTCTTCGAGAACGGCGGCGGCTGGAACTTCCGCCTGCGCTTCGAAGAACGCGGCACGGGCGCGCCGATCGCCTCGAGGTCGAAGATCCAGGTGACCACGGACTACACGAAGGGGCTCGACTTCGGCGGCGGAGGCACGCCCATCGAGCCGCCGACCGACCCTCCTCCCCCGCCGCCGGGGACCGAGCCCGGCGAGGCCCCGGTGATCTTGAGCGAGGGCTTCTTCCGCACGGCCGGGGAACGCTGGGTGGAGCTCCACAACCGCTCCGCCGCGGCGATCGACGTCGCGGGCCACTACCTCACGGACGACCCGTCGGTCCTCGCGAAGGCGCCCATCGCCGCGCCCGCCTCGATCCCCGCCGGCGGCTACCGGGCGTTCACCGATGCGGAGCTCGGCCTCGACTTCTCGGTGTCGGCGGCCCGGGATCGCGTGTTCGTCGCCCTCGTGGCGCCCTCGGGCGACCAGGTCCTCGACGCGTACAACTTCGAGCCGCGGTTCGACGGTTACAGCGAGGCCCGCGTGACCGGGGACGACCGGCGGTTCACCGACGCGGCGGACCCGACGCGCGGCGCGCCCAATGCGATCTCGACGAACGGCGACGTCGTGATCAACGAGATCATGTACCACCCCATCGATGGCGACAACCGCAAGGAGTACCTCGAGCTCTACAACAAGGGGCCCGTCGCGTACGACCTCACGGGCTGGAGGATGTCGGACGGCGTCCAGTTCGACATCCCGCCTGGCACCGTCATCTCGGCCGGCGGCTACCTCGTGATCGCGCGCGACCCCACCCTCTTCACCGGCACCTCGAGCATCTACGGGCTCCCGGCGGCGGCCGTGCTCGGCCCCGCGTCGCCGGAGGCCCTCGCCGCCTTCGGCGTCCTGCGCGACCGGGGGGAACGCGTGACCCTCACGGACCAGCTCGACCGCGTCGTCGACACCGTGCGCTTCCACGATGGCGGCGAGTGGCCGCGCTGGGCCGACGGGCTCGGGTCGGCCCTCGAGCTCATCGACGCGACGCAGGACAACCGCTTCGGGCAGGCCTGGGACGCGAGCGACGACTCGGCCAAGGCCCCGGCGCGGACCTACTCCTACATCGCGCGCCACGGGAACCGGGACTCGGAGCTGGCCATCGCGCTCCTCTCGGCGGGCATCGCGGTCGTCGACGACGTCTCGATCATCGGCGGCGGCGTGAGCACGACGGACCGGCCGTTCATCGAGGCGGGCGAGGAGTGGAGGTACTCGAAGGGCACGGCGGCGCCTCCCGCGGGCTGGACGGCGGTCGGTTTCGCCGACGGCTCCTGGCTCAGCGGCCCCACGGGGATCGGCTACGGCGACAACGACGACGCCACGGTCTTGAGCGACATGAGGGGGAGCTACGTGACGGTCTTCTGCCGGAAGGCCTTCACCGTGGCCGACAGGGGCTCGATCGACGAGCTCGTG
>JACQVW010000582.1 GCA_016209535.1 Planctomycetota bacterium | reverse complement strand
TTGCAAAGGCAGGGATCTCGCCCGAGGGCTTTTCACCTATCGGGTGAAGCGACCGACCCTGGCGAACGTCCGCAAACAGCTTGTTTCGCTGGGCCGACGCTAGTCTGCGTAACTTTTAGCATTTCTATCTTCGCCCTACGGCCGTCGCGCCACCGGCAACCCGCTGGATCTGCACCCGGGCTTCCGGGAGCCGGTCAGGCTGACCGCGAGCCTCAGGACGCGCCCGTTCAATGGTGCTCGTTCGCCGCGTCGCCCGCTGGCCCGCGCCTTCCGACGTGAATAGACTGAAGGGTGCCAGGAGGGAGCTTCCCCCGCATGTTCATAGTCACCAAGGCGGCTTCAAGCCCGCCCGACGGGCGTAAGCCTGTGGTTGAAACCACCGTCTTCCAGACGCCTTATCTTGCAGCCGGCGACGCAGTCCGCCGGAATCTTCCATGCCACCAGCTTCAGGTGGTGGTCAGCTTGACTCACCGCGCTGACCGAGCTTCCAAGCTTCGGCTCGTCTTCGTCCTTGCCCTCGTTGCGAGCCCCCCCGCGACCGCCCTCGCCCAGGCGGAGCGCAGCACCCGCGTCGTCGATCCCGAATGCCACCAGCGGAAGGGGGACCGCCACTACCCGTACCGCGCCTGGAAGGACTACATCTTGAAGGAGCTCGACCTGCGGCCCGGCGACGCCGTGGTGGACGTCGGCGCGGGGGACGGCTGGTGGTCGGAGCCGATGGCGGAGAAGGTGGGGAAGGACGGGGTGGTCCACGCCGCGGAGGTGGACGAGAAGCTCGTCCAGAAGATGCGCGAGCGTTTCGCGAGCGCGCCTCAGGTCCGCCCCTACCTCTGCAAGGCCGACGACACATGCCTGGCCGAGCGCTCCTGCGACCTCGCGTTCCTCTCCCAGTCCTTCCATCACCTCCCGAAGGACCGGGTCAACTACCTCCACCGCCTCCGCGACGTGGTGAAGCCCACCGGCCGCCTGGCCGTCATCGAGAAGTATGCGGCCGCCGACGGCTCCAACCCGGGGCACGGCACGAACCTCAGCATGCTCTCGCACGAGGCGGAGGAGGCGGGCTGGATCCTCGTGCGCTACGAGCTCATGGCGGGCACGGGCCACTACCTGGCGATCTTCGTCCAGAAGGACCTCTTCCCGAGGCGGCTCCGCCTGTGACGGCCGGCACGGGCTTCCTTCCGCGTTCAGGATGCGATAGAGTCGACGCATGGGGGGATGCGCGCCGGGAAGGCCGGGAAGGCTCCGTCCGCCCGCGGCGCCTCCCGGGGTCAACGTATTCGGGTCGAAACGCAACGCGTCGGGTCTTCCGTCCATGAGCCACCGGTTCCTGCGGTTCGCGGGGGCGTGCCTCCTCGCACCCATGGTCTCGCCGCCGAGCCTGCGGGCCCAGAACGACGGAGGCTTCATCGAGAGCGGGCAGTGGGCTTGCCTCGTCCCCCTCCAGGGGATCGACTGCCGGGGGGGCCAGGAGCACTCCATGCTCGAGAGCTGGGTCGCGCCCCGCGACGTGGCCCTGGAGTCGCCCGTCGAGGGCGATGTCTGGGACGACATTGACTTTGGCAGCCAGGCGAGGAGCGCCGCCTGGCGCGGCCTCGGGCCGCCGAGGTTCATCGACCTGAGCCTCTGGTCGCCCCGCGACGCGGTGGACTTCGACGCGTACCTGAGGGCCAGGGGACTCACGGACGACTTCGTCCTCGGGCTCGCGGTCACCTACGTGGAGAACACGACGGGCAGGCCCCTCTCGGTCGGGCTCTGCACGTCGAGTGACGACTCGATCCAGGTCTGGATCTCGGGCGCGATGGTGCTCTCGAAGAGCGTCTGCCGGCCCCTCGGCGAAGACTGCGACGAGGTCACGCCCGCGGTCCTCGCGGCCGGCGTCAACCGGGTGACGGTCCTCGTCTGGGAAGGGCACGGCGGCTTCGGCTTCCGGCTGGGCTTCGTGAAGCCCGACGGGTCGCCGTACACGGCTGCCGACCGCGAGATCCGGTACCTCGGGGCCAGAGGGCCCCTGGGGACCCTCGCGGCGCCGCCGGTCCTCGAGCGGACCTACGCGACGGATGGTTACCTCTGCGCCGACAGGGCCCACGAGGTCGCGCTCGCGGGCTCGGGCTTCGAGAAGGACGGCCTGTACGAGGTGGTCGAGGTGCTCAGGGGCCCCGTGACGGCGGAGGAGGTGACCCCGATCTCCCACGGGGGCTCGGCGGTCACGGACCTCCTCCCCACGGTCCCCGTGGGGGCCTTCCACCGCACCGTGGTGGGGTCGCCCTGCAGCACGGACAACGATACCCGCTTCGACCAGGGCACGGCAGTCTTCACGAGCCGCGCCACGACGGGCGGGGACATCTGGGCCTCCGGAGACACCTTCGAGCTCACCTTCAAGTACGTGCGCGGCGATTTCGACATCTCCGTCGAGATCCTTGGCGTGAGCTTCCCCGCCGAGGGACGCTGGGGCAAGTTCGGGCTCATGGCGCGGCAGTCGCTCGACGCGACCGCGAAGCTCACGGCGCTGCTCGACCACCCGAGCGGCCTCGAGGATCTGGATCCGGCCCGCTGCACGGTGCGGACCGTCCACTTCGCGAAGGGGAGCATGCTCGAGCCGGCCACGACGGCGGGCCTCCAGGACCCCTGGGACAACGGCTCCTCCCTCAAGCACCCAAGGTTCCTGCGGCTCACGCGGCGCGGCGACCTCGTGCAGGCCTGGGTCTCGAACACTGCAGGACTCGGCAAGGACCCGCCGGCGACGGACGACGCGCACTGGGTTCCGCTCTGCGTCGACTTCTGGAAGGACGGCCCGAGCGGTCTCTACCTGGGCTTCGCCGTGAGCGTGCACAACTCGAGCGGGTGCAGGACGGGCGAGGTGAGCTGGAGGCTCGTGTCCTTCAGCGGCGACGGCGACGGCCCCGGGATCCCGCCCGCGGGCGTGACGGTCTCCTGGAAGGTGCTGGGCTCGGTCTTGAGCTCCGAGGGGCTGAGCTACACGGTCGCGGGCCCCTTCCGCTCGAGCCTGCGCCTCCGGGGCTGGTCCGACGGGGCGATCACGCGGGGACCCGAGGTCCTCTGGTTCCAGAGCCCGCCCCGCCGGAACGCGGGCGCCTTCGCGCGGAGCTGCGACATCGGCGAGGCGGGCCCGTGCACGCCGGGCTCGCTCGCGCACGATGACCGCGGCACGCCCGGGATCGAGGACGACCGCTACACGATCACGGCCAGCGGCGCGGACATCGGGGAGGGCGGCGACCAGTGCCACTTCGCGTACGCGCCCGTCGAGGGGGACTTCGCCGTGCAGGCGAGGTTCCCCCGCGTCTCGCCTCCCGGCGGCTGGACTCGCTGGGGCAAGTACGGCCTCATGGCCCGCTGGGACTGCCACCCGCGCTCGGCGTACTTCTTCGCCCACAACGCGACGGCCACGGACCAGGCCTGCGCGGTGGACGCACCGCGAACGGCCTTCCGGGCCCACGCGGGCGAGGACGGGACGAACGGCGAGCCCTTCGCCCTCTGGTGGCAGGACGTCTTCGGCAAGGAGCCGCTCGTGGGCGGGTGCGAGCGGCTGAACGCGGACCCGCGAGAGAACGACTTGCGAGGCGACCGGCGCAACGCGGCCCCGTGGCTCCGGCTCGTGAGGCGAGGCGACACGTTCTACGGGTACGCGTCGGAGGACGGGAAGGATTGGCGGACCCTGGGCTCGCACACCTGGCCCGATGCCCCCGAGACGATGCTCGTTGGCGTCGCGGCCACCTCGCACGTCGAGTGCGACGTGGTGAGGGTGTGGTTCGAGAGCTTCGAGATGGGGCCCGCCCCCACCATCGAGGCGCGCCTCCCGCGGGGCCGTCCGCTGCCGGCCGGAGTCCTGGTCGCCGCGGAGAGCTTCGATGACGCCGAGGACGGGACCTGTCCGGAGGGCTGGCGCTGCGCTCGGTGGGGCGAGGGGGGCTTCTCGCCGCAGGCCGCCGGCGGCCGCCTCCGCCTGGCGGACGTCCGGAACGGACCCCTCGGGAGCGGCGAGGACGTGGCCGCGGTCGCCTTCCTCGAGGAGCCCATCGCCGCCGAGGGAGCCTACCTCTTCGATTTCGACGTCTTCTTCTCGTTCGATCAGGTTCTCGCGGGGGACCGCTCGCCGGCGGACGGCCTCGCCTTTTGCGTCCTCGGTACCGAGACGGGCGCCGAGGCCCTGGACCTGCGGCTCGGCGACCGGGGCGGCGGCCTGGGCTACCAGCGCATGAACCTGAGCCACGACGAGAGGGTGGTGAGGACGAAGTCCTTCGCGCTCAACAGCTTCGCCATCGAGGTGGACACCTGGCACAACGGCGATGAGCTGAACGATGGCGACGGAGGCAACGTGTCGGGCTGGGACCTCCGGGGCGGGCGCCTGCGGACCGGCACGGGCGCGTACCACATCGGCCTCGACGCGGGCTCCTCCGTCGCGTCGGTGCAGAGGAACCTCCAGGTGGGAGTCCACGACGACGATCTCCCCGACGTCTACGACCCCGCCGGCATCCACGTCCGCGTGCTCTATGACCACGGCCTCGTGAAGGCCTGGGTCGGATCGAACGCGGCGCCCGGGAGGGAGCTGCTGCAGGTCCTCGAGCACGAGATCGAGCCGCTCCACTGGAACGCCTCGCGGGCGCTCGTGGGCTTCACGGCCGCGACGGGCGCAGCCACGTGCACCGTCGAGGTCGACGGCCTCGTCGTGCGCGACCTGCTCCACGACGGGGGCCTCGCCTTCCACAGGGGCGACGCCGACGGGAACGGCGAGCTCGAGATCACGGATGCGGTCCGCGTGCTGGGCTTCCTCTTCCTCGGGGGCACGGGACCCCCGTGCCTCGACGCGGCCGACGCCGATGACAACGGCCTGCTCGAGATCACGGACGCCATCCGCGTCCTGGGCTACCTCTTCCTGGGACACAAGCCCCCGGAGCCTCCGGGACCGGCGCCGCTCGCCTGCGGGCGCGACGGCGGCCAGGAGCTGGGCTGCGCGTTCTACTCCGGCTGTTGAGGCCGTCCCCGGCCCGGCGCGCGGCGCGCGATGCGCGCGAACGCCTCATCGCCGAGCTCCTCGGCAAGGGATCGGACCCGCTCCTCGATCTCGCGCCCGAGCGGCTCGCGGTCGCCGGCGGAGATCCCCGTGAGGGCCCCGTGCCGCGCCAGGAGAGCGCGCGCACGCTCGTAGCAGTGGAGCGCCTCGGCGGGCTGGAGCCGCTGCCGCTCGACCTCGCCCGCGAGGAGGAGCGCCGATGCGGCCTCGTGGCCGTCGCCGAGCGCCTCGGCCGTCGTGACCGCACCGTCGAAGAGGGACCGCGCAGCGTCGTACTCCCGGCGCTCGCGGGCGACGGTCCCCCGTGCCTCGAGGGCCTTGAGGAGGGTCCTCAGGTCGCCGCACGAGCGCCCGAGGGTCTCGGCCTCCTTCAGGTGAGCGTCCGCCTCGACGTACCGTCTCTCCTGGAAGTGGATCTGCCCGACCTGGAGCTCCACCGCCGCCGCGAGGGCGCCGTTCTCGAGGACGCGGGCCTCGTCGAGCGCCTCCAGGTAGTCCCGCAGGGCCTCCTCCCGCTCTCCGCGCTGGTAGTGGACGTTCGCGATCTGGATCCGCGTCACCGTGGCGGCGGGCTTGTCCCCGAGCGCCCCGGAGACATCGAGGCTCCTCCGGTAGCTCTCGAGGGCGAGGGCGTAGCTCCCCCTGGCGTAGTGCGTGTTGCCGATCTGGTGGTGGACCCGGGCCACGTTCGCCGCATCGCCCAGCCGCGTGAACTCCGCGGCCACCTCCGAGTAGATCTCCAGGGCGCGGTCATGGTCGCCCGCGTTCTTGTGCACGATGGCGAGGTTCCCGAGGGCCACCGTCCGGTTGGGGCCGGTCGCGGTGCGCGCGGTCTCCTCCAGGACGTGGCGCGCCGCATCCAGGTCGCCGCGGTGGACCAGGTCCTGGAGGAAGAGCTTCTGGACCTGGTACGCGTCGTCATGAGCGCCCGCGAGGGAGTAGGCGCGCCAGGCCGCGGCGAAGTGCCAGAGGCTGCCGGAGCGCCCCGCGAGCCTCAGGAAGTAGGCGCCGGCCGCGGCCTGGAGCGACCGCCACCGCTCCGGCTCGTCGCGGCGCAGCCTGTCCTCGACTCGACGGCGGACGAGCCCCGCGACGACGAGCGGCGCGGCCCGCGGCTGCTCCAGCGCGCCGCGCGGAGGGAGAGCGGCGAGCCGGCGCGACGCAAGCTCTCGGAGGGGCGCGTCGTCCTCGCCGGAGTCGAGGTCGAGCCTCACTCCGAGGGCGGCGGACACGTCGCGGAGGGACTGCCGGCTGGGCTCCGGCGGGAGGACGGCGGCAGCATCGAGCACCGCGCGGGCATCGGGGCCCAGGCTTGCGATGGTCGCGTCTACCCCTTCGGGCCCGGGGGAGCCCTGGAGGTCCACCAGGCGGTAGCCCGTGTCGGCGGAGACCTCGACGTCTAGGTCCGAGACGATGACGATCCGGGCCGAGCGCCCGTCGAGGGCGCGGCAGCCCTCGAGGAAGCTTGACATGGCCTCGCCCGCAGGCCAGGGCGCGCCTTCCTCGAGGAGGAGCGCGTCGAAGTCATCGAGCCACAGGGTCACCGACGACTCCTCGAGGGCCCGGAA
Organism: Planctomycetota bacterium; assembly: GCA_016209535.1. Classification (GTDB taxonomy): domain Bacteria; phylum Planctomycetota; class UBA8108; order UBA8108; family SXIK01; genus JACQVW01. Next base: position 3,525 of record JACQVW010000582.1, on the reverse strand, counting down.
GAGCACGGCGATCTTCGAGGCAAGCTGCGAGCGCTGGGCCAGGGCGCGGGCCAGGGACTCGCTCCCCACCTGCCGCAGGGTCGTGGCGGCGTCCTCGAGGACCTCGCCCAGGGACGTCCCGGCCCAGCAAGCGATCCGCTTCGCGTGCCTCGGCGCGGGGCCCGGGCGGCGCAGGGCGGCGGCCACGGCCGTCGTGCGGCCGCTGCCCGGGGGTCCGCGGAGCCAGAGCGTGGCCGGCGCCCTCGGATCGTCGAGCCACGCACGGATCTCGCGGATGGCGGGGCTCCCGTCGAAGTCGGTCCTCGGCCCGACGGCCCCGAGGGACAGGAGCGGCTGCACTGTGTTCCGGGAAGGTGTTTCCATGACCGTGGGCGCTCCTTGTTTTATCGACCACGCCGGGCTGAACGCTGGAGCCCGTCGGCCCGATGGCCCGGGGATGCGGCCACGCGGCGATCCGCCGATCCGGCTGCCCGGTGGTCCCCGCGCCGCGGCCCGCGTGCCGAAGAAGAGGGCATGACGTCTGCCGCGAGCTTTCCAACGAGCCCGCCCCCGTTAGGATGATGCCTCCGTGACAGGACCAGGCACGACGAACGCGGCGCGAGGCCTCCTCGAAGGCTGGAGGGGGCTGATCTCGCCCATCGAGCTGCCTCCGGGGCTCGAGGCCGCCGCCCGCCGCCTCGAGGAGGCCGCCGCGGCCCTGGGGAGCCTCTGCCGCAGGCTCGCCGAGGGCCCCGAGGCGCCGCTCCGGCTCGCCTTCTTCGGCCCCACGGGGGCCGGTAAGAGCAAGCTCTTCAACTCGCTCCTCGGGAGGAACGTGAGCCCGGCGGGCTTCCGCCGACCCTTCACCCTGCGGCCCGTCTACTCGCTGCACGAGGCCCATGCGGCCCTCGCCGGGGGGATCGACGGCGAGGTGGTCGTGCGGGGGGGCGAGGGCTGGCGCGACGTGCTCTTGATCGACACGCCGGACTTCGACTCGGTCGAGCGCGCGAACCGGGCCGCCGCCGAGCGCGTCTTCCGCGAGGCAGAGGCCTTCCTCTTCGTCACCGACGCCCAGAAGTACGCCGACCAGTCCACCTGGGAGTACCTCGAGAGGATCTTCCGGGAAGGGACACCGGTTCTGATCGTCCTCAACAAGGTCGCGGGGGACGGCGCGCCGCGCGACTTTCGCGCCCGGCTCGAGGCGCGTTTCGGGCACGCCGCACCCGTCGTCGTGCGGGAGCACGCCGTCGACGATGCAACGCTCCTGCCAGCGAGCGACCGGGCCCTCTCGGAGATCCGTGACGGCATCGCGCGGCTCGAGGGCGGGCCCGGCGAGCGTCGCGAGGCGCTCGTCAGGGCATTCCGCGGCGACCTGGGCCGCTCCCTCGGAGCCTGGGAGGCGGCCGCGGCGGCCCTCGGAGCGTACCTCGCGGCCGCCGCCTCGCTCCGGGAGCGCCTCGCGGCGCGGTACGACAAGGGGGCGGCCGACCTCGAGGCTTGGCTCGACGCGGGCCTCGATCCCGAGCTCAAGGCGGAGGTCTACGCGCGCGTCCTCGAGCGCATCCAGCGGATCGACATCCTCCGCTACCCGCGCCGGCTCCTCGCGCTCCCCTTCGAGGGCGTCAAGCTCCTCCTGGGCAGGTGGTGGCCCTTCGGGGGGAGGGGCGGCAGGGCCGGGAGGGGCGCGGCGGCGCCCGACGAGGCCTTCGAGAGGCTCGAGGGCAGGCTCCTCGCCCTCGCCGAGGAGACCCGCGAGGACTTCCGCCGGGCGGAGGCGGCGCCGGGGCTGCTCTCGCGCGGAGAGGAGCAGGGCCTCCGCATCCCGCACGAGGAGCTCCGCGAGGTCTACGAGGCGAGCGAGCGCGAGCACCGCGAGTGGCTGCGGCGCGAGTCCGAGACCACCGCTTCCCGCCTCACGGGCGAGAACAAGCTCAAGTTCATCCTCTCCCAGGTGATCTACAACGCCGTCGTTGTCGGAGTCCAGGTCCACACGGCGGGCCACTTCACCCTCGTCGAGCTCGCGGCGGACGGGGTCTTGAGCCCCATCGTCGCCAAGGCCGTCGGCATGGCCGTATCGAGCGAGCGCGTGGGGGAGTTCGAGCGCGCCGCGCGGGCCGAGCGCCACCGCCGGCTGCGCGCGGTCCTCACGGAGGCGCGCGGGCGCTTCGAGCGGCACCTCGAGCGGCGGACTGCATGGAGGGGCGCCTTCGAGGCCGCCGCGCGGGGCATGGAGGAGCTCGGCGCAGGCCGAGAGGCCATCGCGCGACTCTTCGAGGGCATGGCCCGGGGAGCGGTGCATGCCGTCCGCTGACGCGGCTTTCCTCCCGGAGCGCTGGCAGGGCCTCGGCTGCTTCCTCGGGAGGGAGCTGGCGCTCGTCTCGGCGGCCGCGCGGGAGGCGGCGCTCCGCGAGTGGAGGGACGTGACCGAGGCCGAGCGGGCGATCGACGACCGCCTCGCGGTGGGGCTCGTGGGGGGGACGGGCGTCGGGAAGTCCACGCTCGTCAACGCGCTCGCCGGCGCCGAGATCTCCGCCACGGGCGAGCGCCGGCCGACGACGAGCCGCGTCGTGGCGTACCGCCACGCTCGCACGCGCCTCCCCGAGGCGCTGCCGCGCGCCGACATCGCCGATCCCGAGGTCGTCCACGGGACCGATGCCCTCGAGCGCGTCGTGATCCTCGACTTCCCCGACTTCGACTCCGTCGAGGAGCTCCACCACGAGGTCCTCGAGCGGTTCTGCCCACACCTCGACGTCCTCATCGTCCTCGTCGACGACATGAAGTACGCCGACGCGCGCCTCTTCGAGCTCCTCAGGCGCCTGCCGCAGGCCCGCGAGAACCTCCGCCCCGTCCTCAACAAGGTGGACCGGCTCGACCGGCGGTACGCCGGCCGCTGGAGGGCCGTCGCCGGCGAGATCCTCGACGACCTCCACGCGAAGCTCGAGGCGCACGCCGGGATCCGCGTGCCGCGCGAGGGCATGCTCGCGATCTCGGCCTGGAACGCGTTCCTCGCGGCCTCTCCTGGCTCCGCGGGCTCCGCTGACTCCGGTGCATCCGCCGGCTCCGGGCCGGCGGCCTGCGGCGCGGGCGACTTCCCCGAGCTCGTGCGGTTCCTCCACGATTACCGCCAGGAGAAGCGCCGGAGGGCCGCGAAGGAGCTCAACCTGGAGGCGCGGAAGCGGGCCCTCGCGCGCCGGCTCGCCGCCGAGGCGCTCGCGCCCGAGGCGGCGGAGCGAGTGGAGCGCGGCGCCGCGCGCCTCGAGGAGCGCTCGGCTGAGCTCCGGCGCGCCCTCGCGGGCACCCCGGCCGCGCTCTTCACGCGGGACGAGCGCCGGCGGATCGCGTCGGCCTCCCTGGTGCGGGCCGCGGGGAGGCTCGGCTTCCCGGTGGACTTCCTCGTGACCCTCGCGGGGCACCTCCGGCTGCGCTCGCGCGAGCGGCGGGCCGCGAGGGTCGCCGTCACGCCGGCCAGGGTGTGCGAGCACTACCGCGCGTACCTCGACGCCGCCGAGAACGCCGTGCGCGAGGCCGCCCTCGACCTCGGGGACC
>JACQVW010000057.1 GCA_016209535.1 Planctomycetota bacterium | reverse complement strand
CGGATCCCGAAGGACCTCGAGACCATCGTCCTCAAGTGCCTGAGGAAGGACCCCGGCGAGCGCTACGGGACCGCCGAGGCCCTGGCGCAAGACCTGCGGCGGTTCGGGAGAGGCGACCCGATCGAGGCGCGGCCGCAGGCGGTCCTCGCAAGGCTCGTCCGCAAGGCCTCGCGGCACAAGGGGCGGCTGGCGGTCGCAGGCCTCGTGGCCATCCTCCTCGCCGCCACCGGACTCCTCCTCGAGAGGAGCCAGCGGGAGGCCGATGCGCGGAGGACGGCGGACTACGAGTCGGCGGTGCGGGCCGCGGTGATCCAGCTCCAGGTCCGCCACCCGACGCTGGAGGTCGCCGCCGGGAAGGCCATGAGGGTCAAGTCCTTCCTGATCGACGCGAAGGACTTCCAGACGGAAGGCGCTGGAGGCTCCGGGGACCCGGCCGCAGCGGCCCTGGCGGAGCTGGAGGCGGCGGCGCGGTCGATCCCCGGGAGGCCCGACGCCCACTTCCAGCGGGCGCGCGGGCTCCTCCTCCTCGGGCGCGAGGACGAGGCGAAGGCGGCCCTGGAGCAGGCGATCCGCGCCGCTCCCGACTTCGTCCCGGCGCGGGTCCTCCACGCGAGCCTCCTCGAGAAGGGCGGAGACCGAGACGCGGCCCGCCGGGAAATGGAGGCGGTCGAGCGGTCCGGGCGGGCTGGCTGGGCGCAGGCCTGGCTTTCGGCCCGGCAGGCGCTGGAGGAGGGGAAGTGGAGCGAGGCCGCGGCGGCTTACGGGAAGCTCATCGACATGGAGCGCGCGCAGCGCGAGCCGTACCTCGGCTCGTCGATCGAGCTCCGCATGGGGCGCGGGCTCACGCGCCTGGAGGCGAAGGACTTCACGGGCGCGATCGAGGACCTCGTCGCCGCTCGGTTGCTCGCCCCTCGCGCCCCCCAGCCGGGCCTCCTCCTGGGGAAGGCCTACTTCCTCAAGGGGGAGGAGGCGGCGGCGGAGAGGACGTTCGAGGAGGTGCTCGAACAGGCTCGGCGCGAGCCGGCGGCGCGGAGCGTAGACAGGGTCGCGCTGGGAGTGGTTGCCATCTACCATTACCACCTGCGATTGGAGGAGGCGCTCCGGTGGGCGGCGAGGATCGACGAGGGCAGCGTCCGCGAAGGGATCCGGGCGGGAATCCTCGCCAGGCTCGGAAGGGATACGGAAGCCTGCGAGGCGGCGCGGAAGGCGATCGAGCTCAATCCACAGGACACACGCGCCTACGCGAACCTGGGCGTCTCCCTCGAGCATTTGCAGCGCCACGCCGAGGGCGAGGAAGTGGCGCGCCGGGGGATCGCCATCGATCCGGACGACTTCCGGCTCCATCTCGTCTTGAGCGGGCTCCTCGAAAGCATGGGGAAGCTGGACCTCGCCGTCGAGGAAGGTCGAAAGACCATCGACCTCGACCGCACGAGCGCTGTCCCCTTCGTCAGCCTAGGGCGCAAGTACCGTAAGCAGGGTGACACCGAGAGCGCCCTCGCGATGCTCCGCAAGGCGATCGAGGTGGCTCCGGACGAGCCCTGGACCCATGCTGGACTCGGCGACGTCCTGGCCGCGCAGGGGAAGATCGAGGAGGCCCTCGCCGCGTACCGGAGGGCCCTCGAGCTCGACCCCAGGAACGGCGCCCCCGGCCTTCGCGCTCTCCTCCTCCAAGCCGGGGCTCCCGAACTCGGTCCGGAGCTCGAGCGCCTCCTCGACCTCCTCGAGAGCATCTTTTCGGGGAGGCGGCCCTTCCGGAGGGAGCTCTCGGAGGTGTTCCAGCTCGCCAGCTCCGCGCTCCTCGCGCGGCCGGGGGGCGCGCAAGGACACGGGCGCGAGCAGGCGCAGGCGCTTCCCCGCTCCCGCCGGGCCGCCGAGGCGACCGGAAGGAAGCAGCCGGAGGTCCTCGCCGCCCTCGCCGAGGCCCAGCTCGCAAACGGCCTCCACACCGAGGCCGTCTTGACGCTCGAGGAAGCGCTCTCCCTGCCGCATGCCGGCCGCTCTCTCGAGGCGGCGCTCAAGAGATGCCGCGAAGCCCTGCTTCCCGACCTCGCGTCGTACGCCTCCATCGACGCGGCGATCGCGTCGTCCGCCGGCGCCGGCGCCGGAGCGGAGCCGGGCCGGAGGCTCCTCGAGAGCTTCCGCGCGGCGGCGCGAGGAGAGACCGCCGCGAGCCGCGTCGCCTACTTCGAGGCGCGTCTCCTCGAGGAGGCGGGGCGGCACCCGGAAGCGGCCGAGAAGCTGCAGCCGCTCGTCGCGCGAGGCGACGGGCGGCCCGAGCCGCTCCTTCACCTCGCCGAGTGCCTGCGCAGAGCGGGCGACGCCCGAGGAGCGGAGGGCGAGCTTCGAGACGCGCTGGCGAGGCCGCCCCTTTCCGGCGCGGACGACCTCTGGCGGCTGTGGGCGGCGATCTGCTTCGCCGACCTCCAGCGCACGCCGGCCGACATGCTTGCCAGCTTGCCAGCGGAGGTCCACGGCTACGGCGCCGACCTGCGCTGGCTCCTCGAGCGGCTTGCTTCCGGGAGGGCCATCCGCATCGACTGCGGCGGCGAGGAGCACACGGGCCCCGGGGGAGAGACCTGGGGCCAGGACCGGTTCTTCAGCTCCGGCTACGCCAACTTCGAGTCCTGGGGGCGCTCGGACCACTACGCGGGCGACATCCAGGGGACGGAGGAGGACATCCTCTATCAGACGGCGCGCTGGTTCCCCGCCGGCGAGCGCCGCCGGGCGGGCTACGTCATTCCGCTGCCTCGGGCCGCGTACCGGGTCACCCTCCACTTCGCCGAGACCTGGTTCACGGAGCCGAAGCAGCGGTCCTTCGGTGTCCGCATCGAGGAGGAGGAAGTCCTCAAGGACTACGAGCCGTTCTCGAAGGGGTTCGCGGCCGCGGATCCCCACGGTTTCAAGAGCGAGGTGAAGGACGGCGTGCTCGACATCGAGCTCGTCCACCGGGTCGGGGACCCGATGGTCTCCGCGATCGAGATCGAAACTATCGAGTGAATTCCAGGCTCCAGCTCGAAGCGAGTCTCGCGAGGCGCTTCGAGTCGGACCCGTGAGGTATGGGTGTCAATCCAGGAAACAGACGGAGGTTCTATGTCATCGCAACGAAGCAAGGCGCTGGGCAGTCTTCCGGCCATCTTCACGACCCTGGTCCTTCTCGGCTCCCCGGCGACCCTGTGGAGCCAGGTCGAGTGGACAGGGGTCACACCCAACGTCTTCGGCCCAGGGGAGTCGGGGAGCTGGGACTCGACCCGCTTCCGGGCTCACACGCTCCTCAAGGAGGACGAGAGCGGGGAGTACCGGCTCTGGTACATGGGCTCCGCAGTCGACCCTGACGAGTACGAGCTGGGCTGGCAAGTCGGGTGCGCGAGCACGGAGGACCTGGAGGACCCACTCGCATGGAGCCGGCACGAGGCCAATCCATGCCTCGCGTTTCCCGGCCCCTCCTGGGACCTGGGGGCGTTTGGGTTGAGCGTCCTGCGCGACGACGCGGCCGGACCCGGCGAGAAGTACAAGATGTGGTATGGCGGGACGCGGGGGGGTCGCAGGATCAGCATCGGCTACGCGACGAGCCCGGACGGGTTGAGCTGGACTCGGTTCTCGGACCGGCCGGTCCTCGAGGCCGATCAAGCCTGGGAGGGCCAGGCCATCGCCCAGCCGGCCGTCGTGTTCGACGGGGCGATGTACCGGATGTGGTACATGGGGAGCACCAACCTGGACGACCAGAACACATGGCTGATCGGCTACGCCACGTCCCTGGACGGGATCGAGTGGACGAAACACGAGAGCAACCCCGTCTTGCGTCCGGGAGGAGCCGACAGCGTGCTGAACTGGCCCCACGTCCGGTTCGACGCCGCCTCCTCGACGTTCGAGATGTGGTACACGCTCTGGGTGGACTCTGGAGGGAGCGTCAGGACCTTCGGGTACGCCACGTCCATCGACGGCGCGACCTGGGTCAAGCATCCCGGGAACCCCTTGTTCTTCGCCGGCGAGGAGCTCAACAGGCACCTCAGCGGCCCGGTCCTGCGCGAAGGCGATACCTATCACATGCTCTCCAACCAGCCACCATTTCCGGGGCTGGCGGCCTCGTACGCGACGTCTCCCTGGACCATCCCCAACGCGTCGTTCACCGTCAGCTCGCAGAGCCTGACCTGCGCAGATGAGGTGCAGGTGGACGCTTCCAGGTCGGCGGCGCCGACCTCCGTCGGCAGCTATTCCTGGGCCTTCGGCGATGGGACCACGGCGAGCGGCGTGAAGGCGTCCCACGGCTACGCGCACCCGGGCCGCTATCTCATCCAGCTCACGGTGGCCGACGCTTCCTCGGGCGACGAGGGAGTCGCGGCCCTCCCCGTCGAGGTCGCCTGCTGCCGGGGCGACGTCGCGCCATGGACCTCCGCCGACATCGGCGGGCCTCGCATCAGCGGCGGGGCGCGCCTCGAGGGCTCGGGCGCGCAGGCTTGCGTCGCGGTCTGCGCCGGCGGGAGCGGCATCACTGGCCGGAGCGACCAGCTCCACCTCGTCTACCAGGAGCTGGCCGGCGACGCGACCCTCACGGCGAGGATCTCGGACCTCTCGGGCGGGGTGGGGCTCGCCGCCAGGGCCGGGCTGATGGTCCGCGAGACCCTGGATCCCTCGAGCCGCCACGGCGCGGTGTTCGCCCAAGGCAGCCGCTTCCGCTGGGTCTCGAGGAAGGACGGCGGCGGCTCCTCGAGGCAGACGAGCGGCGGCACCGCGGCCCTCCCGGCGTGGCTCCGCATCGAGCGGCAGGGCGACGAGGTCATCGGCTCGAGCTCGGCGGACGGGCTGAGCTGGACCGAGGTGAGCCGACAGACGCTCGCCGGGCTGGCGGAGAAGGTCCATGTCGGCATCGCCGCGACCGGGGGAGACCCTGGGGGCTCGAGCGCTTTCCAGGCGCTCGAGGCGACGTTCTGCGAGATCGCGCTCTCTCAAGTCGCGAGGTTCCGCCGCGGCGACACCGACGGGAGCAGGGACCTGACCTTGACCGACGCCATCGCCCTCCTGGGCTACCTCTTCCTCGGGACGGCGGCGCCGGCTTGCCAGGATGCCGCCGATGCCGACGACGACGGCGAGCTCTCGATCAGCGACGCCATCTTCAACCTCGGCTACCAGTTCCTCGGGACTCGAGCCCCGCCGCCTCCAGGCCCGAACGACTGCGGGGTCGACCCCACCGACGACGCCCTTCCGAGCTGCGTTCCAGCGCGATGCTGACGCAGGGCGCAGGCCCGGGACTCTACAGAGTCTTCACATTGCGTTCGACGATCAGGATCTCTTCCTGCTCGAGCTCCTCCCTGAGACGCTAACCCTCATTGGGTTGGGGGAAGAAGGTCAGGCCGCCGAAGCGGTCGAGGAGGCGCTGCTGCAGATCCTGGAGCTTTCGCGGCTCAACTGCATGAATTCAACTCCGGCCTGCCGTAGTTCTCTTGCCGCAGCCTGGCTTATTACGTACGTGCGATCCGGGAGCACGATCCCTGGCGAGTGCCTCAACAGGATCGGCAGAGCCTTCGCCTCTTCCCTTGCGGACATTCGAATCACGATCTTCATGAATCACCTTCCTGGGAGCTTTGACTTGGGGACACCCTCTTGTCAAGCATGGAGGTCACGGGCGCGATCGAGAGCGACGCGATCTTCAACCTCGGCTACCAGTTCCTCGGGACTCGAGCCCCGCCGCTTCCGGGCCCGAACGACTGCGGGGATGGAGCAAGAGCCAAGGCCGCCTTGACGCGGCCCCGACCGTCCACGATAGTGTCCTGGCGTTGCGAGGCTGCCTAGACGGACGACCCCAGGGCGCCACCGTGAGCTCAGAGAACCCGCGACAGCGGCCCATACGCAGGACCTTCGGACCGCCGCCGCGGAGGCCCCAGGTGCCGCCCCCCCGCAGCACGGTCCCGTGGTGGGTCGTGGGCCTAGCGGGCGTCCTGGGCGCGGCAGGGCTCATTGCTCTTCTCGTCACGGGCGGCGAGCCCGCCGCCAGACGGGCTGCGGACGCACCGTCGCGCCCCGACGCGGGCCCCAAGAAGCCCTGGGACCCCCTCGGGGGGCTCGTCCTCCCGGGCGACGTGGAGGAACCGCGGCGACCTCGGAGCCGAGCGATATCGAGTCGCCTCCGGAGCCGGCCCCGGCAGAGCCTGTCGCGCCGTCCAGCCAGGACCGCCTGGCCCTCCCTGGGACGAAGCCCGCCGCGCCGGCGGCGGCCGCAAGCGCGGACCCGGGTGCGCCCCCTCCCCCGGGAGCCGCCGGCCCGGCGCGGGAGAACCGCTTCTTCACCCTCGAGCTGTCGGGCGCCCTCGGCGACCAGCCCCTCGACCCGGACGACGCCCAGACCTGGGCCCGCCTCTCGTGGTTCCTGCGGGAGGAGGCGCCGGCGCGGCACTTCCTCGTGTACCCCGGGGGTCACATCCCGCTCGCCGTCAAGGCCGGCGCGCCGCCGAAGCCCAGGAGCGACGAGAAGGACAAGAAAGACATGAAGGAGCGGAGCCGCGAGAGCCAGGTCCAGCCCCAGGGAGACCCGCACCGGCCGACCTACAAGCTCGTCCTCAAGGCCAGCTCGAAGGCGGCGGGCCTCGTCACCTTCTACGGCAAGGCCCTGGCGGACAGGTATGCCTGCACGATCCACTGCCGCCTCGAGAAGCGCCGGGAGCACGGCGAGGGCTTCGTCCTCTTGAGGGAGCTCGCGGTCGAGGAGGGAGCCACGCCCGCCAGGGGCGGGAATGAGAAACCCGCCGACCTGGTCCGCCAGGTCTACGACGCCGCGGTGGAGAAACTCGCGCGGCAGCTCGCTGCGGTCCCGCCGTTCTCGAAGGCGCGGTGAGGGCCCGGGGCGCAGGGGGCGTGGTGGCTCGGAAGGGGTCGGAAGGGCTCGGAAAGCCCCGTTGACTTCCAGCCCGCACCGCGGCTAGCTACAGCGCAACCGTGGAAGGTGGAGTCACGAACCCGGTGTATGGAGGTGGAAATCCATGGGCTACTACGCCGCGGAGGACGTCTACGCCCCTTGCCCCTGCGGGAGCGGGAAGAAGTACAAGTTCTGCTGCCTCGTGAAGGACCGCGAGGAGCGGAAGCGGCTGCGGCCATCGCGCCGGAGCGTCGCGGACCTCCTCGACAAGGAGATCGTCGTGGCGGACCTCGACGAGAGCGAACGGGAGAACACGCTGGGAGTCCGCCTCACCGAGGAGGGGAGGGGCCGCGAGGCGATCCCGCACCTCGAGCGCTCGATCGAGGCGGCCCCCTTCATGCCCCCGCCGTACAACAACCTCGCCCTCGCGTGCTTCCTCGAGGGGGACGTCGCGCGGGCGATCGAGCTCTCCGAGAAGGTCGACCGGGAGATCGATCCGGGGAACGTCTTCACCCTGGCGAGCCTCGTCCACTACTACCTCATGCTCGACCGGAGGGCCGATGCGAAGCGGGCGCTCGAGAGGCTGGAGACGTCCGCACCCCGGGACGAGAACGCCTCCGCGAAGAAGTGCGAGGCCCTCGCGCGGTTCGGGGCCCACGAGAAGGTCCTCGAGACGGCCCTGGCCGAGACCTGCGCCCGGGAGCTCCGCGCCGACCTTGGTTTCTTCGCCGGGACGGCGCTCCTCAACCTCGCCCGCTACGACGAGGCGGCGGTCCACCTCGAGCGCGCCACGCGGAGTCCGCGGCGGGGAGACCGCGCGAGGCGCTACCTCGAGCGGCTCCGGAAGCGCCAGGGGCCGGGCGCCCTCGACGGCGACTGGCCTTACCTCGAGACGACCGAGCTCTGCCCGCGGGGGCTGCTCGACCGGTTCAAGGCTTCAAAGGACGCGCGCGCGTTCCCCGGGATCGTCGATGGCCTCGTCGCCTTCCTCAACGACCAGCCCGACGAGGCGGAGCCCATCGTCGAGCTCCTCGCCGCCCTCGACACGCCCCGTTCGGTCGAGGTCCTGCGCAAGGTCGCCTTCGGGACCTTCGGCGCCGACGCCCTGCGGCGGGCGGCGCTCTTCGAGCTGACGCGGCGGGGGAAGCTGGCCCCCGACGAGGAGGTCCGCGTCTGGCAGGAGGGCGGCTGGAGGCCCATGAAGCCCTTCCTCATGGAGGTGACGGGAAAGGCCCCATCCCCCCTTCCGCCGGAGCTCGACCCGCAGCTGCGGGAGATGCTCGCGGCCATGCGCTCGCGCGACTGGTCCCGTGCCGAGAAGCTGGGGACGGACCTTCTCTCGAAGGCCCCGGGCTTCCCCAAGGTCTACCAGAACCTGGCGGCCTTGCGCATCGAGCAAGGCCGCACCGAGGAGGCGGAGAGGCTCCTCCTGCGCGCCATGGAGATCGACCCGTCGTACCTCTTCGCCCCCGCCTCGCTGGCGATGCTGCGGGTCCAGGAGGGGCGCATCGAGGATGCGCGCGACGTCCTCAAGAGGGTCGTGATGCCGGCGAAGGTCCACCCCGACGCCCAGGTCGCCTTCCTGCGGGCGCAGGCCCTGATCGCCCTGGAGGACGGCCACACCGAGGCGGCGATGTCGGTGCTCGGGGTCATGAGGACCATCGATCCCGAGGCCGAGCTCCTGTCGGGTACCCCGGCCGCCGAGGTCCTCCTCGAGCTGTCGGAGCTCCTCTCGCGCCTCGGCCAGGCGAGGCCCGCGCGAGAGAGGCGGCTGAGGGCCCGGCTCCTGCGCCGGGACGCGGGCCTGGCGGAGTGCCTCGAGGGCTGCCTGCGGCTCGAGCTGCTCGCCATGGCGCGCCGCCTGTCCCTGCGAGGGGTCTCGACGCTCACGAAGGGCGCGCTCCGGATCGCGGTCGCCGGGCACCTCGAGGGGCGCACGACGCTCGCGGCCGTCCTGGGGCTCCTCTCGCCCGCGGCCCGCGGCGTCCTGCAGGCCCTGGTCGGCGCGGGCGGCATCCAGCCCTTCGCCGAGATCACCCGGCGCCACGGGGCGGGCGGCGAGGGCGAGGGCGAGGAGGCGCGGGCCGATGCGCCGGAGCGGGGGCCCCTGGAGGAGGTCGAGAGCTTCGGCCTCGCCGCGGAAGGCACCGTCGGCGGCCTGGAATGCGTGCTGATCCCCCGCGAGCTGCGCGGCCCCCTGGCCGAGGAGCTGGCCAGGCTGACAGCGTGAGCGGCCGCATGTCTTCGATTCGTACTTCCGGAGGGCGTACGGCGTACTTGCCGGAGGCACGGGCGCGGCCGGCGCCGGACGGTCTCACCGGTCTCACCGGTCTCACGCCAGGATCTCCTTCACCACCCGCGCCGGCTCCACGCCCGTCAGGCGCTGGTCGAGGCCCTGGAACCTGTACGCGAAGCGCTCGTGGTCGAACCCGAACTGGTGGAGCAAAGTGGCCGTGAAGTCTCGCACGTGCACCGGGTCCTTGACGACGTTGTAGGAGAAGTCGTCCGTCTCGCCGTGGGTGACGCCGCCGCGGATCCCGCCGCCCGCGAGCCAGAGCGAGAAGCAGCGCGGGTGGTGGTCCCGGCCGTAGTCCTCGCGCGTCAGCTTGCCCTGGCAGTAGACGGTGCGGCCGAACTCGCCGCCCCAGATCACGAGCGTGTCGTCGAGGAGCCCGCGCTGCTTCAGGTCCTGGACCAGCGCCCAGCACGGCTGATCCACGTCCCGGCACTGGTCGGGGAAGTGGCCCGGGAGATTGCCGTGGGAATCCCAGCCGCGGTGGTAGATCTGCACGAAGCGGACGCCGCGCTCGACGAGGCGGCGCGCCATGAGGGCGCTGTGCGCGAAGCTCCCCGGCAGGTCGACGTGGGGGCCGTACATGCTGCGCACGTGAGCGGGCTCGCTCGCAAGATCGGTCAGCTCCGGCACGCTCCGCTGCATGCGGAAGGCCATCTCGAACTGCTGGATCCGAGCGTGCGTCTCCGGGTCGCCCGTTTCCCCGAAGGTCAGCTCGTTCAATCGGCTCACGCCGCTCAGCATGACGCGCCGGGCATGCTCGTCGACGCCGGCCGGGTTCTTCAGGTAGAGCACCGGGTCCCCCACCGAGCGCAAGGCGATCCCCGCGTGGTCCGAGGGAAGGAAGCCCGAGCTCCACAGGCGCGCCGAGATCGCCTGCACGTTCGCGCTCGGATTCGTGTGACGCGCGGTCATGACGACGAACGCCGGCAGGCTGTCGTTCAGGCTCCCGAGCCCGTAGCTCAGCCACGAGCCGATGCAGGGCTTCCCGGCGACCTGGCTCCCCGTCTGGATGAACGTGATCGCAGGCTCGTGGTTGATCGCCTCCGTGTGGAGCGTGCGGATCACGCAGATGTCGTCGGCCATCTTCGCGGTCCAGGGGAGCACCTCGCTCACCCACGTGCCGCTCCGCCCGTGCCGCGAGGACTTGTAGATCGAGGGCGCGATGGGGAATCGGCTCTGCCCCGAGGTCATGCCCGTGAGCCGCTGGCCGCCGCGCACGGAGGGCGGCAGGTCCTTGTCGAAGAGGCCGGCCAGGCCCGGCTTGGGGTCGAAGGTCTCGAGCTGCGAGGGCGCCCCCACCATGAGCAGGTAGATCGCCCGCCTTGCGCGGGGCGCGTGGTGCAGGGCGCGGCGCAGGGCGGAGCCCGCCGGTCCGCTCGCCGCATCCGCGGCCCCCGCGACGGCCCCCCTCAGCCCCGGGCCGAGCCGCCCTTCCGCGAACAGCATGGCGAGAGCGGCGGCGCCCAGCCCGCGGGCTCCCCGGCCAAAGAGCTGGCGGCGGGTGATTCGTTCCACGCGTTCCTGGATCGGGTCGGTGGGGTGGCTCACGGGGCGGATCTCCTGTCGTTCCTTCCCATTCACTTGTTCAGGACGGCGTCGAGGCAAAGGAGCTGGCTCGCCGCGAGCGTCCAGGCGGCGAGCTCGTCGGGCGCCAAGGCCGCGTTCGGCGCCGAGGCGCCCGTCCGGACGAGCGCCTTCGCGTCATCGGGCCTCGCCTCGTAGTGCTCGAGGAGCTCGCGAAGGACCTCGCGCGCGATCCTCCGTTCCTCGGCGTGGAGGGGGCGCGAGATGAGGCGCACGGCGATGTGGTCGAGCCGGGCATCACCGTCGGAAGCCGCCGTCAAGGCGTTCTCCGCCATGCGCCGCGCCGCCTCGACGAGCTGCGGATCGTTCATGAGGACGAGGGCCTGGAGGGGCGTGTTCGTCCGCTCGCGGCGGATCGTGCAGACCTCCCGCGAGGGCGCGTTGAAGGCGTCCATGGACGGATGGCGTGCGGACCGCTTGATGAAGGTGTAGAGGCTGCGGCGGTACAGGCCGGGGCCCACGTCCTCCGTGTAGGCGCGAGTGTTGCTGTCGAGCATGGCCACGGCCTCCCAGACGCCGGGCGGCTGGTAGGGCCGGACCGGCGGCCCGCCGATGTCGCGCACGAGGAGGCCGCTCGCGGCCAGCGCAAGGTCGCGCAGGACCTCGCCGTCCAGACGGTGCCGTGGCCCGCGGGACAGCAGGCGGTTCGCGGGGTCCGCCTCGAGCCGTTCGCGGGTGGCCCGCGGGCTCTGCCGGTACGCGGCGGACGTCATGATGAGCCGGAAGAGGCCCTTCACGTCCCAGCCCTCGCGGAGCTGGACGGCGAGCCAGTCGAGGAGCTCGGGATGGGATGGCCCCTCGCCCATCGCCCCGAAATCCCATGCGGTGGCCACGATGCCGGTGCCCATGAGCTCCTGCCATGCGCGGTTCGCGAAGACGCGGGCCGTGAGCGGGTGGTCCGGGCGGAAGAGCCACTTCGCGAGCCCGAGGCGGTTCCGCGGAGCTCCGTCCGGAAGGCGCGGAAGCACGTGGGGCACGTCGCCCCGGACCTGCTCGCCCGGCTGATCGTACCGCCCGCGCACCAAGAGGTGCGCCACCGGCTCCCCGGGCCTCTCTCGCATGATGCGGCTCCGTGGCGAGCGCGCGGCGATCTCTCCTTCCTCGCGGCGGGCGCGGGCGAGGCTCGCGACCGCCTCGCGGTACGAGGCGCCGGTCGCCTCGAGGACCGCCCTGGCGAGGTCGCGCATCGAGGCCGCGCCCGCGCCGGCCTCGCCGAGGGCGCTCCGCAGCGCAAGCTGGAGGGACCGGGCCCGCGCCGGCTCCCCCTCCCAGATCTTGACCTCGGCGACGGCGTAGTTCCTCAGCCACTCACCCCCGTCGCGCGAGCCGAGGCGCAGCGGCGCGGCGCTCGCGGCGACCCCGCTCAGCCGGCCCCGCTCGGCGTCCGTCCCGAGCCGCCGCCCGTCGAGCCAGATCTGCATGCCGGCGGCGGTCCCGGAGCCGTCGTACGTGATCTCCAGCGCAAACCACCTGCCGGGCGGCAGCGGCTCCTTGGCGATGACCTTGATGGCGTCCGCGGGCCACTTCGCGACCAAGTGCACCGCGGGCCGGCGGTCCTCGAGGAGGATGTCCCAGCCCAGGAAGTCTCGCATTGGCTCCATGCGCGCGAGGAGCGCACCGCGGGCCTCCTCGGGGACCTTCGCGCGCACGAGGATCGCAAACCGCCCGCGCCCGTCGAAGCGGCCCGCCTCCGTCTCGAGGACGAGCCCGCCGTCGCCCGCGACCACGATCGCCGCCGGATCGGCTCCCGCTGCTTCCACGACGTCGACGCGGCCCCGCCGCTCGAGGCCGGGGAGCGCGCCCGGGTCCAGGAGCAAGTCGGGGAGCAGGTGGAACGTCGGCCCGGCGGCTTCCGCCGCCTGGACGGCGGCGCGGGCCTTCTCCTGGAGCGCCGCCGGATCGGCGGACGCGGCAGCCTCGGCCGCCTCGATCCGCTCGGTCCGCAGCGCGATCTCGAAGCGCAGCGCTTCGAGGCGGGCGCGGTCCGCAGGCGCGGGCACGAGGATCGTGGGCTCCACGTGGTCCCGGTGCGCCGGCTCGACGGGCGCGTCCTGGCCGTTCCGGAAGATCGCCGCGAGCTGGTAGAAGTCGCGCATCGTGAACGGGTCGAACTTGTGGTCATGGCACTGCCCGCACTGGACGGTGAGGCCGAGCCAGCCGAGCCCGAACGCCTCGATGCGGTCCCTGGCGACGTCGGCCGCGACCTCCTCCGGGATCACGCCCCCTTCCGCCGTGCTCACGTTGCACCGGAGGTAGCCGGTGGCGATGAGCCACGAGTCCTGGAGCTGCGGATCGCCCGCTTCGGGCAGCAGGTCCCCCGCGAGCTGCTCGGTCGTGAAGCGGTCGAACGGCATGCCCTCGTTGGACGCCTTCACGACCCAGTCGCGGTAGGGCCAGATCTCCCGGTAGTCGTCGTGGTGGAGGCCCTGCGTGTCGGCGTACCGGGCCACGTCGAGCCAGCGCCGCGCGCGTTCCTCGCCGTAGTGCGGGCTCGAGAGGAGGCGGTCGATGACCCTCTCCCATGCGTCCGGCCGGTCGTCCTCCACGAAAGCTTCGACCTCGGAGGGCTCGGGAGGCAGCCCGGTGAGGTCGAGGGATGCGCGGCGGATGAGCGCCGGGCGGTCCGCCTCCGGGCTCAGCGAGAGCCCCACGCTCCTCAGCCGCTCCGCGACGAAGGCGTCCACGGGGTGCTCGTGGCCGCCGGCAGGCACCGGAGGGGGCTCCGGGGCGACGAAGGCCCAGGGCTCCTCGTAGCGGGCGCCCTCGCGGACCCATCGCACGATCGCTTGCTTCTGCGAGTCGGTCAGAGTCTTCCGCGACTCGGGCGGCGGCATCCGTCGGCCCTCGTCCGCGCTCAGGATGCGCGCGACGAGTGGGCTCTCGTCTGGCGAGCCACGCACGAGGACAGGCTTGCCGCTCTTGGCCGGGAGGAAGGCGTGCTCCTCCCGGTCGAGCCGCAGCCCTGCCTTCCGCGACCCGGGCTCGGGCCCGTGGCAGGCGAAGCAGCTCTCGGCGAGGATCGGGCGGATGTCGCGGTTGAAGCGGACCGGCTCCGCGGCCGGGCCGGCGCCCGGGGGCGCGAGGAGGAAGAGGGCGACTGCAACCAGGAGCAGGGGCGGTCTCATTCGGAGGCGTCAAGGGCCGGACCGTTCGATCGGTCCGCTACCCGTACCAGGGAGAACCCTACGATATCCCCGGACCGCTCGAGCCACAAGCCGGCTCGCCGGCTCGGCACGAGCCGCCTGGAGTGCGTGGCCGACCCCCGGGCCCCTGGCTCATGTCCGGAGATTCACCTTCAGCGGCCCAAGGGCGGCTCAAGGGCGGCTCGTTCCCCCCGATCTCCTTCAAGGCCTTTCTGGCAGCACCCCGCACGTATTGAAGGAGGCCCATGCACCTTGACGACCTGAACGCGCGAGGGGACACTTGCTGCAGGATTCGAGCGACCTTATGCCTTCACCCTTCCCCGGCATGGATCCCTATCTCGAGGGCGAGATGTGGCAGGAGTTCCACACGCGACTGGCCAACCAGATCAGCATGCAGATCCTGCCGCTCGTGGCCCCGAAGTACGTCGCGTTGCTCACCAAACGTTACGTGCTCGACCGCGCTCTTGGGCTGGCCCCTCAGCTCTCCATCGAGATCCGCGACGTCGCGAATCGCCGGCTCGTGACCCTGATCGAGATCCTCTCCCCGGCGAACAAGTACGGGGATGGATCTCGGGACTATGAGGACCGCCGCCTCGAGATCCTGAGGACCAGGACACACGTTCTCGAGATCGACCTCCTCCGCGGCGGGAGGCGCATCCAGCTCGCGGGAGAGCAGCCGGCCGGCGACTACTTCGTGTACCTGAGCCGCATCCAGCGCCGTCCCAACACGCAAGTGTGGGCAGTGACGGTCCGCGATCGCCTGCCGGTCATGCCGGTCCCTCTCCTCGAAGCCGACCCCGACGTCGCGCTGGATCTTCAGGCGGCTGTCGACGCCTGCTTCGCTCTGGTGGGCTACGAGCGACTGCTCGACTACTCGGGACCGCCACCGCCGCAGCGCCTCGGGGAGAGTGACATCCCCTGGGTTGACGAGCTGCTCAGAGCCGCGAATTGGCGGTGAGGCTGTCCCTCGGGTGGCGGCCGGACGAAGGGTGAATGCCGGCCCACGCCCTCGCGTCACAGCCGCAGGAGCTGGCGGCGCCCGCAACGGCCGCTTGCGTCCGGAGGAGCATGGGAAGGATCGCCGCTTACCTCGTCATCTCCCTGGCGCTCGCCACCTCGGCCCTGTCTTGCCGCGGGAAGAGCGGGACCGCGCCGGGGGAGGACGACCGCATCGCGGGCTGGACCGTCGCCGGGCGGGCGCTGCGGCAGGGACGCGAGGGGATCGAGCCCGCGGGCGGGATCCGGGTCCGCTGGCGGCCCGAGGACCGCGGGCCGCGGGAGAGCTGGAAGGGGGCGGAGGTCGACGAGGACCTCCCCCCCCGCGGTCGCCCGGGACTGGGTCACGGGATTCGACGGGCGCTTCGAGCTCGCGGGCCTGCCCCTGGGAGCCTGCGGGCGGCTCGAGGTCGACGATCCCCGCTCGGCCCTCGCGGCCTTCGCGTTCTGGCTGCCGCGGCTCGGCGGCACGTGGCGCAAGGACCTGGGCGACATCTTCCTCCCTCCGGGACAGAGCCTTGCCGTCCAGGTGCTGGGACCGGGAGACCGCCCCTTGAGCGGCGCCAGGGTCCAGGCGCGCCCCACCGGCGGCTTCTGGACCCTGCTGGGAGAGGACCAGCGCTGGCGCCACGAGGCATGGCGCGACGGCTCGGAGGTGGGCGAGGGCGAGTACCGCATCGACCGACTCCCCGCGGGGCATTGCCAGGTCTGGGCGAGCGCGCCGGGATTCGCGCCGAGCGATCTCGAGGGCGCCGATGCGCCCAGCGAAGACCCAGTGTGCTTCCGACTCGAGCCCGGGAAGACGATCCGGGGCACGGTCCGCACGAGGGACGGGGAGCCCATCCCCGGAGCGTACGTCGCGGCGGGGTCCAGTCTCTCCGTCGGCCCTGACCAGGGGGCGCGCGCCGGCGCGGACGGCCGGTTCGTCGTCGAGGACCTCGGCGAGGGGCCCTTCGAGGTCGAGGCCTTCGCGGCGGGCTTCGCGGCCGCGGAGGCGCGCGGCGTGTCCGCGGGCACCGAGGACCTCGCCTTCACCCTCGATCCCGCGCCCCCTCGGACGGCGGTCCCGGCCGCCGGCCCCGCGCTCGGCGTCGTCCTCGACGCGGCGACGGACCTGCCGGTGCCCGATGCGGCCATCGGCGTCGCCCCGTGGCCCGGGGGCGGCTGGCGGGAGGTGCGGGGCATCTCGGACGGGGCGGGCCGCTTCCGCCTCGAAGGCCTCTCCCCCGGGGCCTACCTCCTCGAGGTCCGAGCGCGAGGGTACCTCCGCGAGACCTTCTCTCTCAAGCTGGTGGAGACCGGGTCCGCCTCCGACCTCGAGCTCCGGCTCGAGCGAGGCGGGGCGCTTGCCGGCCGCGTGCTCGACCTCCAGGGGCGGGCCGTGCCGGGGGCCCGCGTCTATCCCTTCGTGCTCCCCGGCGCGGAAGGCTCCGAAGCGTACGTCGCCGACGAGCGCGGGAGGGCGGTGGCGGATGCGGTCGTGTGGGCCGAGGTGATGTTCGACTGGGGCGGAGAGGACGGGCGGAGCGTCCCGAGCGAGCTCCGCTGCCTCCTGGGGGCAAGGGGCGCTTCTACCTTTGTGCCGGCGGGCGGAAGCCCATAGGCTGTGCCTCCATGCAACGCGGAGGGATCCTTTGCGGCGCGCTCCTGTTCGCCGGCGGGCTGGGTCTCGGCTTCTGGCTCGGGCGATCGCCGCCCGGCGCCGTCTCGCTTCCCGGCGTGCAGGAGAAGGGCGCTCGGCCTCCCACGTGGGAGGAGATCCGAGAAGGGGTCGCAGCCTTGCGCGGGCTCTGGGGCTCGGGCGGCGGTCGTCGTGGACGGCCCCGCTCCGCAGGAGAGAGCGGCCCGGGAGGGGAGCGAGAGGGCGGCGGCTGGCTCGCTCCCGCAACGCGGGAGGAGTCCTTCGCCGCCTTCCGGCAGGCGCTCGCCTCGGGAGACCCCTGGAAGGCGCGCCGGGCCCTCCGCGACCTCGAGCAGAGCGGCGGAGAGCCGCTCTCTCCCGAGCGGCTCGAGGAGCTGGGCGGGCTCCTGGGCACGGCGGACCGAGAGCTGCTCCGCGACCTCTCCCGCGCCCTGGCCGTCGCCGGAGGCAAGGAGGGGTTGTCCCTCGTCATGGGCTTCCTTGAAGACTCGAATCAGCCGCTCGAACGGCGCCGCCAAGCGCTCGATGGGCTCTCCGGTCTGCCTCCGGAGAAGGCCGCGGAGGCCGTCCCCGCCCTCGCCGCGTTCCTCGAGAAGGGGCCCCCTCCCGAGCTCGAGCGCTCCGCGGCCCACGGCTCTTGCCCCAGGCGCAGGAGGTTCGACCTCTTCGATCTGTGCACCGCGCTCGACGCGGGAATCAGCCCCGCCGCGATCGTCGAGGCATTCCGAGCCTACATGCAAGCCGAGGGACGCGAGATCACGCGGGCCGTTTTCGAGGAGAACCTCGCCGCGAAGCTGCGCCTGCCTGCCTTCATGGGAGACATACCGTTTCTTCTCCCGCCGGGCGCGAGTTTCGACAGGAGCCGCCGGGCGGCCGCTCGATGCGCCGGACCGGCGGGCCGCCCTCTCCGCGCTATCGCGGTCGCCAGGCGACGAAGTAGGCGTCCCGCGCTTGCGGCGAGCGGCGGACGTCCGTCCAGATGAAGACGAAGGACTCGTCGTTGCCGCCCCGCTGCTCCACGAGGCCCCTCACGGAAACGCGCCGGCGGGCCGCGACCTGCGGCGCGTCGATGACGTGCAGAAAGGCATCGGGCGGGACGCGGTCGACCTGGATGTCGGCGGGCAGGTCGTCGGCCTGGCCGTCGTAGTCGAGGTCGTAGCGCGCCGGCTCCCCCAGGGGCGTGTACTCCCGGTAGTAGACCGCCCCTGCACGGTCCTCGTAGCTGAGCCAGGTGACCACGAAGCGGTCGGCGGTGGCATCGGCGGACGGCCGCGAGCCGAAGAAGATACGGTGCTGGCCCGCACCCGCCGGGTCGTTGACGCGGAAGGCCTCTCCGGACGGCTCGCCCTCCAGGGTGAAGAAGCGGCCCCGGAGCGGCCCCCCCTGGAAGTCGGTGTCTTGCGTCTCGTCGCGCCAGACGACGAGGAGGCGCTCGGGGCCGGCGGCGACGTCAACGGCGGCCTCCACGCCCGCGCCTGGCGAGACAGCAAGGGTGAGGCCGAGCGCGTCTCCAAAGCGGTCGAGCCGCACCGCGTCGATGCGGTTCAGCGCCGGGCTGGCCGGCGTGGAGATGTCGCTCTCGAAGGCGACGATGCCCCCGTTGGGGCCCATGGCCACCGCCGGCCACAGGAGCAGCTTGGCGCTGTCGTCCGGGCCGGGAGGCTCCAGCCGGAAGCGGTTGCCCGCAAGGGCGCCTTGCGGGTCGAGGAAGCGGCCGGCGATGTTGTAGTTGCCCTCGTCGACGCCGACCGTGCCCAGGGCCTCGCCCTGGAGGTTGTCGCGGTTGTCGCTCCAGACGACGATGTAGCCCCCGTCCCGCGTCGCGATGTCGTGGCCCTTGAAGTAGATCGCCGCGAAGCAGCCCGAAGGGCCACAGTCGCCGAGCATCGCCTTCTTCCCCTGCGCCTGGTCGACCTCGAACTGCCCGCCGAGAGGGTTGCCCGCGGCGTCGAAGGCGCGGGCGACGAGGTCGAACACCAGCTCCCCGGTCGCGGCCTGCGGCACCGCCTGCACCCAGACCACCACGAAGGTAGACTGGTCCGGGTCGGCCGGATCGGTCATCGCGAGGCGCGGCGGCGAGGCGAGGATGGCGTTCTCCACCGCCGGGAGCTGGTCGACGCGGAAGGGCGCGGCCACCTCGTAGCCGTTGGCGTCGAGGAGCCGCGCCTGGATGGTCTGCATCCCGCCTGGACCCGCCGTTTCGTCGGTGTCGAGCCAGGCGATGGCGACGCGCTCCCGGCTTGCCGCCACCGCCGGGTAGCTGACCCGATGGTCGTGCTCGTTGGCGCGGCGGTCGGTGGTGATCTCGAAGACGAAGTCATCGAAGCGCACCCCCGGGACCAGGCCGCGGCGGAGGAGCGGCTCGAGGAGCTCGAGGCTCCAGATCTTCTCCCCCGCCGACCTCGTGATCTCGAGCCGCCGGCCGGTGGCGGGGTCTCCGTCGCCGTCATCGAAGCTAGTGAGAAACGGGAAGTAGGCGCGCTCGAGGGAAAAGGTGCACATGTAGTCGCCGCCGAGCGTACGGTCCTGGGCGTCGGGATCTACACCCTTCGGCACGAGCCCGGGGAGGCGGGACTTGAGGGCCCCGGCTCCGGCGAAGTTCTGGGCTTCGAGGCCCAGGTAGGTGAGCAGCGTCGGGGCATCAGGGGTCGCTGCGCCCACATCGGTAAGCGGCGCCCCATCGAGCTCAAGCTGCGCCCGCCGCTCGTCGCTCCGGAGCTCGAAGCCGTACCAGGCGGTGTCCACCGGGCGGCGAAGCCGGAGGCTCCGGAACACATCGTGGCGGCCGTCGCCGTCGGTGTCGTTGTTCGAGTCGCCGTCGAAGCCGGGCCTCTGGACCGTCGGCGCTTCCCGCGGCAGGCCGCCGTTGATGACGGTGAGGAGCGCCTTGAGGGAGTTGATGCGCCCGAAGCCGAAG
Source organism: Planctomycetota bacterium (assembly GCA_016209535.1). Classification (GTDB taxonomy): domain Bacteria; phylum Planctomycetota; class UBA8108; order UBA8108; family SXIK01; genus JACQVW01. Next base: position 1,474 of record JACQVW010000057.1, on the reverse strand, counting down.
ACGTCGTCCGGCCCATCGCCGGGGTGGTCACCCAGATAGCGCTGCACTTGCGGGAAGGCAAGCGGCGTGAGCGTCCCCAGGTCATCGGCGGTCGCTTCGATCGCCTCCACGACCTCGAGCCGGCGGCCGATGAGCGCCCCGGCGGCAGGGACGCCCCGCAAGTTCTCGTCCACGCGGATGAGGAGTGCCGCGAGGCCTGCCACCTGGGGCGCGGCGAAGGAAGTCCCCCCCGTAGCGAAGGGGTAGGAGGGGGCACCCGCGTAGGGATCGACCCCGGTGAGCCTGTCGCCGGGGGCCGTGACCGAGACCCGGTCCCCGCGGTTGGTTATGGTGGCGCCGACCTCGGGGCCGGTGGGCGCGCTCTCAAGGGTGGTGGCGCCCACTGCCATGGCGAGTGGGTTGAGGGTGCTAGGGTCATGCCGGCTGCCGCGGACGGGCACGAACGCGCCGAGGACGCGGCCGCTGAGGTTGCGGCCGCGGTCGTTGCCGGCGCTGACAACCAGGATCTTGCCGTTGGCCCGGAGGGGGCCCAGGCCGATCTCGTAGAAGAGCCGCCTCACCGGGATGTCCCCTATCACTCCCCACGAGGCATTGACCACGTCCACCTCGGGGATGTTCGCCGCCATCAAGAGCGCCGCCACGCAGGTCCACACCGTAGGCCGCTCGGCCTCGGTGCCGATCATGACGACGCCCGTATCGTAAATGTGGCGGACGGGAAGCAGGTCGACGAGGTCACCGCCTCCCCCCAGCACGAACTGGCCGCCGCCCGCGGCGTGAATCGCCACGTTCGTGCCGTGGGGACGAGTGTCGTTGGCGAGACTCACCGGGTCGTCCCGGACGGTGAGGGCCGGGTCGGCATCGGTGAGGCGCGAGCTGAAGGCGGCATTGTCGCCCTGGAGGTAAGGGTCGCCCGCTGCGTAGACCCCCCCGGTGACGTTCGCGGCCCGGAGAACCGCGCCGCCGCCCCCGGGAATCGCAATGCCGACGCGGGCGAGCGGCACGTCGTTGAGGAAGGGGTTCGCATTGGGGCCGCCGCCGGCCACGTCCGGGTTGGCCGGGTTGACCTCGCCGTTCCCGAAGCCCGTGTCGAGCACCGCGACTACGGGCCGTGGGGCGGCGCCGCCGCCAGCCAGCACGCGCTCGGCAAGCCGGAAGGCCGGGTGGCTCCGCCGCACGAAGGCGGGCCAGGCGCGGTCGAGCTCGTCGACCCCGGCCACTAGCAGCCTCGCGTCGACAGCCGTGTTGCCGCTGTCGTCGTAGCCTCCGTTGGCGGCGTTGTACCCCTGGGCGGGGGCGTTGACGCCGGCGCCGTCCCGAAGCCTCTGCGTCTGGTGCTCTCCGGCGACCGCATCGTCCTCGAGCAGGAAATCGGGCATGGCGGCGGCGAGCGGGCCGCCCGCGGCGGCGGCCGCGTTCAGCGCCTCGGCGAGGGCGAAGGGGTCGAGCCCCTGCGGGTGCTCCGAGACGTCGGCGG
>JACQVW010000572.1 GCA_016209535.1 Planctomycetota bacterium | reverse complement strand
TTCGTAGATGTTGATGCAGGGGATGTAAGGCCAGCGGGCGGTGCGCAGGACAGCGCCCAGGTGAACCGACCAGATGGTGGTGAGGCCGGTGCCGACGAGCTGGAGCCAGAAGGGCATGTCAGCCTCGGCCGCGAACTGCCACTGGCGCATCAGGCTCGAGGCCCCGCCGCCGATGACGAAGCCGTCGCAGACCCGCTCGCGCACGGCCACGGCGGGTGGCGGGCTCCCGAAGTGCATGGCGATCTTGACGCGCGTGGCCTCGCAGATGGCTCGGTTCCCGGCCACGTCGCCCTGGGGGATCGGCGTCTCGTAGATGTCGATCTGCGGGTACCGCTCGAGGTCCTTCAGGATCGGGATGGCCCGCGGGGCATCGAGCAGCGTGTCGTTGAAGTCCATGTCGATCTTGAAGGACTCCGGCACGGCCTTCGCCGCCTTCTCGACCTGCTCCCAGAGGTCGAACCAGGGCCGGCCCTTCGTCTTGTAGGACAGGTAGCCGAGCCGCAGGGCCTCGCGGCACTCCGAGGCCACGTCCTCGGGCGGCATGTCGATGTTCCACCACGAGAGGGGCGTGCGGTCATGGACCTGGCGGCCCAGCAGGCGGTGGACCGGGACATCCAGGGCGCGCCCGACGGCATCGAATAGCGCGATCTGGAGCCCGGCGCCGAGGGAATCGTCCCAGAGAAGGTCGGCGGCGTTCCTACGGAGCGCGCGCTTCACGTCCTCGTCGCCGCTCGCTCCCCACGTGTAATAGAGGAGGGTCTCGCCGATCCCCACCTGGCCCGAGAACAGGCGGACCTCGAAGACCTCGGAGTAGCGCCAGTGGGGGATCTCGCGGTCCATGGCGCGCTCCGGGACCTCGCGGAACGGGACGCGCACGGTGGTGCGCTCGATCTTCTCGACCGTGAGCTCGCGGGAGGGACGCGGCTTCTCGGCCGCGTCCTCGCCGGGGAGCCCCCGCGGCCCGCCGGCCAGGAGCCGGCGGGAGAGCCCCGGCGCCGCGGTCGCGCCGAGGGCGGCTGCAAGGAAGGTGCGGCGGGCGGTCGTTCTCATACGCGGCAATCTGCCTCGTCGCGGCCGGGAAGTCCAGGCGCGACTCGACGCCACCTCGACGGGAGGCCGCCATTGAGGTACAAGTTACTCCATCGTGATGGAGGAGCCGTCCATGTCCACTTGTGACGGGTCGCGAGGCCCCGCGGGCACGACCGAGAAGACGCCGGAGGAGAGCGTCCGGGGGGCTCCGGTCTGGAAGACGGGGAGGAAGAAAGGCCGCAGCAGGCTTCGCAAGCGGATCTCCCGGAACCTGGGCTACGCGGGCCTCCGGATGGCCCACGCGGTCGTCTGCCGGCTGCCCTGGCGCGTGGGACGCGCCCTCGCATGGATCGCGGGCACGGTGGCGTATCGACTCCTCAAGCGCGAGCGGGACATCGCCACGCAGAGCCTCACCCGCGTCTATGGGAAGGAGAAGAGCGCCGCCCAGATTCAGGCCGTAGTGCGCGACGTGTTCCGCCATGCGGCCAGCGTCGTCACCGACTGGGTCATCCTGCGGCGCTGGACTCGCGAGAAGCTGCGCGGACGATTCCCGCAAGTCGCCGAGACCCTGGAGACCGTCGCTCGAGACATGAGGGCCTCGGGCAAGGGCACGGTCGCGATCACGGCCCACCTGGGGAACTGGGAGCTCCTGGCTCACTCGTACTGCCAGTTCGCGCCGGGCATCCTCGTTCCCCTGGCCAAGCGCCTCTACTTCGAGAAGTACAACGACTTCGTCCATAGCCTCCGCGCGGAGCCCGGCCTCGAGGTCATCTACAGCGATGAGTCGGCGAGGAAGATGCTGCGCGCGCTGAAGGAAGGCAAGCAGCTTTCGTTCCTCTGTGACCAGGACCTGCGGACCAACAGCGGAGTGTTCGTCGATTTCTTCGGCTTGCCCACATACACCGTGACCTTCCCCGTGGACATGGCGCGCAAGACGGGCGTGGACCTCGTCTTCACCGTCCTCGTCCGGGAAGGGAGCGGCTACCGGCAGATCTACCACCGGTTCGGCGCCCTCCCCGAGACCGGCGACGAGTCCGAGGACGTCCTTCAAGCGACGCAAGCCTGGACGCGCTTCCTCGAGGGCGTCATACGGCAGTATCCCGGCCAGTGGGTGTGGCTGCACCCGCGCTGGCGGACCACGCCGGACAACCCGCGGCTCCAGTTCGATTCCAAGGGCAAGAGGGGGAGGGAAGGAGGGGAGGAGAGAGATCGGGGCGAAGAGAAGACGGTCAAGGGCGCGCCTCGGGAAGGTGGCGGTGCCGCCTGAGTTGATCCTGTGGAGCGGTATCGCGACGAAGGATTGGATACCAGCCAAGGCGTCGTCCCGCTGAGAGAGAAGCGGCAAGGAGCTCTGCGACAGGGCGAAGGGAGCTATCCCACGATGACCCTCGGCTGGCGGGCCGGGTCCTTCTCGGCGCTGCGGATCAGCTCCCTCACGAGCCAGGGGATGTTCCCCTCGCCGAAGAAGATGAAGTTGATGTTGGCGGCGATCGAGCTTTCCTCGGACCAGCCGAAGTGAAGCTCGGGGGGGGGCGGGTGGTCCTCGACAGCTCGAGCGCGACGGCGGCGATGACGTGGGCGATCGACACGCAGCGCGTGATCCGCAGGACGAACCACGCGGCTATGTAACACCCGGTCTTGAACCACGCCATGCTGGTCTTCGCCGCAAGTCTCCAGCAAGGAACATGTCCCGTCTTCCCCTTGGGGGGGTGCTCCCGACCAAGGCGGGAGGGAGCACATTCTTTGAGGGGGGAGAGTACAGGCGTGGTTCTGAACCGCGTAATCGCGGTTCTTGAACCACGC
>JACQVW010000569.1 GCA_016209535.1 Planctomycetota bacterium | reverse complement strand
TCCCCAGGGCGATGGCGTCGCGGCGGTCGACCTCGGACACCGCGTCCTCGGGCCGCTCGAGGGCCTCCATGACGTCCTCGATGATCTTCCTCGGGTCCTCGCTCCGGGGGTTGTCCGACGTCACGATGACCTGGTCCGCATGCCTCTCGGCCACGCGGCCCATCCTCGGGCGCTTCGTGCGGTCCCGGTCCCCGCCGCAGCCGAAGACGGCGATGAGGCGGCCCGGCGTGACCCCGCGCAGGGCGCTCAGGACCGTCTCGAGCGACCCGTCGGTGTGCGCGTAGTCGACGAAGACCTGGAAGGGCTGGCCGGCGTCGATCCTCTCGAGGCGGCCGGGGGGGGCCTCGGCCGCCTCGATCCCGGCGCGGATGTCGTCCCGCGAGACCCCCAGACACTCGGCCGCCGTCATGGCGCCGAGGATGTTGAGCAGGTTGTGGTGACCCCAGAGCCGCGACCTCACGAGGACTCCCTTCCAGCGGAAGCGCAGCCCCTCGGGCGCCATCCTCAGGTCCTCCACCCCGTCGTGCAGGTCGGCGCCGTACCACGCCACGTGGGCCCGCGTGCGTGAGGCGATGGTCCGGGAGACCGGGTCCTCCCGGGACACGACGGCGAAGCTCCCCGGAGGGAGCTCGGCGAAGAAGCTCACCTTCGTCTGGACGTAGCTCTCGAAGGTCTTGTGGTAGTCGAGGTGCTCCGGGGCGACGTTCGTGAAGACCCCGCAGCGGATCGGGATGCCCGCGGTCCTCCGCTGGAGGATCCCGTGCGAGGAGACCTCCAGGACCGCGTGGGTGCCGCCCTGGTCGGCGAGCTCCTTCAAGTAGCGGTGCAGGTCGAGGCATCCCGGGGTCGTGTTGTCGCTCGGATAGACCCTGGCGCCGACGCGGTTCAGCACGGTGCCCAGGAGGGCCGAGACCTTGCCCGCGCCACGCAGGACGGAGTCGAGCATCCAGGTGGTCGTCGTCTTGCCCTTCGTGCCCGTGACGCCCGTGACGGCCAGACCGTCGAGCCTCGTCCCGTAGAGGTTCGCCGCGAGGCGGCCGAGCGCCTGCCGGGAGTCGTCTACCTCGATGAGGGGGACGCGGCGCGGGAGGGCCTCCTCGAGAGGCGGCGACCTGCGCAGCCTGTCCGTCTCGACGACCGCCGCGACGGCCCCGAGCTCCTCGGCCTTCCGGAGGAAGCGGTGCCCGTCCGTCGTCTCCCCCCGCACCGCCACGAAGAGGTCCCCCGGCTTCACTTGACGCGAGTCGCAGGCCACTCCCCTCACCTCGACCGCACGGAGGCGCTCCGGGACCTCAAAGCAGCCTCTCCCAAGATCCATGAGGCGCATGGTTCTCTCTTCACTCCGTTCGTTGTCACCGGCCGCCCCGATTGCGCTTCTCCAGCATAGCAAGCTTCGTCTCGGCGGCAATGCGGAACATCCTGCGGAAGACCTCCGCCACGATGGGGCCCGCAACCATGGCGCCGTAGATGTGCGCCCGCGGCTTCTCCACCATGCAGAGCGCGACGACCCGCGGGTCGTCGCAGGGCGCGTAACCCTCGAAGGATGCCAGGTAGTCCTGCCCGGCGTATCCTCCCTTCGCCATGTCCGACGTCCCGGTCTTCCCGCCGAACTCGAAACCTTCGATCTTGAGCCACTTGGCCGTGCCCTCCTCGACCACCCGCCGCAGGATCTCCCGCATGTGCCGCGAGGTCTCTGCCGTGATCGGCTGCCCGTCGACCTGGCGCGAGGGGAAGCGGATCGTCTCGGAGCCCCTCACGAGCCTGTCGACGACCCGAGGTCTCAGGAGGTGCCCCCCGTTGACGAGGGCCGCGAAGGCGCGGCAGAGCTGGATCGGGCTCACCATGATCTCGTAGCCGAACGAGGCGGACGTGGCCGAGTAGATCGGCGTCCACCGCATGGGCGGCGCCCAGGGCTCCTTGCTCGCCTCGGCGGGGAGGTCGATCCCGGAGGGCCGATCGAAGCCGAAGCGCCGGAGCGCGTCGAGGATCCCGGGCTTCCCGAGGCGCATCCCCACGATGGCGAGGCCGATGTTGGAGGAGTGGATCACGGCGCCCTCGAAGGTCATGTCGGGGTGCTCGTGCACGTCCGTGACGCGCCTCTTCCCGAAGCGCGCCTGCCGGCCGCCGTCCCAGGTCACGGGCCCCGCGATGAGGCCGCGGATCGGCTCCTCGCGCCGCGCGATGCCCTGCTCGAGGGCATAGGCGGCGAAGAAGGGCTTGATCACCGAACCCGGCTCGTAGAGGCTCTCCACGACCCGGTTCGCCCTCCGCTCCTTGCGCTTGGGCTCGGGGTACTCGCCGTAGCGGTTCGGGTCGTACGCCGGGAGGCTCGCCATGGCGAGGATGTCGCCCGTGCGGCAGTCCATGAGGACGAAGAGGCCCGCCGATGCGCGCTCGCGCTGGAGACCGGCCTCCAGCTCCTCCTCGACGATGGCCTGGAGCGTGCTCTCGATCGTGAGGTAGACGTCGTAGCCGCCGACGGGAGCCACCTCGAGGCTGCCGACCTTGAAGATCCGCGTCTTCTGAGGCGCGTCCTTGAGCACCTCCCGGCGTCCGCCCCGGCCGGACAGGTAGGGCCCCAGGCTCTTCTCGATCCCCTCGACGCCCCTCCCCTCGGCGTCCGTGACCCCCACGATGGGGCCGGCGAGCGACTCCCGGGGGTAGACGCGCCGGGGCCTCGGCTCGGCGATGATCCCTCGCATGTCCTTGTCCCCGAGGACGCGCTCGAGCGCCTCGCGAAGCTCCGTGACGAGGCTGCGGCTCACCTCGCCGGCGAGGCTCACGGACTCGCCGCCGGCCGCCTGGCGCGCGAGCGCCGTGAGGAGCCGCTCGCGCCGGTGCTCGGCCGGCTTCCCGGCGGCGTCGCACACGAGCTTCACCACCGTCTGGAGCTTGTCGCGAGGGATGATCTTCGGGTCGATCCCCACCTGGTAGTCGACCTGGTCGCGGGCCACGATGACCTCGTCCGCGAGGCGGATGTCCCCCCGGTAGGCAGGGATCGGCTCGACCGAGGCCCGCATGCGCCGCGCCGAGAGCGCATGGCTCTCGTGCTGGAGGACCTGGATCGTGAAGAGCCGCCAGATGACGGCGCCGAAGAGCCCCGTGACGGCGAGCGCCGCAAAGACTAGCCTCAGGCGGTGCACGCGCTCCACGGGGGCCTGCTGGGTCTCATCGCCGGCCTGTGGCATGGGTCTCGAAGCAAGGAAGGTGGGAAGGGGGGGCCCTTGCGGGCCCCCCCTCCGACTTGGGGGGGAAAGAACTGGAGTGGCTGTAGGATCCTCTCGCTCGGGCTCCGCTCAGGCTCGCTCGTGCGCGGCCCTCGTCTCGCCGCCCTCGCCCGGTGCTTCCCGGAACTCCTCCGGAAGGTCCTTCTCGAGGAGGTCGGGGCTCACCCTGCGGTTGAAACGCGCCTCGAGCCGCCGGAACCGCTCCAGCTTGGCATCGCGCTGGATCATGAGGTCTCGGATGCGCACTCCGGCGCGGACGTCCTCCACTTCCAGGCGGACGGCCAGGAGGCCCACGCCGAGGACCCAGGCGGATAGGAAGGCGGCTCGCGCTGCGGCGGTCATGGCTCCCTCGCTCCTAGGCGGACCACGGAGCGCAGCTTGGCGCTCCGGGACCTCGGGTTTCGCCGGGTCTCGTCGGGCCCGGGGACCAGCGGATCCGGCACCGCGACGCGCCAGATGCCTTGGCGGGCCCGTTCCCTGAACGTCTCCTTGACGATCCTGTCCTCGAGCGAATGGTAGCTGAGGACCACCACCCGCCCCCCAGGCTTGACCCGGCGGTCCAGGTCCCGGAGGGCGAGGCGAAGGTGCTCGAGCTCCTTGTTGACGGCGATCCGGATGGCTTGGAAGGTCCGGGTCGCCGGGTGAGTCCGCTTGCCCCGGCGGGGCAAGAGGCCTTCAACGATGCTCGCGAGCTGTCCCGTCGTCTCGAGCTTCGCCTTGCGGCGGGCCCGGTCGATGGCCCTCGCGATCCTGCTGGCCGCGGGCTCCTCTCCGTACTCCCGGAGGACCCGCTCCAGCTCCTCGAGAGACACCCCCTCGAGGTACTCGGCCGCGGACGGCCCTTCACCACGAGACATCCGCATGTCGAGGGGCCCGTCGCGGAGAAAGCTGAAGCCCCGCTCGGGCCTGTCGAGCTGAAGGGACGATAGACCCAGGTCAAACAGCGCCCCATCCAGCGCTCCTTCCTGGGGAAGCCCCGACAGCTTCATGAAACCTGCAAGCTGCGAGTAGACACCCTGGAACACCCGGAACGGGAAGGCGACGGCCTCGAGCCGCGTCCTGGCGAGCTCGACGGCCTCGCGGTCCCTGTCGATACCCACGAGGAGCCCCGAGGGGCCCAGCCTCGCGAGGAGGGCGGCCGCGTGGCCCCCCGCTCCCAGCGTCGCGTCCAGGTGCACCTCGCCTGGGCGAGGGGCCAGGCGCCCGATCACCTCCTCGAGGAGGACGGGCGTATGGGCCGGAGGCTGCGTCCCGAGCTGCGGCTCGAGGCTCCCGCTCACGGGGGCACCCCTCTCGTCCCCCCGGTCCCGGACGCCATGCGTGGCTCGCTGCGGCCCTCAAAGCCAGTCGCCCTCCCCCAGCGTTCCCGGCCGATGCCGGCCCGGCCCGGCCCTGCCACCGTCGAGGAAGAAGTCCCGGGCCTTGACCAGGTCCGGCCCGGCCTCGACCTGCATGCCCGGGAAGACCGCTTGCAGGAACGCGACGCGGGAGCACGTCTCGCGGACGTCTTCCCGGGCGGTTCCCCGGACCTTCGCCCACTCCAGCCGCGCCTGAGCGGCGCGGTCGGGGGGGTGGCTGTTCGCGGCGTGGACATCGCGCAAGAGCTTACGGACTCGGCTGACCACGAGACAACCCTCCTCCACCAAGACGCGTGCTGCGACCACGATCCCTGATCCCTTCCCTGATCCCTGATCCCGTTTTTGTCTGGCTATCCCGCTATCCGTTCATCCGCTCGAGCTCGAGCCTCCCTCGCCACCGGACCTCGCCGGCGCCGCGGCCGGCTCTGGGATCTCGAGCTCCGAGCTCTCCTTCTCCCAGCGCTCGTAACGGTCCTTGGCCCAGATCTCGATCATCCTCGGGACCCCCACGAGGCAGACGTCGTTCTGGATCCCGACGGCCGCCTTGAGCTTGTCCGGCATGACGAAACGGAACTGTGGATCGAGGCTGATCGCCACTGCCGACCCCGTGAAGCGGCGGATGTACATCTGACCCTTGGTGTCC
>JACQVW010000574.1 GCA_016209535.1 Planctomycetota bacterium | reverse complement strand
GTTCAAGACCGGGTGTTACCCGGTCTTGAACCACGCCCGGAAGTCTGCCCTCGACATGTCCGGTTTTCCAGAGGGGCTGGGGGACGGCCGGGCGGGGTTTTTTCCCGAATCGCCGGTCTCCGTGGCACGGATCTTGTGGGAGTGACCCAGGTCTCAGGTACGGCTCCGGGCGCGCCGCCGTTGCAGGGCGAGCCGGGGCCAAGGTAGAATCCGTAAGAATCCCTTGTCGATCCAGGACTTTCGCGGACTCCGGTTCCGCCCCAGGCCGAGGTAACCATGAAGAAGATTCTCGCCGTGTGCGCACTTTTCCTCGCCGCCCTCGGGGCCCTCATCGGGGTGGGGGTGGCGAGCGCGATCCCCGTGGTCTCCGTCGCTCAGCTCGCGACGCCCGAGTACCCCGGGGGAACGGTGGAGGTGAAGGACGGGAAGGTGGCCGCGATCGAGAGCCTCGTCCCGCTGCGGTTCACGATCTCGCGGCGGGACGGGCCCGAGACCGAGACGGTGCGGGTCGAGTCGCCCCGCACGGTCCCGGAGAGCTTCAAGGTGGGGATCGACGTCGGGCTTCGCGGCGCCTACGACCCCGGGAAGAAGCTCTTCCAGGCCTACCAGGTCACGACGAAGTGCCCCTCCAAGTACGAGGCCTCGAAGGACGGCGAGCTGGGCCCGGGGGCCGGCTACCCGACGGCAGGCAAGGAGCCCGGGGCAGGGACCGTGGGGCCCACCGGCAGAGCGCCTGAGGCGCCGGGCGCCTGATGGAAGTCCTCCAGCTCGGCCACCAGCTCCTCCTCCTCGGGACGGGCATCAACGCCGTCATTTTCGCCCTCGCCATCCTCGGGATACTCCTCAAGGACCGCCGTCTGGTCGTCGCGGCGCGCACGGGGTTCTACGGGCTCCTGGCCGTCGTGGGCGGATCGGCCGGCTGCCTCGCCTACGGCTTCGTCGCGGGCCTCTACAACAACGACTACATCTACAACTACTCGGAGCGCTTCCTGCCCCTGGGGTTCAAGCTCGCCGGCCTCTGGGCGGGCCTCGATGGCTCGCTCCTCTTCTGGACGTTCCTCGTCTGCGGGTTCGCGGCCATGGTGGCCCTCCAGCACCGCTGGAGCGCGCGGCACCCCACGGGCCGCCGTCTCGAGCCCTACGTTTACCTCGTCCTCTCCTCGGTGATCGCCTTCTTCTGCCTCGTCACGTGGCACCAGGACCCCTTCGGCGCCATGGGCCTCGACCAGCGGCTCCGGCTCGCGTCGGGGCACAACATCCCCCTGGACGACTCGGGGAACCTCCTCGACGGCTCGGGCCTGAACCAGCAGCTCGTCAACTACTGGTTCGTGATCCACCCGCCGACGCTCTACATCGGCTTCGTCGCCTGGACGGTGCCCTTCGCCTTCGCCATGGCGGCGCTGCTGGCGGGGGAGCTGGGCGACTACTGGATCCGCGTCGTGCGCCGCTGGAGCATGGTGGCCTGGATCTTCCTCACGAGCGGGATCATCCTCGGCGGCCTCTGGGCGTACCGGCAGCTCGGCTGGGGCGGGTACTGGGCCTGGGATCCCGTCGAGAACGCGTCGTTCCTGCCCTGGTGCACCGGCACGGCGTTCCTCCACTCGGTCATGATCCAGGAGCGCCGCGACATGCTGAAGGGGTGGAACGTGCTCCTGATCCTCGTCACCTTCTTCCTCACCATCGTGGGCACCTGGATGACGCGCTCGGGCGTCGTCGACTCGGTCCACGCCTTCGCCGGCGGCGACATCGGGACCTGGTTCCAGGCCTTCCTCTTCACGATCGCCGGCATCTCGCTCTTCTGCTTCTGCCTCCGCTGCCGCCAGCTCCTCGGGACCCACTCGCTGGAGAGCGTCCTCTCGCGCGAGGCGGCCTTCTTCATCAACAACCTGGTCCTCGTGATCATCGCGGGGGTGGTCTTCTTCCTCTCGTTCTACGACAGGATCTCCCACGACTGGTTCGGGAAGAACCTGAAGAACCAGGGGATCTACGGCATCGTCGTGACCCCGTTCTTCGCCGCGCTCCTCTTCCTCACGGCCGTGGGGCCGAGCCTGGGGTGGGTGAAGACCAGCACCGCGAGCCTGCGGCGGAACTTACTCGCGCCCGTGGCGGCCACCGTCCTCTTCACGGCCGGCCTCTACGCCTTCCTGGCGGCAAGGGGCCTCACGGGAACGTGGCGGGAGGTCCTCCTGCCGCGCCTCGAGGGGCAGCACCCCTCGGCCTTCTACCCCACGGGGCTCTTCTTCGCGCTGTCCTTCTTCATCTGCGCCATGGTCTCCTCGGAGCTTTGGCGCGGGCTCAAGGCGCGGGTCACCTACCGCCGCGAGGACTTCCTGACCGCCTTCTTCCAGCTCGTCTTCCGGAACAACCGGCGCTACGGGGGCTACCTGGTCCACGTGGGGATCGCGGTCCTCACGACGGGGATCATGGCGAGCTCCATGTTCAAGGAGTCCGAGGAGCTGGCGCTGAGCGTGGGGGAGTCCGCGCGCGTTGGGCCGTACCTCATCACGCCCGTCGAGGAGCGCTTCGTCAGCGAGCCGCGCCCCGGCGAGCCGTACCAGAAGGACGAGGTCCTCTTCCGCGTGACGCGGGCGCAGGGGGCCCTGCCCGTGGCACACGGCGAGGCGCGGGAGGCCCCCCTGGCAGGGAGCGGCGCCGCCGGCGAGGTCGTGAGCGAGCTCTGGGGCGAGCGGCGCTTCTACCCCAAGAAGGGCGAGTGGATCAAGGAGGTGACCATCGACCGCCGCCTCGTCGAGGACATCTACGTGTACTTCGCCGGGAGGGACGAGAAGGGGAAGATCGTCATCTCGTTCCACTTGAATCCGCTCATGGTGCTGATCTACCTGGGCTGGTTCACGATGATCGCCGGCGCCCTCTTCGCCGCGCTGCCCATCCCCGGCAGCAAGGTGGGGCTCTCGGAATGACGGCGCCCGCGATCCGGGCTCGAGCGGCGGCCGCACCCTGCCTCATCACCCTCATCGGCGCCCTGCGCGCCCCGGCCCAGGAGGCGGAGATCGTCGAGGCGTTCCTCTCGAGCGTGAAGGGGAGCCTCGGCGCGCCGGGCTCCGAGGCCGGAGTCCGGCCGCAGGTCCGCGCGCTCCTGGGCGAGGTCGAGGCGCGGGCCGCGGAGCGTGAGCCCGAGCCGGCGAAGCGGATCGAGCGCGCAAAGGCCGCCCGCGGGGCGCTCCTCGACGGCCTGGCCGCCGTCCTGGGAGGTGCCGAGGGGCCGGCGCGCGCCGAGGCGCTCCTCGCCGCGGCCGAGAAGGAGCACATGCAGGCCCGCGTGGCGTACCTCGAGCGGAGCCTCATCTGCTGGTGCCCTGACGAGAGCTGGACGCGCACGCTCGCCGGCTGCCCCGACGGGTGCGCCGAGGAGCAGAAGCGGCTCATCAAGGACTGGATCGGCGAGGGCCTCACCGACCGGGAGGTCGTGGAGCGGATGGCGGCGCACCCGAAGGGCGGCCCCAAGGTCCGCGCCGTGCCCGAGGCGAAAGGGGCCAACTGGGTGGGCTACCTGTTCCCGTTCGTCGCCTTCGGGGCTGCTGCGGCCCTCGTGGCTGTGCTCCTGCGGCGTCTCACGCGCCGGACGAGCGGCGGGGGGCCGGCGCCGGGGGCGCAGGCCGAGGCCTCGGCGGACGACGCGATCGGGGAGGGCATCGAGCGCGAGCTCCGGGAGATGGAGGGTTAGAGCCGCAGCCATGGAGAGCGCCGTGCCGCCCATCGTCACCGGCATGACCGTGATCGTCGGCCTCGCCGTCCTCTGCCTGGTCGCCTGGAGCCTCTTCTCGCCCCGCGAGCCGTGGGCCCCCGAGGAGGGCGCCGGGCTGCTCGCGCGCATGAAGAAGCGCCGGGACAGGCTCCTGAGGTCCATGAAGGACCTCGAGAGCGAGCGGGAGTCGGGGCTCATCACCGAGGACGAGCTCCGGTCGGTGAGGAACGAGCTCAAGGGGCGGGCCATCGCGGTCACCCGCGACCTCGAGCGGGTGCGGCGGGCGCGCCTCCGCGGCCTCATGGGCCGGCGGCGGGGCCTCGAGCCATCCGAGAGAAAGCGGATCGAGCAGGCCGTCCGCGAGCGCGCCGCGGCCCGGGCAGCCGCCGCCCCGGGCGGCCAAGGTCAACCAGGAGGCTCCCCGTGAGGTCTCTCAGCATCTCCACCGCCACCGTTGCCGCCGCCGTCGCGCTCTCGGCCTCGCGGGACCTCGCCGCCGGGCCCGTCCTCAAGGGCCGGGTCTTCGACGGCGAGGCGAGCTCGCGGGCCGTCGTGGAGGCCCGGCGCCACGGGCAGACCTACGACCCCGCCCTGAAGACGGCCTTCGCCGGAAAGGAGGTGACGGTCGACCTCCTCGACCCCGCCGGGGGCGGCAAGGCCGCCCGAAGCTGGACCGCGACGACCGACGAGAGCGGAGCCTTCAGCGTCGACACGGGGCTCGGCCAGTGGCCCGAGAAGGCCCTCCTCGTTGCCCGCGCGGACCTGGGCGGCCTGCGCGGGCACTCGGTCTACCTGCGCGCGAGCGAGGAGAGCCAGGACGTTCACCTCTATCCGGCGACGGAGAACGCGGCAAGGGTGAGCGTGGAGCGCATCGCCGTGGCCTACGACATCGAGAAGCCCGGCGGCACGCCCAGCCTCCGCGTGCGCGTGAGGGTCAGCTTCGGGAACTGGGGCGGCGACCTGTACGTGGGCAAGCGGTCGGTTGGAGCCCACCGCGAGGTCTGGCGCGTCCCCTTCCCCCAGGGCGCCGCCATCACGGCGAACACGGGCCCCTACCCGGGCCTTCCCGGCTGGAGCCTCTCGGCGGACGGGCGGTGGCTGGTCATCGACACGCCCATCCCCGGGATCCTCGACTTCGACCGCCAAGGCCCCTTCGAGGTGCACTACCTCGTCCCGCCGCGACAGCGCTTCATCCAGACCTACAAGATCCCCGTCGACGCGGACGGGCAGCGGTTCACGGCCTGGTGCCAGCACGGGGAGATGAAGCTCACGTCGGAGGCGCTCCAGAGCTCGGACACGCACGGCTACCCAGACCCCTTCACGCAGCAGGAGGACCGGAAGTACGACGTCCTCTTCCGGAGCGAGCCCCTCCCGGCAGGCGAGACGGTGGCCCTCGTCCTCACGACGGACAACGTGGCCATCGGGCAGCCCGTGAGCCTCGGGGCCCTCAAGTGGGTGGGCGGCTTCATCCTGGTCTGCGTCCTCGCCATGCTCGCCGGGCTCGCCCTGGGGCCCAAGGGCCCTCCGCCCGAGGCTGTCCTGGGGAGCCTGAGCGGCGAGGAGGTCCTGGACCGGATCGCCGACCTCGACGCCCGCTTCGGCCGGGGGAAGATCTCGGAGCGCGACTACCACCGCTTCCGCGAGCCCCTCCTCGAGCTCGCCGCCGAGGAGCTCCACGCCGCGGCCGGGGCCCCACCCGGGACGGTGCCGGCGGCCGCGGGGGGCCTGCCCAAGGGGGCCCGCGACATCCTGCGCAGGATCGATGAGATCGAGCGCGACGGTATCACGGACCCGGCGCGCATCGCCGAGCGGGCCCACCTCCTCGAGGCGCTCCTCAGGGCGCTCCGGGGCGAGGGTTCGAGGACATGAGCGCAGGGAGCGCGGCCGCCGAGGCCGCTCGAGGCGCCGGCGCCGCGCCGGCGGCACGCCTCCGGGGCGTCCGAAAGCGCTTCGGCTACCGCGACGTCCTCCGTGGCGTGGACCTCGACGTCCCGCGAGGCGGCTGCTTCGTCCTCACGGGACCCAACGGCGCCGGGAAGTCCACGATCCTGAGGATCATCGCGACCCAGTGGGCCTTCACCCACGGGACCGTGGAGGTCTGCGGCCTCGACGTGCGCCGCCGCCCGATCGAGGTGCGCTCGCGGATCGGGCTCGTCTTCCACGAGCCCTTCCTGCGGCGCGAGCTCTCGCTCGAGGAGAACCTCCGGTACTCCTGCGACCTCCGCGGCCTCTCCTGGAGGAGCGTCCGGGGCCGCGCCGAGGAGCTCCTGGACACCTTCGGGCTCCTCCACCGCAGCCGCGACCCCGTGCGCACCTTCTCGCAGGGGATGTTGAAGCGCGCGAGCCTGGCACGGAGCCTCATCCCCGAACCCGAGCTCTGGATCCTCGACGAGCCCTTCTCGGGGCTCGATCCCCAGGGCCAGGAGCTCCTCGAGCGCACGGTCCAGGATCTCGCGTCGCGCGGCGGCACGGCCCTGCTCGTCACGCACCGCCTGGAGCACGCCCGCAGGCTCGCCACGCGGTCGGCGCGGATCGAGGACGGCCGCGTCGCGCGACAGGGGCCGGGCGCCTCGGCCCTCGCCGGCGCCGAGCCCGAGGTCCTCGCCGCGGAGGGGCCCCCGCCGTGAGCTCCCTCAGACTCTTCCTGTGCCTCGTGCGCTGGGACGTCCTCCGGGAGATCCGCCGGAAGGACATCCTGGCCAACATGACCCTCTTCGCCCTGCTCGTCCTTTTCGTGGCCGTGATCGGCGTCGGACCCGATGCCGCGGCGCGGCGCGACGTGGGCCCCGTCATGTTCTGGGTCGCCGTGGTCTTCGCCGGCACCGTGGGGCTGAGCCAGGCGTTCGCCGCCGAGCGCGAGGGGGGCGCCCTCGCCGGGGTCGTCACGAGCCCCCTCGACGTGGGGCTCTTCTACCTGGCCAAGGTGTCCGCGGCGTGGCTCTACGTCATGCTCATGGAGATCCTCGTGCTGGGGCTCTACTCGGTCCTCTTCAGCTTCTCGCCCTGGGACCGGCTCGGCGCGTTCCTGGGCGTCCTTGCCGTCTTCACGCTCGGCTACATGGCCGCCGGCGTGGTCCTGGCCGCCATGACCACGGCCCTGCGGGGCGGCGGGGAGATCCTCCTTCGGATCCTGCTCGTGCCCCTCATGCTGCCCTTCCTCTGGCTCGTCCTGCGCGTGAGCGAGACCCTCTTCGGGGCCGTGATCGCCGGCGGCGCCCTGGGCGGCCCCCTGAGGCTCCCGCATTTCTTCCTGGCCGGCCTCGCCTTCGATACGATGTACCTCGCCACGGGCTACCTGCTCTTCCCCAAGGTCCTCGAGGAGTGAACGAACCCATGCACCCGAGACTCGACGCCTGGCCCATCCCGATCCGCCTCCACCTGGCCCTCGGCTGGGCCCTCGTGATCGCCACCCTGGGCCTCATCGCCTTCCACGTGCCGCCGGCGGTCAAGGACATCGGCGAGAGCTACCTGATCTTCTTCTTCCACTTCCCGTCGGCGGTCAACTGCCTCCTCTTCTTCGTGATCGCGGGGGGTATCAGCCTCTACCACCTCGCCCGGAGCACGCCCGGCTCCGACCAGTGGGCCGCCTCGGCGGTGGAGGTGGGCGTCCTGGGCTGCACCGTGACCCTCGTGACCGGGAGCATCTGGGCGAAGGCGGCCTGGAGCATCTGGTGGGACGCCACGGACCCGCGCCTCATGACGGTGGCCATCATGTGGCTCACCTACGTGGGGTACCTGGCCCTGAGGTCCACGATCGACGAGCCCACCCGCCGGGCGCGGTTCTCGGCGGCGTTCGGGGTGATCGCCGCCGTCAACGTGCCGCTCGTCTACTTCGCGATCCAGTGGTTCGGCGTGGCGCACCACCCCATGAACGTCGACCTGGCGGCCCGCGAGATGGTCCTCACCCGGTGGTTCGGGGCCGGGGCCTTCTTCGTCCTCTACACGGCCCTCTGGAGGCTGCGCCGCGGGGTCCACGCCGCGGCCTACGAGGTCGGGCGGATCGAGGAGGGGCTCGCCCGGGCGGGGATCTAGGTTCCGAGAATTCCACGGAAGAATGTCCAGGAGGCTCGAGGAGGAGCACCCATGTTGATCACGGCCTTGCAAGTCGCGGTCCTTCGCGTCGATACGGTCCTCGCGGCCTGGCTCAGCCAGGCCAGCCCTGCCGCCGGGCCAGACGACAAGGCCGGCGGCATGGTCCTTGCACCGGTCGCCACGCCCCGGCCGGACTTCCAGCCCTACATCTTCTGGGCCTATGGGCTGGCCTGCCTCCTTCTCTTCCTCTTCTCGCTCTGGGCCGCCCTCGAGGCGCGGAGGCTCCAGGGGAGGCTCGAGGGCTTGAAGGAGCGATTCCGGCGCGCCCATCCGGGCGTCCTGGAAGAGGATGCCCCCTGATCCCTCAGGGCGGTCTCGGGCTCCCAGGGCTCCCGCCGGTTCCCCATCGTTGCATCAGCTTACTAGCTTGCTTACAATAGCGACCAAGCGAAGCAGACACCGATCGGGACGGATGGTGGGTCGGCGAATGTGTTGCCTGGCTATCGTGGGGGCTCGGGCGCATGCGAGACCCGCGGCCGCCGGTGACTGCAGCGTCTCACCGGCCGCGAAAGCGAGAAAGGCCAAGGAGTTTGTCCCTGGATTCTCATCGAGGGGAAGAGTGAATCCGAAAAGCAACCGCTCCCCGCCGCACGCGGCGAAGAAGGCCCCCGTCTGGCAGCCCGAGGCCCTGGCCGCCGAGGATGTCCTCAAGCGCGTCCCGCTCTTGAAGCGGATCGTCCGGGACGTCGTGGACACGTTCGAGACCCGCCGCAAGCGCAAGGAGCGCCTCGAGGAGCTCACGGTGATCTCGAGGAAGTTCTGCTCCTCCGAGATCGAGGAGACGCTCAACTCCCTGCGCCGCGAGGTCAACGACTGCGACCGGGCCCTCGAGACGTACGAGAAGGAGACCCGGGACCTGGGCGGCATCCCCAAGGACCCGGGCCGGGGCCTGGTCTACTTCTACTCGTACCGCGACAGCCGCAAGATCTTCCTGGTCTGGGAGCTCCGGGACCCCGACATCCTGAGCTGGCACGAGCTCGACGAGAGCTTCTCGGACCGCGTCCCGGTGGAGATGCCGGCCGGGGCGCGTGCCTCGGGGTCGGACTTCCCCGAGCGGGATTAGCCTCCGGCCGTGCTGGCTGCTGCCGGCTACCCCGTCGCGGGCTACAGGGTCTCCGCGCCGGTCCTGACGCGGCTCAGGCTCGATGGCGGGGCGATGTTTGGGTCCGTGCCCAGGGCCCTCTGGGAGCGCCAGAGGCCCCCGGACGAGAGGAACCGCATCCGCCTGGTGTCGCGGGTGCTCCTCCTCCGCGCCCCCACCGGGACGGTCCTCGTGGACGCGGGGTGCGGCGAGAAGCTCGGGCCCCGGGAGGCGGACTTCTTCGCGGTCGAGCCGGTGCCGGAGGAAGGGCTCCCCTTCCGCTGGGGGGAGCTCACGGAGCTCGTCCTGACGCACCTCCACTTCGACCACGCGGGCGGAGCGACCGTCTGGGCCGAGGCGACGCACGGGCGCAGGGAGGCCCGTCCCAGGGCTGCCGGAGCCCGCGTCTTCCTCCAGGCGGAGAACTGGGAGCGAGCGTGCCGGCCCGGGCCGCGCGAGCGCGCGAGCTACCTCGAGGAGAACGTGATGCCCCTGGCCGCGGCGCGGCTCGAGCTCCTCGACGGGACGGCGGAGCCCCTCCCCGGGGTCACGGTGCACCCGTCCCACGGCCACACGCGGGGCATGCAGTGGGTGCAGGTGGGCACGGGGAAGGGCTCGCTCGTGTTCCCGGCCGACCTGGTCCCCACCGCCACGCACCTCCACCTGCCCTTCGTCATGGGCTATGATATGTGCGTGGAGACGCTGCTTCGCGAGAAGGAGGCCTTCCTCGAGCAGGCCGTCGCCGAGGAATGGGTCCTCGTCCTCGCCCACGACGAGGACGTCGCCGCGGGCCGCGTGGTCCGGGGGAAGGACGGCCGCTTCTGCCTGGGGGAGCCCGTCGACCTCGGATTGCCAGGGACTCCCCCGATACCCAGGATGCGCTTATGAGGCCCCGCTCGAGGCGCGAGCCGCAGCCCATGGAGGCATCCCGCGTTGTCCGTTGAGGAGCACAGGAAGAATGGGCGAGAGGCTGCCGGGTCGGTCCGGTGCGCCATCGTCACGGTGAGCGACACCCGCACCCTCGAGACCGACGAGAGCGGCCAGCTCATCGAGAGCCTCCTGCGCGCCGCCGGCCACG
>JACQVW010000559.1 GCA_016209535.1 Planctomycetota bacterium | reverse complement strand
TATGCGTCTCAAGAGGCCGCCTGGGACCGTCCGAACGCCCGCCGGACCCGGGCCCCGTCGAGAGCGCGGGCATTATGCCCGAGGGGGCCTCGAGGCGCCAATTCGGATCTCTCAAGGCCCCATGAGGGTGCCTCATGGGCTGCCGGGGCCCCGAGACGCCCCCTTGCAATCCCTCCCGGCCTACCTAATATGGGAACCACGGTGACGTCAGGGGGCCCGGTCCGATACAGCGTCGGTAAGGAGCTCTCGAGGGGGAACAAAACCCAAAAGGCCCCAGAAGGCGCCGTGGTTTCACGGCGAGTTTCCATGGCACAGGGCAGCAGGAACGTCCTCGAGTTCGAGGCTCCGATCCAGGAGCTGGAGCAAAAGATCGAGGAGCTTCGAAACTTCTCCCAGAGCACACAGGTCGACCTCTCGGACCAGATCGAGAAGCTCCTCGAGCGCTGCAACGAGAAGAAGCGAGCCATCTTCGCGAAGCTCAGCCCGTGGCAGAAGGTCCTCACGGCCCGCCACCCGAAGCGCCCCCTGACGAGCGACTACGTCGGGCTCATGGTCGAGGACCTCGTGGAGCTCTACGGCGACCGGTCCTTCCGCGACGACCCGTCGATCCTCACGGGCTTCGGCCGCCTCGGTGGGGAGCGGGTCTGCATCGTGGGCCAGAGGAAGGGCAAGGACACGGCGGAGAAGGTCGCCTGCTACTTCGGGTGCCCCCACCCCGAGGGGTACCGGAAGGCCCTGCTCAAGATGAAGCTCGCCGAGAAGTTCGGGCTCCCGATCGTGACCCTCATCAACACGCCGGGGGCCTACCCGGGCATCGGCGCCGAGGAGCGCGGCCAGGCCTTCGTGATCGCGCGGAACCTCATGGAGATGGCCCGCCTCCGCGTGCCCGTCGTCTGCGCCGTGATCGGCGAGGGCGGGAGCGGCGGGGCGCTCGGGATCGGCGTGGGGAACCGCGTCCTCATGCTCGAGCACAGCTACTACTCGGTGATCTCCCCCGAGGGGTGCTCGGCCATCCTGTGGAAGAGCGCCGAGCACAAGGACCGGGCCGCGGAGATCCTGAAGCTCACGGCCGAGGATCTTCTGGGCTTCGGGGTCATCGACGAGATCGTCCCCGAGCCCCTCGGCGGCGCCCACCGCGACCCGGCGCGCGCCGCGGCCAGCCTCAAGGAGGCCCTCCTGCGGCACCTCCGTGAGCTCCTGCCGCTCTCGGCCGACGAGCTCGTCCGCGACCGCTACGAGAGGCTCCGCCGCCTCGGGATCTTCCGCGAGGAGGCCGCTCGGCAGCTCGTGGGCGCGGGGTTGTCCCCCCAAGAATGTGCTCCCTCCCTCCTCGGTCGGGAGCACCCCCCCTAGGGGACGGCGTTCTCCCCCCTCGGTCCCCCCTAGGGGACGGGGATCTGAGGGCCTGACGCGCGGACTCACCGCTTCCCCCACCTCCCGGAGTCGTTACAATAGCCGGCACAGTTCCCTCGAAGCCCCAACTCCCCTCCCGCCACGAGAACCGCGGAGCCCGATCTCCATGCAGCGTCCCTCCCGAAGAGCTTGCGGCCGAGTCCTCCTCCTGTTCCTCCTCTCCTTGGGCCTCGCGGCCTGCTCGGGCGACGAGCCCTCGAAGGGCAAGAGGAAGCCGAAGGGCTCGAGCGATGACTCGGGCGAGGAGGACGCGAGCTCCGGCGAGGCCCTCGGCGATCTCCAGACCGAGGTGGAGGAGCTCATCGCGAAGGTCGAGAAGGCCGGGGCCAAGAAGACGCACAAGGACGAGCTCGAGGCGATCCAGGAGCAGCTCGCCGCGGCCGTGACCGCCATCGAGGACGGGGAGAACGCGAAGGCCTCGAAGAAGCTCAAGCTCGTCCAGAAGCGGGCGAAGGCCATCGCGGCCGAGCAGGCCGCGGCCCTGGACTCGATCAAGAAGCTCGAGCCCCTGAAGAAGTCCGCCGAGGACGCGCGCAAGAAGGCCGAGGCGGCCAAGGCCGCCCAGAACGCCCCGGGCCTCTGGAAGGAGGCCCAGGAGGCCTACCAGAAGGGCGTCGAGGCCCTGAAGGCCCCGAGCGCGGCCTCGGCCGAGGTGGCCCGTTCGAGCCTCGGCCTGGCCAAGGACATCTTCACGACCGCCGCCGAGCAGGCCGCGCAGAACGCCAAGCTCCTCGTCCAGGTCGAGGAGGAGAAGACGGTCATGCTCTCCATGAAGGAGAAGGCCAAGGCGAGGGGCGCCGAGGAGAAGGCCATCGAGACCTGGAACCTCGCCGGCTCGACCGAGCGGGAGGCGGCCAACGAGGTCGAGGCCGGCAACCTCATGCAGGCCAAGGAGCTCTACAAGATGGCCACGGGGCGGTACATCGATGCCCTCGGCCAGGTGCAGTCGGCGGCGGACCAGGAGAAGCTCATCGAGGAGCTGAAGAAGAGCGCGGCCACCGAGGAGCTCGCCAGGAAGGCCGAGGAGGAGCGGCTCAAACGCCAGAAGGAGCAGGAGGAGGCCGAGGCCAAGGAGGAGGAGGGCGAGAAGGCCAAGGGCGGCTCGCCCACGGTCGCGCCGCCCCCTCCGGGGGGCGCGGGGCCGGTGGCGTCCCTCCCCGAGGGCATGGAGGCTCAGAACTACCCCCAGGAGCTCGACGCCGAGGACGAGGCTTTCCTCCGCGAGCACTACAAGAAGCTCACGCCCTCGGGGCAGATCGAGTACGACCACGGGACGGGCTTCGTGTCGATCGACTACACCGAGGGGAAGCACGTCCAGAAGGACGTCCAGATCGTGACCTTGCCCAGGAAGGAGCATCTCATCTTCAAACCGCCGGACCAGCCCACCCGAGGCGGGGGCGCCCTCTCGCCGGAGGACCAGAAGAAGATGGCCCCCTTCTCCTTCGAGGGGAACACCGTGGGGCTCATCGTCTTCCCGGTGCCCTTCCGGTACTACGTGCGGGTCGAGTGGTACACCCAGATCCGCACCATGGACAACAACGCCGACTTCAACGTACACGTCATGTTCGACCCGAAGAAGCGGGCGGGCTACATGACCAACTGGGTGAAGATCGGGACCTCGACGAAGGGGGCCGTGCCGATGCGGGGCACCCCGCCCAAGTTCCTCAAGCCCGCCAACGAGTGGTTCGACAAGCAGAAGGCGATCCCCATGCTGGTCGAGTACCGGATGCCCGACCCCGAGAAGACCGAAGGCGGGCCCCTGGGCTCGGGGCTGCTCACCAACGTCTACTTCAACGATGACAGCGAGACCGAGCTCGACACGAGGCTCACGACGAAGTTTCCCTCGAAGACCTACCAGCGCGGGCTCGTGGGCTTCGGGTGGAGCCGGGCCAAGGCCGCGGTCATGGACCTCCGGCTCACGGGCATCCTCGACAAGGAGGCCGCCGTGGAGATCCTCCGGGCGAAGCTCAAGAAGCCCAAGGCCAAGCCCACGGGCGAGAAGAAGCCGGCGAAGCCGAAGGAGACCAAGGAGAAGGCCGAGAAGCCCGAGGGCGAGGGCGGCGGCGAGGCGCCCGCGCCCGTCCCCACGGCGGCGGGCGGCCCGAACGGCGCCGGCGGCGGCGCGAAAAAGAAGGAAGGCGCAGGAGGCGGGCTTGACTTCTAGCCTCGGGGGTCCCCGCACCGACCGATGACGGTCCCGCCGCCACCAGGGCCCGGTGCCGGCCCGCCCGCGCCCGGCGCGGCTGCCTCCGCGCCCGACGGGGCCGGCCCGGCCGGCCCGGCCGGCTCGGGTCCGGCGATCCTCGCGCGCACGTGCCTGATCGAAGAGCACCGCGCCCTGGGAGCGACCCTCGTGGACTTCCACGGCTGGGAGATGCCCGTCCGCTACGGGTCGATCCCCGAGGAGCACGAGAAGGTGCGCCTCTCGGCGGGCCTCTTCGACCTCTGCCACATGGGACGCCTCGAGGTCGCGGGGCCCGGCACCCGCGACTGGGTGCAGCGCCTCATCACGAACGACCTCGATGCCATGGCGCCCGGCGACGCCCGCTACACGCTCATCGCGAACGAGTCGGGGACGATCATCGACGACGCCATCGCGTACAAGCTGCCGTCGTCGGTCCTCCTCGTGGTCAACGCCTCGAACCGCGCGTCGGTCCTCGAGTGGATGGTGCGCCACAAGGGCGGCCTCGACGCGACCCTCGCGGACCGCACGGGGGAGCTCGCCATGGTGGCCGTACAGGGACCGCAGGCCGCCCGCATCCTCCCGGCCCTCGTCGAGGACCTCGAGGGCAGCTTGGAGGGCATGAAGTACTACTCCATCGCCCGAGGCCGCATCCTCGGATCGGCCGCGTGGATCGCCCGCACGGGCTACACCGGCGAGGACGGCTTCGAGGTCTTCCTCGACGCGGGCCTCGCCCCGGCCTTCTGGCGCCGCGCCCTCGAGGTGGGCGGGAGCCGCATCGCCCCCGTCGGGCTCGGGGCCCGGGACACCCTGCGCCTCGAGGCGGGCATGCCCCTCTACGGCCACGAGATCGACCTCACCACGGACCCCTTCGAGGCGGGGCTCGGCTTCGCCGTGAAGCTCGAGAAGCCCGCGGACTTCATCGGCAAGGCGAGCCTCGCCGAACGTAGGGCCCGCGGCCCGGCGCGGCGGCTCGTGGGTTTCCGGGTCCTCGGCCGGCGCGTGGCGCGCCAGGGCATGAAGGTCTTGAAGGAAGGCGAGGAAGCTGGCACGATCACGAGCGGAGCGCCGTCGCCCACGCTCGGCTGCCCCATCGCCATGGGGTACTTGAGCGCGGCCGCGGCCGGGGCGGGGCCGGGGAGCCTCGAGGTGGACGTCCGCGGCCACCGGGAGAGGCTCGAGGTGGTGCCGCTGCCGTTCTACTCGCGGACGAGGAAGAAGAAGACGAGGTGAGGAGCGAGAGATGTCCACGAGGCCTGCGAACCTCAGGTACACCCCGACCCACGAGTGGGTCCGCGTGGAGGGCCCGGACGCCGTCGTCGGGATCACGGACCACGCCGTCGAGCAGCTCAGCGACCTGGCGTTCATCGACCTCCCCGAGGAGGGGAGGGCGGTGAGGAGGGACGAGCCCTTCGGCGAGATCGAGTCCACGAAGGCCGTGAGCGAGCTGATTGCCCCGGTCTCGGGGAAGATCGTCGCCGTCAACTCGGAGCTCGTCGAGACCCTCCAGCGGATCACCGCCTCGCCGTTCGGCGAGGGATGGATGGTCCGCATCCGCATGTCGGACCCCTCGGAGCTCGAGGGCCTCCTCACCGCCGAGGCCTACGAAGCTCACGTCCTGACCGAGGAGCACTGACCGAGGAGCACTGACCGAGGAGCACTGACCGAGGAGCACTGACCGAGGAGCACCGAGAGAGGACCCGGGACCGCCGGAGGGGGACACGGAATGCCTTACTACCCGCACACGGCCGAGGACCGCCGCCGCATGCTCGAGGCCATCG
>JACQVW010000598.1 GCA_016209535.1 Planctomycetota bacterium | reverse complement strand
TCTGCCGCCAGGTCCTCGCGGGCGGGCGCGAGGCCGTGGGCGACCTGATCGCGCTCCTCCGCGACCCGGCCGAGCAGGGGCCGAGGGACTTCAAGCCGGGCTACCTGCTCCATTGCCTGGTCCTCCACGTGGGAACCGCGGGCAGGGAGGAGGAGCGCCGGCTCGTCGCCGAGGCCATCGCCTCGCGGCTCGGGGGCGAAAAGCCCTCGAAGAACGTGCAGGCGAGCCTCGTGCGCGAGCTCCAGGCCTGCGGCGGGAAGGAGTCCGCCGAGGCTCTGGGGAAGCTCCTCCTCGATGACGACCTCTGCGACCCCGCGGCCCAGGCCCTCGTCGCCATCCGCGACGGGGCCGCGCCGCAGCTCCGTGCGGCCTTCGCCAAGGCCCGGGGCAGGAGCCGCACGGCCATCGCCCAGGCCCTCGGCGCCCTCAGCGACGCGGAGTCGGCGTCGGCGCTCCTCGAGGCGGCGGCCGATCCCGACCGCGAGACGCGCATCGCGGCGTGCTGGGCCCTCGCGAGGATCGGCGGCGCCGGCGCCGCCGAGGCGCTCGAGCGATCGAGCGCCGCCGAGGACGGCTGGGAGCGGATCCAGGGGGCGAAGGCCTGCCTCCTCCTCGCCGAACGGCTCTGCGCCGCGGGCAAGAGGGTCGAGGCGCGGGCCCTCTACACGCACCTGCGCGACGCCGCGAAGGCCCCCGCCGGCGCCTACCTGCAGGAGGCCGTGGAGCGCGGGCTCGCCGCGGCCGGGCGAGAGTCGTGAGGGCGGGCGAGCCCATGGAGACCGAGCCTTCCGTCCCGCGGCGAGCCACCCGCAGGGACTTCCTCGGCTCCGCCGCCGCCCTGGCCGCGGCCTCGGCCATGGCGCCCCACCTCGGGGCCCGGCCGGCCGCCGCCGAGGAAAGGATCGCGCCGGCGCGGAAGAAGACGATCGGCATCCAGGTGGGCGCCGTCTCCTTCGCCGACGAGGGCGTGGAGCGCGTGCTCGACACGCTCCAGGAGCGCGGCGCCGTCAACACGCTCTTCCTCACGACCTTCACCTACGGCCGCGGCCTGGCGGGGCGGCAGATCCCGGGCCACCCCTTCCCCGACCACGGGGCGCAGGAGTCGGACGAAGCGTTCTTCCATGGCGGCAACTACGCGACGCCCCACCCGCGGTTCTACGAGGGCACAGTCCTCAAGCAGACCCGGGCTCCCGACCACGGGGCCCTCGACATCCTCGAGGCCGTGCTCCCGGCGGCGCGGAAGCGCGGCCTCCAGGTCTTCTGCTCCTGCGAGGACCAGTGGCGGTCGACGGTGCCCGGCGTCGATCAGGTCCTGGAGATCGACCTCTACGGCCGCAAGGCCTCGACCCTCTGCCTCCTCCACCCCGACGTGCGGGCCTTCTGGACCGCGCTCGTCACCGACTACTGCACGTCCTACGCCGTCGACGGCGTCCTCTTCTTCAACGAGCGGAACGGCCCGCTCTTGAACGCGCTCGGCGCGAGCCACTTCCAGAGCATCGCCTCCTCGCGCGTCACCTGCTTCTGCGAGCACCACCAGCGAGCCGCCCGCGAGCAGGGGATCGACTTCGAGCGGGCCCGCGAGGGC
Source organism: Planctomycetota bacterium (assembly GCA_016209535.1). GTDB lineage: Bacteria > Planctomycetota > UBA8108 > UBA8108 > SXIK01 > JACQVW01. The sequence continues at coordinate 2,875 of JACQVW010000598.1, read as the reverse complement.
TACCGGAGGCTCGACGAGCTCGTGAAAGCGTCGCTCGAGGGGAAGAGGCCCAGCGACGGCCACTTCGTCGAATTCCTGCGCCACCTCGTGGAGTACCCCGAGGTCCTCGCCTGGGACAAGCTCTTCGACCGGGGCAAGCACCAGGTCCTCGCGGAGGTCCGCGCCGCGGTGAAGAAGGCGCGGGCCGACCTCGAGGTCGGGTTCCACATCGAGCACGTGAACTCGTTCAACCCGATCTTCCGGGCGACGCGGCGCTACGACGACCTGGCCGAGAAGGCCGACTTCCTCAAGGTCGTCGTCTACAACAACTGCGGCGGCGAGCGGTACGTGAGGTTCATCGACAACCTGGCCTCGACCCTGTTCCGCGACGTGCCGAAGGAGGAGCTCCTGCGCTTCATGAGCCACCTCCTCGGCTACGAGGAGAAGGGCTACGGCGAGCTTCCGGCGAGCGGGCTCTCGCCGGAGTACGTCCGCCGCGAGACGAAGCGTGCACTGGCGGGGGCGAAGGGCAAGTGCAAGGTCTTCCCCGGGATCGACATCGGCATCCCCACCGGGAAGGCGAGCCGGAAGGCGTCACCCGAGGACACCCACGCCGCCGTACGGGCAGCGCTCGAGGCCGGCGCCGACGGGTTGATCTTCTCGCGCAAGTACTCCGAGATGCGCCTCGCGAACCTCTCGGCGGCGGGCCGGGCGGTGCGCGAGGTGGGGGGCTGAGGGCGGGATTGATGGCGAACCACGTCCAGATCAAGGACGCGGTGGTTCTTGATCGGGTGCCGCAACGGTCGAGAGCAGGGATGTGGTGCGAATCCCCGGGCCCGAGAGCTTGCCGTCCAGGCGATCCAGCTCCAGACGGATCCAGAGGTCCCAGAGGTCCGCGAGCTCGCGGATCCGCGAGTCGACGGCCTCGGGCGACATGTCGACGGGCTGCGGCTCAGGGTGAAGGCTTGGTCTCATCGATCGGAGCTTCCAACTTCTCAAGGTCCGCGAGGTCTTGCCTCCGCCCAGCAAGACGTTTCATCCTCACGAGGCCTTCCCGCGAGACGATCTTCACGGTCCTCCCCTGCCACTGGACTGTGTTCCGTCCGACCCAGACGTCCTCGAGGAATGGAGGGACGATCATCAAGTCCAACGTCAGCAAACGCCTGCCCACGACCTTGTTGAGGCGAAAGAGGACTTGCTCATCCGGCTGTCCGAGGCGGAAGGGGATCCTGCCCGACGGAACGGTGAAGCCGCAGGTGTTGACGACTTCGGTGGCCTTCTGGAGATCCTCCTCCCGCACCAGGATGTCGATGTCCTTCGTCATGCGGGGGTGCCCGAGGATTCCCAAGGCGAGCCCGCCGCAGATGGCGTACTCGACCCTGTGCTTCTCGAGGGCGTCCACCAGCGCCAGCAGCTCGTCGTAGAGGTTCAGTTCTGCCATTCTGGAGCAGAGCCATCGTGGCACAGCCCTGGTTGCCGTGCAAGCCGCCCCTGCGCGGGGTGCTCGGCTGACCTTTGTTCACTCCCCTGCGTCCACGACGCACCGGAAGCCGATCGTGGCCGAGCGGTCGAGGCCGGGCCATAGCAGGAGGAGCTTCGCGTGGCTCGTGCAGGGCTGCGGGCCGCCGCGGACGTACCAGATGCTGCCCCTGGCGTCGAACCAGCTCCCGCCGCGCAGGACCGCGAAGCGCGTATGGCCGTCGTCGCGGGCGCTCTCGGTCCACTCCCAGACGTTGCCGCTCATGTGGAAGCAGCCCCAGGGGCTGCGCCCCTCGGGAAGGGAGCGGACGGGCATCGTCCCCGAGCCGGACGCGTTGCACCTCGCCGCGTTGAAGCGGCTTCCCCAGGGCCAGGCGCGGCCGTCGGTCCCCTGCGCCGCGAGGTGCCACTCGGGCTCCGTCGGCAGGCGCTTCCCGGCCCAGCGGGCATAGGCCCGGGCGTCGTCGAGGTCGACGAAGACCACGGGGTGATCGGCCAGCTCCCGCAGCAGGCGCCCCTCGGGCCAGTGGGCGAGGAACCGCTCGGCGAAGCGCGGGCGGTAGCCCGACGCCTGGATGAACCTCGCGTACTCCTCGTTCGAGACCTCGGCAAGGTCGATGAAGAACGGCCGCACGTCGGCCGCGTAGTCGTGGGAGACCACGCCGTCGTGGGGCGCGCCCCAGAGGAAGGCGCGCTCCTTCGCGGGCGGCGTGAGGGGGTCGGGGTAGCAGCCGCACTCGCGCCGCATGTGCTCGAGGGCGAGGCGCACCTTTCCGCCCGGCACGAGGACCATGCCGGGCGGCGGCCGGCTCGAGGGGACCGGCCGCGTGCGCCCGACCGGCGCGGGCTCGGCGACGGAGCGCGCCGCGGCCCGCGGGTCGGCGGCGGGAGGATCCTCCGCCGCCTCGCGCCGGGCGAAGGCGAGGAGGTCCTCGAGCCCCGCCGGGGCCGCACCGCCGACCACGGCGATGGCCCCGAGGCCGTCCACCGAGCCCGCGACGCGCGCCCTGCCGCCCCGCGGCTCGACGTCGAGGCGCTCGCCGCGCCAGAGGTCGTAGAGGACCGCGTCCGGCCCCGCATCGACCTCGAGGAGGGGCGCGTCGCGGATCGGCCCGGCGCGGCTCACGAGGGTGAAGAGCGCCGAGCCCTCGGCGGGCCAGCGGCTCGCGAAGAGCCCCTTCGCGAGCGTCGGGTGGTGCGGGTCCCACGCGTCGCTCGTCACTTGCTCCGCGAAGCAGCGCAGGACCGCCGCGGCCCGCCGCCAGAGCTTGCGGTCCCCGGGGGCAGGGTCGCGGCAAAGTGGCCCTCTGACCGGCGGGGGGCGGCGACGGGGTGCCGACCCTGAGGGTGTCCGGGGCCGGATCGCGCGCGTGCCGTGCCTCGCGGGAGCCGAGGGAGCCCACTTTCTTGTCTGAGA
>JACQVW010000042.1 GCA_016209535.1 Planctomycetota bacterium | reverse complement strand
CTCGAGGGCCCCGGGTGGGCCGCGAACGCCGTGGGCGGCGCCTACGAGCTGCACCTCTTCGGCAGCCTCCTCCGCCAGGGCGAGTGGGCCTGGGGGGAGAAGGCCCTCGGGATCCTCGACCACGTCCTCGACGACGGGTTCATCGACGAGGCGACGGGCTTCATCAAGGGCTACCGGGACACCGTCAAGGGCGACTTCTGCCTCAACTACAAGCACAACTCCGACTGGTTCTGCCCGGGCTCCATGGCGAAGGTCGCCTACCAGCTCCTCCTCTTCGCGGACGAGCTCGAGGGCGACCCGCGGGCCGCGCGCATGCGCTCCATCGCCGAGAAGTGCGCCCAGTGGCTCCATGAGAAGGTGCGCCCCTGCTCGAACGGCTGGTTCCCGCGGCGGACGGCGCCCTCGGGCGAGCACTACCGCAAGTCCCCCGACGGCGGCGACGACGCCTTCTTCGAGACTTCGGCCGACGGGCTCTTCATCCTGCAGCTCTGGGCGGGGCTCAAGAAGCGAGGCATCGCCGACTACTCGCAGCAGCTCGCCGAGCGGACGGCGGCCTTCACGCGCTCCGGGGGCCACTTCGGGAGCATCAACCACGACACCTACGATCCCCACGAGAGCGTGGCCTACGCCGCCGCCTTCCGCGTGCTCCTCCAGGTCTCCTACGCGCTCCCGAGCGAGGCCGTGCGCGCCTTCGCGTACTCGAAGTGCCTCGCGGGCCTCGAGCAGTTCAAGATGGCCGAGGACCGGAACGGCGTCGCGACGAAGGGCCTCCTCTACATGGAGAAGTCCTGGCCCACGGCCTACCTCTGGGAGAACGCGGAGGCCGCGCTGGCGTACTTCGAGGCCGCGGCGGACCTGAGGGCCTCCATGCCCGAGGCCGCGCGGCGCCACGAGAGGGACGGCCTCACGATCCTGCGGGCCATCGCCAAGCACCACCACGGGCCCCACGGGTTCCTGACGGAGGGCGTCGACTGGTCGAACCACGTGAGCCAGAAGCACCACGTGGGCGGCGAGTACTTCGGCGACATCCAGTACACCGAGCCCTTCCTCAACAACCAGCACATCGCCGAGCCGACGCACTTCTACCTGAAGAACCTCGCCCGGAAGCCCGGGGTCCCCGACGTCATGGCCTGGGAGGACCTCGAGGGGAACCGGATCCTCGACATCATGATCCACGGCGGGCGCATCGACTCGCCGCCGAGATCGAAGTACCGGTTCCAGTGGAGCCGGCCGGGCGAGCGGTGAGCGTCTTCCGCGCCGGCGCCCGCCTCGGCGAGGGCGCACCACGCCGCTACAAGATCAAGATCACGGCCCGGGACGGGCGCGTCCTCTACTGGCACAAGCGCGGCCAGCTCCACACCCTCGAGGAGGACGTGGCGAGGGTCTTCGTCCAGAGCTTCAAGCCCGAGCTCTTCGAGGTGATGCCCGACGGCTCCATGGTCTCGCCGCCCCGGCCCGGCGAGTCGGCGCCGATCGAGAGGGTGGAGCGGGAGGCGGTGTGAGCACGCGCTTACATCGTGAGCTTCTCCCGCCAGTAGGCGGGGACAGCCGCAAAGGAATGCTGGTAGGTCTCCTCGAGGGGCACGGTGACGTAGAACCCGGAGGTGAGGAAAAGCGGCATCGGCGGTAGCGGCTGGTCGACCGCGAAGGGCTCGAGGTAGGCAGTGACCTCCTCCCCGGCCTCGTAGGACGCGGCCAGGAGCAGCTTCCGCTCCGGCAGGGGAGGCGGCACCTGACCGAGGGCCGACCAGAGCTCGCCATGGACTCCCTGGGGATCCAGCCGCCCCGGGGGGTGCATGTCCACGAGGAGGACGTGAATCCCTTGGCGCAGCGCCGACTGCGTCTTCCGCAGGAAAGTCTCGAGCTCGGCGCGGCTTGCCTTGTTCGCACGCGAGAGGACCTCGATCAACGCCACGACCCGGTGGCCCTCGGTATGCCGGATGGCCACGGTCTTCCGGAGGGCGGCGTATCTCGCGTTCTCGGTCCTCAAGGTGATCGCAGCCTTGGGAGGGGGCAATGCGACCGCGACCCCGCCCGGATCGCTCGCCGGCCGTGCACCCGGAGGGGGCGAATCGACGATGCCCGAGGCCAGCTCGAGCGCGATCACGTCCGGCTCCGCTCCGCTGGTGACCTGCTCCGCAAGGGCGTAGTACAGCGGGGGGAGGAGCCCGCCGTTGAGGGAGCGTGCGATCTCCGGCACCCATGTCGAGTGGAAATGGTGGAAGATACCTTGGCTGACGCTGGTCCAGTCGTGCGCTGGCATCTCGCAGCTCCCGGGAGCGCCGATTATAGCACTTCTGACCATGGCGTCGCGCCGGCGGCCCCGTCACCACGTAGCGGCGTTCGCCTCCCGCACCCTGGGATCGCTTGCGGTCATGTCCACGGGCCAGCATGACCTGTGAACCGGGGCCCCCTGAACCATGGTCCCTGGCCCGCCTACCGGATAGCATGAGCGGCGTCCATCGGAGGTCGCCCCATGCGCTCTCGCCTCGCAAGGAACATCCCCGGGCTCGCCTTGGCCCTCGCGGCCGCGGCCGCAGCCCTCGGGCTCGGCGGTGCGCCCGCCCTCGCCGGGCCGGCGGCGGCCACCTTCAGCTTCTCGCCCGCCGGCCGGGGCGGCTCGTTCCCCGGGGCCCTCGAGGTCGCCGGGGACCAGGTCCGCGCAGACCTCACGCGCCTCCCGCAGGGGTCGCGAGTCGTGCGCGCCCTGCTGCGCGTCCAGCGTGAGCCCGCGCACGCTGCGGGGGACAGCGATACTGTCCTCCAGCCGATCCGGATCGTCCCCGCGGCCGGCGGGCCTCCGCTCGCCCTGAGGCCTCCGCGCTTCCTCGACTTCGACGCGACCGCGGCCGCCGCCGGGGCGCTCGGCTCGGGCTCGCTCATCCTGCGAGTGGAGCGTTTCCCCGGCTGGAGCCGCGGCGCGACGCGGCTCGATGTAACCGTAATCGCGGCCCTGCCGGCCGGCTCGCCGGCGAGGCCCGAGCGCGCCGCGGCGAGGAGGATCGAGGGCCTCGAGGCCTGGCACCACGACGGGGAGACCTTCATCGCGTGGCGCGAGCGCGAGCCGGCGTTCGGCGCCGAGGCGCCGTCGATGCAGGAGCTGCGCCGCGCCCGGGAGGAGGCCGCGAAGGGCCCCGAGCTCCGCTTCCGCGTCTACCGCTCGGCAGGGCCGATCCGCCCGGAGTCGATCGAGACGGCCGAGCTCCTGGACGAGGTCGACTCCTTCTCGGCCTGGGACCTCGACCTCTACGGCATCGACCCGAAGCCCGAGAGCCCGGCGCGCCGCTTCAGCCTGCGCGACGGCGGCCCCCCGCTCCCGCCCGGAGGCGGCGTCTACGTCCACGTGGCGGCCGCCGCCGGCCGCGCGCACTATGCCGTAGTCCCCGCGGTCGACGGCGAGGAGGACCTGGGCTCTCTGGCCGAGCCGGGCCGCCAGAAGGGACCGGTCGAGGAAGCGCCAGGCCCCGGCTCGCCCGTCCTCCAGCGCGTCGAGAGGCCGGAGTCCTTCCAGTACGTCCGGGGCCCCGAGCTCCGGTACTTCGTGCGGTGGGAGCACCCGCCCACCTCGAACCTTCCGAGCCGGCCCTTCGACTACCTCGTCGCGATACCGCAGGGCGTCAAGGACCCGGCGCCGCTCGAGGTCGCGCTCCACTGCTGGGGCGGGAGCCTCGAGGGAGGCTACGGCTGGTGGTACCGCGGCTCCGAGGGGGCGATGCTCGTCGCGACGAACCAGGTGCCCTACGACTGGTGGGCCGACTACCACGAGAGCCTCGGCACGCTGAGGCCCTTCGGGGAGGGGCTCGTCCGCAGCTTCACGCCGCGGCGCGTCTGGGCCTTCGTCGACTGGGTCCGGTCGCGCTTCCGCATCGACGACGCGAGGGTCTTCGTCGCGGGGAGCTCCATGGGCGGCTCGGGCGTCTCGCACTGGCTCCGCCACGGCGACCGCGTCGCCTACGGGATCTCGTGGGTGGGCATCCACATCCCGAGCCTGTCGCCGGGCTTCCTCTCGAGCTACGAGCGCATGGTGGGCAAGGTGGCCTGGAGGCTGCCGCACGAGTCGGGCCTGCATGCCTTCGACCACCTCGACGGCGCGAGATTCCTGAGGGCCGACCCGGCCCTCGAGACGCCCTTCATCGCCTACTCGAACGGCAAGAACGACGGAGGCATCGGCTGGAAGCAGGCGGTCGACTTCACCCGCGCCCTCCAGGAGACGCGCCGGCCCCACCTCTTCGTGTGGGGCCAGGGCGGGCACGGCCAGCGGGCGTACTTCCCGACGGCCACGGGCGGCGGCGACAACGTGCAGGAGGGGCTCGACATCCGCCTCGACCGGCCGCTCCCGGCGTTCACGCGCTGCTCCCTCGACGACGACCTCGGCGACGGCGACCCCGCCGCGGGCGCGCCGGAGGGGCAGATCAACCGGTTCCCGCGCTGGACGCCCGAGAGCGCCGTCGACGAGCAGGACCGCCACGAGGTCGAGGTGTACTTGACCCGGGACGCTCCCGCCGAGGAGGCCGTCGTGGACCTCACGCCCCGGCGCCTGCGGGCCTTCGCGCCGCGGCCGGGCGAGCAGGTGGCGTGGAGGAGCGTTGCGCCGCGGGACGGCCGCGAGCTCCAGCGCGGCGAGGCGACGGCCGACCGCTGGGGCCTCGTGACGATCGAGAAGCTCATGTTGAGCCGCGAGCCGCGGCGCGTCGTCATCCGGAAAGCAAAGGAGCGAGACAAGCCATGAAGCGATGTGCACGAGGGTCCGGCGGCGAGGCTCCGGGGGACGACCTCTCGCTCGGCCGGAGGGACTTCGTCCGCGCCGCGGTCGCCGGCGCGCTCGGGGGGCTCCTCCTGCCCGCGGGCTGCGCGGCGCCGCGCGGCGCCGTCGAGGGCCCGGGCGCGGCGCAGGGAGCGGCGCAGGCCGCGGCGGCGGGGAAGCTCGGGATCCCGGGCCCCTTCCCGGGCCGCGTCGTGTCGGTGCGCCACGCGGGCTCGATCGCGAACCGCCGGATCGTGCACGAGGCCGTGCGCGACATGGTCGCCCGCGGCATGAAGGAGCTCGCCGGCTCCGGCGACGCCGTCGAGGCCTGGCGCCGCTTCTTCGAGCCCGGCGACGTCGTGGGCGTGAAGGTGAACCCCGTGGGCAACCCTCACGCGATCTCGAGCCACGAGCTCGTCCACGAGGTGGTGGCGGGCCTCGAGAGCGCGGGCGTCGCGCGGAAGGATATCGTCGTCTTCGACCGCTACCGCGCCCAGTTCATCCAGGCCGGGTACCTGAAGAACCTGCCCGAGGGCGTCCGGTGGGACGCATCCTGCGAGGACTACGACAACGTGCAGCTCGACATCGCGGGCTACGATCCCGACGTCTACCGGGAGCTCGAGCTCGCCGCCTACGGGCACCACGACCCGAGCGACCCGCGCACGCGGCGCTCGCACCTCTCGCTGATCGTGTCGCGCAAGGTCCAGAAGATCGTGAACCTCCCGGTCTTGAAGGACCACGGCTCGGCGGGCGTCACCATCGCGCTCAAGAACATGTCCCACGGGTTCGTCAACAACGTGGCCCGGAGCCACGGGACCCCGTCCTCGAACGCCTGCAACGTGTTCATCCCGGCGATCTGCTCCTTGCCGCAGATCCGCGAGAAGGTCGTGCTGCACATCTGCGACGGCCTCCGCGGCATGTTCGACGGCGGGCCGGGGGGCTACATGGGCTCGACCTGGGAGCAGCGCACGCTCTACTTCGCGACGGACCCGGTGGCCATGGACCGCATCGGCTGGGAGGTCGTGGACGCGGAGCGCTTGAAGCGGGGCCTCACCCTCGTCTCCGAGACGCGCTGGAGGCCGCCCCAGTCCGACGACGACCACCGCAGAAACAGCTTCCGCCAGCCCGAGCACATCGAGCTCGCGGCGGCCCTGGGCCTCGGCGTCTTCGAGCGGGAGCAAATCGAGCTCAAGGAGGTGGACCTCGGCGCGGCGGGGTGAGGGCCCGCCGGAGGCTCTCGGCGCGCCGCACCCCCCCTCCCGCGCCAGCGGCAGCGCCACGGGCCCGCCCTCGGCCGCCGAGCGGTACGCGGCGAAGAGCACCTCCGTGGCCGCGGCGGCCAGCGGGGCCGGCACGTCGCTTTCCCGCCCCGCCTCGACCGCGTCGAGGAAGAGCCTCACGTCCTCGCCCGGCCCCGGGCCCGGCGGGAGGACCCAGTCGCGCTTGGGCCGCGGCGTGAACGCCTCGGGCGCCGGGCGGCTCCACATGCCCATGGGGTCCTCGGGGTCGCGCTCGGGCGCCGTCCAGGGCGGGACGTCGGCCCAGACGGCGGCTCGCGGGCGGTGCGCGTCGAGCGTCACCGCGGCCTTCGTGCCCGCGAGGTGGATCCGGTGGAGGCCGGCGGCCGGGTGAGAGCGCCAGCCGGTGCGTCCCGCCGAGATGCTCGCCGTCACGCCGCCCTCGAGCTCGAGGAGCATCTGGCCGAAGTCCTCCATGCCCCGCTCCTGGTGCTCGCGGAAGAAGTAGTTACCCGTCGAGGCCGAGACGGTGCGGACCTTCCGGCCCAGGAGCCAGAGGAGCGTCACCAGGGGGTAGACGCCGACGTTCGTGAGCTCCCGCTTCGCGTCGGGCGCCTCGAAGTCCCTCGGGACGGCCGCCTCGCGGCGCGGCGCCCCGAGCCGCGCTGTCCCCGGGTGGCCCTTGGCGAAGGTGATGTCGAGGTGGACCGCGGTGAGGTCCCCGAGGAGGCCCGAGGCGAGGGCGCGGCGGGCCCGCGCCGCGGCGTCCGTGTGCACGAGGCTCCACATCTGGCTCACCACGCCGGCCCGGCGGATCGCCGCGGCGGCCTCGTCGGCCTCCCGGAGGGACGCGGCGAGGGGCTTGTCGAGGTAGAGGTGCTTCCCGGCCGCAGCGGCCTCGAGGATGATCCGCCCGCGCCGCTCGGGCTCGGCGCAGATGCTCACGACGTGGACGTCCTCGCGCGCCAGCGCCCCTCGCAGGTCCGGGAGGAGCGGGACGCCGAGCCGCCGCGCGAGCCGCTCGTTGAGCTCCCGCCGCCGCGGCGAGACGCCCGCCTCGTCGGCGAGGCCCACGAGCCGCGAGCGGGGGTCCGCCGCGAAGGCCGCCGCGTAGCCCGGCTGGTGCGTGTGGTCGCCCGCGACGAGGAGGACGCCGAGGGGCGGCCTCGAGGCCTTGAGCTTCGCGCCCGCCCCCGGGCCCGGGCCGGGGCCGGCGCCGGTCCCCTGGGGACGGCTCGAGCGCAGCGCGGCCTCGATGGAGCGCTCGAGGTCCGCCGGTGCCTCGAGGCCGGCCGCGAGCCCCGATCCGGCCGCGCTCGCCGCGCCCGTCGCACTCGCAGCACCCACCGCGCTCTCGAGCGCCTCGCCGCCCTCCTCCCACTCGAGCGCGCCGCGCGACCCGAGCACGTCGGCCGCGAGGAGCGGCGGGCCCGAACCCGAGGCTCCCGCCGAGACGAGGGCCGTCCCACCGCCGGGGAAGCGGGCGAGCACGGTCACCTGCCCCTTCTCGGCGCCCCCCGACGCGGCGAGGTGCCCCGGGCGCTCGCCGAGCCACTGCGCGGCCGCCTCCAGAGCCCGTGCCGTGCCGCGCACGACGAGCCCGTGGTCCGCGCTCAGG
>JACQVW010000579.1 GCA_016209535.1 Planctomycetota bacterium | reverse complement strand
CGGGCACGACCGACACCGGCCGGCCGTACTTCGTGATGGAACACGTCCCCGGCATTCCCATCACGGACTACTGCGACAGGCATCGACTCAGCACCGAGGAGCGGTTGCGGCTGTTCATGGACGTCTGCCACGCCGTCCAGCACGCGCATCAGAAAGGGATCATTCACCGCGACATCAAGCCGTCGAACGTGTTGGTGAGCGTTGACATCGCCAACCCCCCTTGATCCCCCCTTGGGAAGGGGGGAGGATCTTCTGCACCCCCCCTTGAAAAGGGGGGGCTAGGGGGGGTCCAGGTAAAGGTCATCGACTTCGGCGTCGCCAAGGCCACCCAGCACCGCCTCACGGAACGCACGCTGTTCACGGAGCAGGGCCAACTCATCGGCACGCCGGGCTACATGAGCCCCGAGCAGGCCGAGATGACCGCCCTGGACATCGACACGCGCACCGACATCTACTCCCTCGGCGTCATCCTCTACGAGCTCTTGGCCGGGGCGCTCCCGTTCGCGCCGGAGGAGCTCCGCCGGGGCGGCTTCGCCGAGCTCCGGCGCCGGATCCTGGAGGAGGAGCCGCCGAGGCCGAGCACGCGTTTGAGCGCGCTCGGAGAGCGGTCCACGCTGGTGGCGAGGAGCCGCGGCGCGGACCTCCGCACGCTGCACCGCCAGCTCCGCGGCGACCTGGACTGGATCACCATGAAGGCCCTCGAGAAGGACCGCACCCGGCGGTATGCCTCGGCGTCGGAGCTTGCGGCGGACGTCGAGCGGTACTTGCACGGCGATCTGGTCCTGGCCAGACCCCCCAGCGCCATCTACCGCCTCAGGAAGCTCGCGCGCAAGCACTGGCAGGCGGCCACCGCCGCCGCACTGGTCGTCGCGGCGCTCGCCGTCGGGCTCGTGGCGAGCTTGTACTTCGCCCGCGATGCGAAACGGCAGGCCTCCATCGCCCAGGAGCTCTCTCGGGACGTCTTCCGCCTCTCCGACGTCAGCCGGCTCGACAGCTTGTTGTCCGCAGCGGAGGGCCTTTGGCCCGCCTCGTCGGAGAACGCGCCGGCCATGGCGCGGTGGCTCGAGCAGCATGACCGGCTCGTCGAGGGGCGGGAGGAGCACCTGGAGCGCCTCTCGCGGCTCAGGGCCATGGCGCTCCCCTACGGCGAGGAGGACGCCCGCCGGGATCGGGAGGGCCATCCCGACGCCGCGAGGCTCGCCGCGCTCGAGCAGCGGCGCAAGGGCTGGTCGGAGGAGGTCGCGAGGCTCCGGGACAAGGGCTACTCCGGCGCAGGCGTGATCATCCTTGCGGACAGGGGCCTCGACGGCCGCAAGGTGCCCACGGCCTACTTCCGGCGAGGGCTCACGGCGCGGGAGCCGGGCCGTTTCTCGGGCCTGCGCTGGCGGCTCCTCGCGGCCGACGGCGCCGTCGTCTACTTGAACGGCCGGGAGGTCCGGCGGGCGAATATGCCCGACGGGGACTTCTTCCACGAGACCCAGGCGCTCTCGCGGCTCGCCGGCAGCGACCTCGAGGCCTACAAGGAGGCGGCGAGCCCCAACCTCCTGCAGGAGGGCGACAACCTGGTCGCCGTCGAGGTCCACCCGGCGGACCGCACGGAGGGGAGCCTGCGCTTCGACCTCGAGCTCGCCGGCCTGCAGGCGAGCGGCGAGCCGATCCCCTTGATCGAGAAGGCCGCCGAGTGGCAGTTCCAGGACGGCGGGGAAGACCTGAGGGACGGCTGGAAGCTGGCCAGGACGAAGGGCTCGACCGGCTGGGCGACGGGGCGGGCTCCCTTCGGCTGCGGATTCGCAGAAGGGCAGGGCCGGCTCGCGGAGCTGCGTGGCCTCCTCGCACGCCTCGACGGGGAGATCGCGGTCCTCACGGCCAGGGTGAGCGTCCGCCGCACGTGGCGCTTCGCGGACGACGAGACGCAGTGGTGGCACGACGGCCTCGTGCGGCTCGTGGAGCGCCTCGACTCCGACCTGGCGAAGGGAGTCCGGGAGCGCTACGAGTTCGCGCGCCAGGTTCGCTCGAGGACGATCGATGGCTGGCGTGCCCTGTGGGACGAGGCCGTCGCGGCCATCGCGGACCTGAAACGGTGCCCGCCCTACCAGGGTCTCCGCATCGCGCCGCAGGAGGGACTCATACCGCTCGGGCCCGACAGCGACTCCGGGCTCTGGGAGTTCGCGCACCTCCAGACCGGCGAGGTTCCGGAGCGTGACGAAGGAGGCAGGCTCCTGATCTCGGGGAAGACGGGGCTCGTGCTCGTGCTCGTCCCGGGCGGGAGGTTCCGGCTGGGCGCCGAACCGGCGGCGGGAGCCGCCGAGATGGCCGGCGCCGATCCTCAGGCGAAGCCCAACGAGAGGCCCGCCCGCGAAGTCGAGGTGCCTCCCTTCTTGATATCGAAGTTCGAGATGACGCAGGGCCAGTGGGCCCGCATCGCAGGGGAGGACCCAAGCAGCTACCATGGGCAGTTGCGCCCCGCCGAGAACGTGAGCTGGGAGATGTGCCACACGGTCCTCGCGCGGCTGGGCCTCATCTTGCCCACGGAGGCGCAGTGGGAGTACGCCGCCAGGGCCGGCACAACGACCCCGTGGTGGACCGGAGCCGACGAGCCGACGCTGGCCGAGCGGGCCGAGAACCTGGCGGACGCGGCCTTCCGCCAGAGCGTCATCAAATTGGGCCGCAAGCCCGAGGCGTATGCCGTCGAGACCTGGGACGACGGGCACAAGGCCACGGCCCCCGTGGGCCGATTCCGGGCCAACCCGTTCGGGCTCCACGACGTCCTCGGGAACGTCGAGGAGTGGTGCCGCGACTGGTTTGGAAACTACGGCCTGCCGCTGGGCCCTGACACGGAGCGGCAGGTCCCGAGCCCGGAGTTCCACGTCAGCCGCGGGGGTAGCTACCACCGGGATGCGGAGGGCTCGCGGGCCTCGGTCCGGTACGACCGGCCCCGCGACTACCGGTTCAACTTCATAGGTCTGCGTCCGGCAAGGGCCCTCGCCCCGGCCTCCGCGAATTGACTGGACCCTTCGCAGGAGCGGAACTAACTTGACTCCTTGTTTGGAGCGTTAAGCGGCGTCCGCCCCGAAGACGGGTCGAGCGTAGCGTCCACGATTGCAGGAGGGTCGAGAACTATGTGCTGGTCCAGCGTCTCATTGCGCTCGGGTCTTGGGCTCACGGCGGTATGCATGGGGTTCGCGCTGTTCATGACGCCAGCGGCCAGGGGAGACGTGGTCTTCAGAGACTCCTTCGACGACAACGTCGTCGGGGGGCAGTACACGGCCCAGAACGGCACCTTGTCCGAGTCCGGGGGGCGGCTGACCCTCACCACCACGGGCGAGCCGATCGCGGGGTCGAAGCTTCTGGTCAACCTCACGGACCTGGGCGGGCAGGCCCGGTGCCACAAGCTCGTGTTCTCCACCGCGGGCCAGGGGCAGGACCGAGGCACCTTCATCGAGTGGCGCTGGATCGCGAGGGACCCCGGCGGGAACAAGTTCCCGCTCATGACCTCCCGCTGGGACGCGAACCGCCCACCGGGCTTCCCGCAGGGGATTGGAGGCGGCGGCCAGTTCGGCTCGGAGACCTACTACACCACCGGGAAGTACTCGTACACCACGAAGCAGTACAAGTACGTCTACCAGACCATCCCCTACAGCCTGTCCTACTACTCCTATTACACGACCCAGTGGGACCGGCGGACGACCCTCGTCGGCGATGAGGAGGTCCAGCTCGAGCTCTACGGCGGTACGATCAAGTACTACCTGTTTCCATGGCAGGATCCGCCCCCGACGGAGACCGTGGGCTTCGAGATCGTCACCGACCTGCCGAAGTTCCACCTCGAGGAGCTGATCATCGAGGACCTCCACAGGGCCAGCCTGCCGGCCGCGCTGCCCTGGGCGCTCGCCGCCCTGGGCCTCGGCGCGCTCTGGGCGGGCGCGGCACTCCTGCGCCGGAGGAGGCGGGGGGAAGTCTGAGGCCGCCCTCACCGCCCCTCGAGCGCCACGGCGAGCTTCGCGATCCAGGTGAGGTCCGCCCGGCAAAGGGGGACGTCGGCGCGGCGGGCGAGCTCCGCGGAGTCCGCGCCCGCGAGCCAGGCCATCGCCTGGAAGGCGCCGAGGGCGAGGTCTGGCGGGTCGATGAAGTTCTCGCCGTAGTGGACCTGGCGCTCCTCACCCATGAGGTGCCAGGTCGGGCAGAGGACACCGAAGGCCCGCCAGACCTCCGCGACCTCCTCCGGCGCCCGCTCCTTCAGGAGGGCCGCAACCTCCGGCGCGAGGTCGCCGAAGAGCGCCACCTTCGCCTTGTGGGGCCTGATGCGGAGGAAGACCGCGCTCCCCGAGCCGATGAAACGGTCCAGCTCGCCGACGCCGGCGAAGGTCCCCGGCGCGCCCTCGGCGGCCGCGCGCCGCCACCACTTCACGAGCTCCTCGGCTGTGCGGGATGCGAGGGCGCGCGCCCGGCTCGCCGCGGCCCCATCGCCCTTCCGCTCGGCGATCCTGGCGAAGGACAGGAGCGCGGCGAGGTGCCGGTTGGCGAAACGGTCGCCCTTTTCGCCGTCGAGGCTCCAGCCCAGGGCCTCGAAGCGCTCGAAGGCCTCGGCGAGGCGCGGCCAGGCGTCGAGGACTCGCTCCCACTCGCCGCAGCGCTCGGCGTAGAGCAGCACCGCGTGCATCCAGCCGAAGGGGTGCCCGGGCGGGTCCCCGCCGGAGCGCGCGAGGGCGCTCTCGCGCACGCGGGAGAGCTCTCGGCGCTCGCCCTCCCCAGGGGGCTGAATCGAGCCCAGGAAGGGCGGCCGGCGGCTCCACTCCTCGGCGAGGGCGGCCTTCACCCGCTCCTTGAGCGGCGCCCCGAGGTGCGGGAATGCCCAGGCGAGGGACGCGAAGAGATCGCCCGCCTCGGCGAAGAGGACCTCGCGGCCCGCGAGGCCCGGCTCGAGCACCAGGGGCGCCCAGCGCCGGGAGATGGCCTCCTCCACCGCTTGCGCGAGGAGATCCCTGACCTCATCGCGCGTCGCGGGCGCGAGGGGCGGCGCCTCGCGGGTCGGGACGCGGCTCGGGTCGATCCCCTCGTCCTTCGCCGGACCGCCGCCCTCGCCCGGCTCGAGGCAGAGGACGCGGCTCCCCGTGATCCAGTAGAGCCGGCCGCCGTCGATCGCGACGCCGCCGCGGGCCGGCCCGTGCCACTCGTTCCGGGCCCAGGGCGGGTTGCGGAACCCTCCGTACGTGTCGCGGTCCCCCGCGATCCTCTCGAGGCGGCGCGAGTCGAGGTCGAAGCCGCTCAAGGTGCCCTGGTGGACCGCGATCGCGAGGCGGCCCGCCACGGCGAAGCTCTGGCTCTCGTCGGCGGTCCCCCAGAACGTGTTCCAGGGCGGCTGCGCGCCGTGCGCGTGCTGGAGGGGCTCGACCCGGCCTCGGAGCGGATCGAGGAGCCCGAGCGCGACGAGGGGCGCGACGCCCAAGGTCCAGTTGCCGTAGGCGCTCCGGCGGAAGACGAGCATGCGGCCGTCGGGCAGGGCGGCGGGCTGCGCCCCCACCCCCTGGCAGCCGCCGCACCAGAGGACCGGCGCCGGGGCGACCTCTTCCCCCGTCTTCGCGTCGAGGAGGAAGAACGTGCGCGCCTCGGGCCGTTCCCGCAGGTGGCGGAGGATCGCCTCGTCCTCCCGCGCCCACAGCTCGGGGCTGCCCCGCGCCGCCTCGCTCCGCGCCCAGGCCTCGATCTTCCGCCAGTCGGAGTCGTCGACGCCCGCCGACTGGCAGATCGCGCGGCGGTCGAGGGCGATGAGCTGGCTGAAGTTGATCGCGGGGCTCGTGCGGACCGCGGCGAGGACGCGGCCGCCCGAGCGCACGACGACGGGAGAGTAGTCGCGTGCGGTCTGCCCCTCGAGCTGCCTCGAGGTCCAGCGGACCGCTCCCGTCGCCGCGTCCAGCGCCCGGACGCGCAGGTCCTCGGCCGTCACGATCACGGCCCCTTCGGCCAGCGCCGCCGACTGGCGGACGGGAGTGCCGATGTGGCGGCGCCACAGCGCCTTGCCCGAGGCGAGCTCGACGGCGACGAGCTCGCCCGAGCGCGAGCCCGCGAAGACCACGCCGTCCGCCGCGAGGGGCGAGGACGCGAAGCCGCCGCGGCCCGCCTCGACCTGCCAGCGGGCCTCTCCCGTCGCGGCGTCGAGCGCGTAGAGCCGCCCGTCGGCCGAGGCGGCGACCACGAGCCCCGCGGCGAAGGCCGGCGAGTGGAGGAACGGGCCGCGCGCCCGGAAGCGCCACAGCGGCGCTCCCGTGGCGGCGTCGAGGGCGAAGGCGCTCCCGGCGTGGGTCGCCACGAAGACCTTCCCCGCCGCGACGACGGGCTCCACGGCGCTCCCGAGGCGCTCGAGCTTGATTCGCCGCGCCCAGGCGAGGCGGAACGGAGGCCGGACCGGCTCGGAGACGAAGGCGGTCCGCTCGGGCCCGCCGCGGAGCATGGGCCAGTCGGCGCGGGCGGGCGAGCTCACGCCGAGGGAGGCGGGAAGGACCGTGAGGAGTGCGAGGAGTCTGAGGAGTCTGAGGTGTCTGAGGGCGGACAGACGAAGGCGCATGCGATGGCCAACCGTATCAACAACAGATCCCAAGTTCAACGGAGCCCCAGGGTCGCGCGTCCATGCACTGGTGATGCGACCTCTTCGTCGCCGGGGGCGGCATGGCGAACGCCGTGGTCCACGCGGACTACTCACAGCGAGGCTCGCCCATCCGCATTTCGGTCTTCGACGACCGTCTGGGGGTGAGAGCCCCGACCTCTTGCCTTTCGGGCTCACGATAGGCGCCTGAAAGCAGCCTGGCAGCCCGGGTCGTTCCCGGCAGTTGTCGCGCGTTGCCCCGTGGTCAGCGCCGCGTCCGGCGCTCCTGCGCTCGCCTCGGGCTTCTCCTGAGCGCCCTCGTTACCTTCTCGAGCTTCTCGGCCTTGAAGATCGTCCGCTGGAGAGCTCTCAGGCGGCGCAGGTCCGGGACCGTCCGGATCCTGCTCAGGAGCGCGAGCCCCTCGCGGCCGAAGCGGAAGTTCAACGCCAGCTCGATGGCCTCGATG
>JACQVW010000554.1 GCA_016209535.1 Planctomycetota bacterium | reverse complement strand
GGAGGAGCGCCTTGGGCCGGCCCATGCGGCTCGACCGGCCCGCCGCGAGGACCAGCTGCACCGTCCGCGGAGGCGCTACCACGGCGGCGCCTCGTCATCTGCGACGCGCTCCGCGGGCCAGGGCTCCGGCTCCGGCGCGGGCTCCGCCACTGCGGGGGGCTCCTCGCTGAGATCCCACGGCGGGTCCCCGGGGGCGGCGGGCTCCCAGGTCGCGGGGGCGGCTCGGCGGTCCGGGGCCTCCGCCTCAGCAGCGTCACCGGTCTCCGCCTCACCCGCCACGGCAGCCTCTCCGGCGAGGAACGCCTCGATCCTCGCGGCGGCCTCGGCGAGGGGCGCCGCCAGGAGCTCGGTCTCGGGCAGGCTCCTCAGGAAGACCTTGCCGTAGGGCTTGGTGAGGACCCTGCGGTCCAGCACGGCCACGATGCCCCGATCGGTCCTCGAGCGGATGAGCCTCCCGAAGCCCTGCTTCAGCTTGAGGACGGCCTGGGGGACCGTGAAGGTCGTGAAGGGATTGAGTCCGCGCGCCTCGAGCTCCTCCATGCGTGCCTCCTGGACGGGCTCCGTGGGCACGCGGAAGGGCAGGCGCGTGATGACCACGCACTCGAGCGCCTTCCCCTTCACGTCGACGCCTTCCCAGAAGCTGTCGGTCCCGAAGAGCACGTTGCCCGTGCCCGAGCGGAAGCGGTCGAGGAGCTCCGAGCGGCTCGCCTCGCCCTGGGCCATGGTCCGGAGCCCGAGGGCCTGGAGCCGCCCCTCGAGCGCGGCGTAGGTCCTCCGGAGGAGCCCGTAGGCCGTGAAGAGGACGAAGGCGCGGCCGCGCGTGGCCTCCACGATGCGGAACACCGCCTCGGGCACCGCCCGGGCGAAGTCGCGCGCGTCGGGGAGGGGCAGGTCCGTCGGCACGACCGTCAAGGCCTGGCGGCGGTAGTCGAAGGGCGAGGGGTAGCCCTCGAAGCGGAAGCGCGAGGGATCGAGGAGCGAGAGGCCGAGCCGGTCCCCGAGGAACGCCACGTCGCCGGCCACGGAGAGCGTCGCCGAGGTGAGGACCACCGTCTTCAGGGGGTCGTAGAGGGCGTCCTTGAGCGCCTCCGCCACGCGGATCGGCGCCGCGGCCAGCTCGAGGCGGGTCCTCTCGCGCCTCGAGCGGGCCTCGCGCAGGTCCACCCATCGCACCTGGGCCGAGTCCGCGTACTCGCGGAAGCGCTCGATCCCCTGGATGAGCCGCTTGAGCCGCGAGCCGAAGCTCGTCAGCTCGAGGGACTGGGCGGCCACCAGGTCCTCGGGGAGGCGCGAGGTGTCGAGGCTGCGGAGGGCCCGATCGTTCACCTTGAGGAGCGTCCCGAGCTCAAGCTGGACCTTCGAGAGGACCTTCGAGAGCGCCTCCCAGCCCGCCTCGGCCCGCGGGCCGGCCTCGTAGCGCACCTGGAACCCCGGCGGGTCCTCGCCGGCGGCCGCGGGCTCGCAGGCGCGGGGCGCGCGGGCCCGCCGGGGTCCCGGGAGGGCCCGCACCACCGTCTCGGCCTCGTCGAGCAGGTCCTCGAGCCGCTCGCGCCCCTCGATGATGGCCGGCACGTAGGCCCGCCGGATCGAATCGGCCGCGACCGGGTCTCCGAGCCGCCCCAGACGGCGCACGAGGGCCGGGACCACGCCTCGCTCGTGGTCCCTCGTCGAGAGGAGCCGCGCGAGCCGCGCCAGGATCCCGGCCCGCGAGAGCTTGACCCCGAGGTACTCCGTGGCCACGTCCTCGAGGTGGTGCGCCTCGTCGAAGATGACCCGCTGGTACTTCGGGATCACGAGGTCGAAGTCGTAGTTCCCCGTCTCGCGCCGCACGGCGAGGTCGGCGAAGAAGAGGTGGTGGTTGACGACGAGGACGTCCGCCTTCGAGGCCTCGCGCTTGGCCTCGTAGTAGAAGCACTGAGAGTAGAAGGGGCAGGCGACCTTGAGCGACTTGTCCGTCTCGCTCATCACCTTCTCCCAGGCCCCGGCCGTGGGCACCCAGGAGAGGTGCGAGCGGTCGCCGGTCTCGGTGGCCTCGACCCAGTCGGCGAGCTCGCGGACCTCCCGGGCCTCGGCGTCCTCGAAGAGCCCGGGCTGCTTCAAGTCCTCCGCGACCTCGGCGGTCTTCCGGCGGCAGGCGTAGTTCCCGCGCCCCTTGATCAGGGCGAAGCGGAGCTTGAGGGGGAGGGTCCGGGCGAGGAACGGGAGGTCCTTCCCGACGAGCTGCTCCTGGAGGTTGATCGTGCCCGTGGAGACGATCACGCGCTTCCGGTTCCGGACGGCCCAGAGCGCCGCGGGCACGAGGTACGCGAAGCTCTTCCCGACGCCCGTCCCCGCCTCCGCGGCGAGGACCTGGTCGCCGTTCAAGGCGCGGGCCACCTGCAGCGCCATGGCGACCTGGCCTTCGCGGGGCTCGTACTCGCCTAGTGCCGCGGCCAGGGGGCCTGAGGGCTCGAAGATCGCGCGCACCTCCTCGAGGTCGAGCGGCACCGGCTCCGGGCGCTCGCGGAGCGGCGGGACGACGACGTAGTGGCGCTCGGCGTCGTTGGAGATGATCACGAAGCCGAGGCCGCGGTTGCCGAGCTGGTAGGCGATCGCCGTGTCCGGCTCCGAGGGCTCGAGGCGCCCGCTCGGGTGGTTGTGGATCGCCACGTCCCAGCCGTCCGCGCGCTCGAGGATTGCGAGGACGCTCGCCGACGTCCCCCGGGCGGCGACCTCGACCTCGTCCACGACCGCATTCCCGTCGCGGAACCACTCGACGCGGGCGTAGAAGAAGACCTCGTTCCCTCCCGCGCTCGCGATCGTCGAGCGGAGGAGCTCCTGGATCTCCTGGGGGAAGCGGATCGGAACGTCGCCCATGCGTGTCCGGTGGGATACGGTGGAAACTCGCCTTTACACTCGGGCCCGCCGCGCCGGGAGCCCGGCGCGGTTAAGAGACGGCATCGTAAGCCTTTACGCAAGCTCTTTTGGCCCCCGAGGCTGGAATGGGGCTTGCACAGGGTCCCGCAAGCTCCCCGGCGGCAAGGCGCTACAAGGGAGTAGGAGAAGGCTGTCCGAAGGAACCGTTTCCGGAGTGACAATCGACCTTCCCCGGGGAGCCGATTCTGAGCCGCGCCCCGCGGGCGTCGCCCGCAGGCGCTCGTCGCGGCAACGGCCCCGGGCAGGCATGCGGGGGGCACTCTGGCAGCGTGGAGGGGACGCGCAGTTATTGCTTCCGGACCGGGCGGTTCTCTGGTAAAAGACACGGTTTGCGTGTCCTTCGCAGTCAGGTCGATTTCACCATCCAAGGAGGATCCTCACCCATGAGCAGTAAAGCGTTATTCGCTTGCTCGCTCGCCGCCCTCACCGGCCTCGCGGCCGTGGGCGTCGCTGCCGAGAAAGCGCTCAAGTCGGGCTTGCAGCCCGGCGACAAGACGTCCGCGTTCCAGACGCGCGACATCACGGGCCCGAACAAGGGCAAGTCCCTCTGCTATGTCTGAGCGTACGGCCAGAAGCCCGTTGCTCTCGTGTTCGCGCGCGAGATCAACGGCCCCTTCACCGGTCTGGTGAAGGAGCTCGACAAGGCGGTCGCCGCGGGGAAGAGCTCGGATCTGAAGGGGTTCGTCGTCTTCCTGACGGACAACCGCGACAAGCTCGAGCCGCAGGTGGCCGAGCTCGCCAAGAAGGAGAAGATCGAGAACATCCCGCTGACGATCGTGGAAGGCGTCGCCGGCCCCGAGAAGTTCAAGATCGACAAGAGCGCCGAGGTCACCGTCATGCTCTACTCGAGGCAGGAGGCCAAGGCGAACTTCTCGTTCGAGAAGGGGAAGCTCGACGAGAAGGCCACGAAGGAGATCCTGGCGGCGCTCCCGAAGATCACGGGCAAGTAGTCGCGGGCTCTCGACGCTGAGAAGACACGCACGGAGCGCCGGCCAGGGGGCCGGCGCTCCGGTCTTTTTGGGGGTCCTACCCGTCAGCTCAGAAGGCCCTCGTCTCGGGCAGCTCGTAGGGGAGGCTCTTCAGGAGCTCGACCAGGTCATCGATCTCGCCCTGGGAGAGGTGGCTCGTCTTCCCGTGGCGGTCGCCGCGGTTCTGTTCCACGAGGACCTCGCGGAGCGTCCGGGCCTTGCCGTGGTGGAGGTAGGGGGCGGTCCTGTAGACCCCGAGGAGCGTGGGCGTGTCGTAGCCCGGGCCGAGCCTCTCCGAATCGTCGTCGCCTCCCGTACCGACGTCGTGCAGGCGGAAGGGCCTCGGCTCGAGGGCGCCGTCCGAGTAGGTCGGCCCGGAGTGGCACTTCGCGCAGCCCACGTCCTCGCGGAAGAACAGGGCCTTCCCTCGCTCCGCGGCGGGCGTGAGCTTGCCCGGCCCGGCCGCGTGGGGGCTCAAGGTGGGCTCGAAGGAGCTCGAGTACTCCTCGAGCGCGTCGAGGTCCGCCGAGAGCCCCCGGTTCGGCTCGCCCAGCTCGGGGCGGACGGGGCCCCGGATCAAGCCGCGGCCCTGCATGAGGGGCCCCCGGATCGTGTGCTCGAAGTCCTGCGTCTCGTCGCGGTCGGCGGACCAGTGGAGCGGGTGGGTGTCCTTCATGGCGGCGAGGGCCGTGGTGTTGCGGAGGCCCTCGGGGTTGTGCCAGGTGCGGGCGTCGGCCTGCCCATCGGGGTGGCAGCTCGAGCAGGAGATCCACCGGCGGCCGACCATGGGCTGGAGGGCCGAGTTGAAGAGCACCTTGCCGCGGACCCACGCGGGGCTCTTCGTCCGCGTCGCGCAGGGGACGAGCGCCGCCGTCTCGAGGGTCTCCGCGTCGATGACCCGGACCTGGAAGTCCAGGGTGTCGTAGACGTACACGGTGCTCGAGTCGGGGCTCACGGCGACCGCCCTGGGGTGGTTCCCGACGCCGGCGAGCGCCACGCGGCTCAGCTCGCGGTAGTCGTCGTCGAGGACCTCGCAGACGTGCAGGTCGTTCGTGCCCGAGTAGACGGCGTAGAGGCGCCTCCCGTCGGGCGAGACGGCGGCCTCCCAGGGATTCGAGACGGCCGTGAAGCCGTTGAAGGTGTCCATGGCGATCGGGCTCCTGCGCCGCTCGGCCTCGGGGTCGAGGCTCACGACGGTGAGGAAGGGGAAGATCGAGCCCTCGCCGTGGGGGTTCGTGACGCGCGAGCGCAGGTGGGGCAGGTACGCCTTGGGGCGCGTCGGGTGGAGGGCGACCTGGCGGCTCAGGTTGTCCGACGGCGAGCCCTCCAGCCGCTCGGCGACGGCGCCCTTCTCGAGGTCCACGATCACCAGGGCCGCGGTGTGAAACTCGGTCACGAGGAGCCGCCGTTCGTCGGCCGAGAGGGCCAGCCCCCGCGCGAACCCGCCGATCGGGATCGTGCGGCGGATCGCGCCGGAGGGGAGCTCGAGCTCCACGACGGCGCCCGGGTAGTCGAGGCTCACGTAGGCGCGGGTCCCCGACCGGTCGCAGACGACCCCGTAGGGCTCGTCGCCCACACGGATCTTGCGCCGGACGGCGCCCTCCCGGACGTCCACGACGGCGACGGCGTCCTCCTTGTAGAGACTGACGAGCGCCTCCATGGACCCGCCGGCGAACGCGGCGCACTCGGGGCGCTGGCCCACGGGGACCTCGCGGACCATCCGGCGGGCCCCCGTGTCGACCACGCCGACGGAGTCGCTGTCGATGTTGGCCGTGACGAGCCAGCGCCCGTCGGCGGAGAGGGCGAGCTGGCTCGACGAGCCGGCCCGGAGGGGCGGGGAGGGGACGAGAGCGATCAAGGCGGCGGCGTGCAGGGACAGGGCGGCGGCGAATCGGTGCATGGCGTTGTACCCGTAGTGGACCTTTCGCGCGATTCTCGGCGGGCGAGGCGCCCGGTTCAACAGCCTTTTCCGACCCCGCCGAGTGTCACCCGATCCGGGCCAGGACCTTCTCCATCGGCGCGGCGCGATTGAGGACGTAGAAGTGGACGCCCGGCACGCCGCGGCGCAGGAGGCCCCGGCACTGCTCCGCGGTCCAGCGGACGCCGACCTCCTCCACCTTCGCCTCGTCCTCGCCCGCGGCCTCGAGCTCCCGGCGGAGCTCGGCGGGGATCTTCGCGCCGCACAGGGACGTGATCTTCTGGATCTGGGCGAAGGACTGGATCGGGAGGAGACCCGGCACCAGGGGGACCTTCACGCCCAGGGCGCGGGCCCGGCGCTCGAAGGCGAAGAAGTCCTCGTTGTCGTAGAAGAGCTGGGTGATGACGATGTCCGCGCCGGCCTCGACCTTGCGCTTCAGGTGGCCCAGGTCCGTCTCCATGTCGGGCGCCTCGATGTGCTTCTCGGGGTAGCCCGCGACGGCGATCCCGAAGCGGTCCGTCGCGCGGATGTGAGCGACGAGCTCGTTCGCGTGCCGGAACCCGCCCTCGGGCGGCGTGAATCGCGCCTCGCCCCTGGGGGGATCGCCCCGGAGGGCGACGACGTTCTCGATGCCCGCGGCCTCGAGGCGCGCCAGGATGCGGTCGATGTCCACTCGCGACGACTCGACGCAGGTGAGGTGCGATGCGGCCTCGAAGCCGTGGACCTTCCGGATCATGGCCGCGATCTCGAGGGTCCGCTCCCGCGTGGAGCCCAGGGCCCCGTAGGTCACGGTGATGTAGCTCGGTCGGAGCGCGATGAGCCGGGGGAGGGCCTCGAGGAGGTGGGCCATGGCCTTCTCGGTCTTCGGGGGGTAGACCTCGAAGGAGATCACGGGCCCCTTCCGCGTGGCGAAGTGGTCGGCGAAGCGCATTCTCTCCCGCCCGATCGTAACCCGCGGGCCGCCCCGGTGTCAGCGGGCCAGCTTGACCCGCCGCCGGGCCGCCCGGATCCGCTCGAGGTGGGCGTCACGCTCCTCGAGGGCCGCCGTGCGGGGCGGGGGGCTCGACAGGAGGCCCTTGAGCCGGGCCTCGGCCGCCGCCCGGTCCAGGCTCTCCAGGGGCTCGCAGACGGTCGCGAGGACCGTCACGCGGTTCTTGAGGACCTGGACGAAGCCACGGTCGATGAAGTACCGGGTCTTCCGGGCGGCGTCCTCGGCGGCCTCGATCCGGACCTCCCCGCTCCCGAGGGCTCCGACGAGCGGCGCGTGGCGCGGGAGGAACCCCAGCTCTCCGTCCGCCGCCGGGACGACCACCGAGCGGGCGTCGCCGTCGAAGACCAGGCCCTCGGGGCTCGCGATGACGCAGCGGAGCACAGCCATGGGCTACTTCTGGGCCTCCTTCTGGAGGCGCTCGGCCTTCTCGACGGCCTCCTCGATGGACCCCACGTAGAGGAACGCTGCCAGCGGCAGGTGGTCCCACTTGCCCTCGACCAGCTCCTTGAAGCTCCGGACCGTGTCGGCGATGGGGACGTACTTCCCGGGGAGGCCCGTGAAGGCCTGGGCCACGGCGAAGGGCTGCGAGAAGAAGCGCTCGATCCTCCGGGCACGCTCCACGATGATCTTGTCCTCCTCGCTCAGCTCGTCCATGCCGAGGATGGCGATGATGTCCTGCAGGTCGCGGTAGCGCTGCAGGATCTGCTGGACCCTGCGGGCCACCTGGTAGTGCTCCTCGCCCACGTAGAGGGGGCTCAAGATTCGCGAGGACGACTTGAGGGGGTCGATGGCGGGGTAGATGCCCTTCGCGGCGATGTTCCGCTCGAGCACCGTGGTCGCGTCGAGGTGGGTGAAGGCGGTGGCCGGCGCCGGGTCCGTGAGGTCGTCGGCCGGGACGTAGATCGCCTGGACGCTCGTGATGGAGCCGTTCCTCGTCGACGTGATGCGCTCCTGGAG
>JACQVW010000568.1 GCA_016209535.1 Planctomycetota bacterium | reverse complement strand
GAGATGCTTGTCCGTGTACCCGTAGGCGGCCTTGTTGATCGACTCCTTCAGCGCCGAGAGCGGGATGACCTCCTCCGTGTCGGGTTTGCCCTTGACCGTGACGCGGACGCCCTTCTCCATCTTCTCCACCAGGAACGAGACCTTGTCCGAGACGTTCCGCCCCGGCCGCCCTCGAACTCGCAGGCGTGGTCGGCCTTCCGGTAGGTCTCGCGCGCGCCGGCCACGAACGCGTGGGCCTTCTCGGTGAGCTGCTTCGCCTGCGCCTCGGCCGCGTCAAGCGACGCCTTCGCCTCCTCGAGGGGCTTCCGCAGGGCGCCCAGGTCGACCGCCGCGGCATCCTTCTTCTCGGCCGCGTCGCCGGCCACCTCAGCCCGGGCGCGCTTCTCCGCCCTGGGCTTCGCGCCCTCCTTCTTCGCCGAACCCTTCTTGGACTTCGACATCGTTGGACCTCCTATCGAGCGGCTACTTGTGGTTCTTCACGCCCGCGCCGCCGTCGATCGAGACCCGCTCGACCATCTCGATCAGCCGGCAGGCCGGGCACAAGTGCTCGCGGAGCAAGTCGAGGTAGGACGCCGCAGCATCGAGGTCGCCAGCCATCTCGGACTTCTGCCGCGCCTCGACGGACGCGGCGTCGCCCTCGACGGCGGCCATCCCTGCAGGGCCTGGCCGTGGACGCGCAGGCGGCTCGCGAGTCCGCCGAGAAAGCTCGCGACGTCGGTGCGCCAGAACTCGATCCCGTGGCGGGGTGCCATGCCCCACCTCCTTCGCGGGCACATGAGGGCTCGTGTCACGCCCACTCGCCCTGCTCGCCGGCCCTGGGCGACATCGATGGCGACGGCGACCTGGAGATCGTCCAGGCCGTCCGCTCGAGCCCCTGCCAGGACCTCTGCTACTACTCCTGCGACCGCTCGAGCCGCCTCTTCGTGGTGCGCGGCGATGGCTCCGACCTTCCCGGCTGGGAAGGCGGCGAGGCGTTCACCTCGGCCCGGGGCTGCCTCGTCTCGTCCCCCACCCTGGCCGACCTCGACCGCGACGGGACGCCTCGAGGTCTTCCTCGGCACCGAGTCGGGCGTGGCGGCCTGGTCGTGGAGCGGCGAGGCGCTCCCGGGCTGGCCGGTCGAGCCCGAGGGCTTCCACGGGGGGCCGTCGTCGCCGGCGGTCGCCGACGTCACGGGGGACGGCGAGGTCGAGGTGCTGATCGGGTCCGACCACGACCGCAGGGTCTGGGCCTTCCACGCGACGGGCAAGCTCGTCCCCCGCTTCCCGGCGCCCGCCGGGGAGGCCGTGGCTGCGGACCTGACCGCCGACGACCTGGACGGCGACGGCGACATGGAGGTCGTCTGGGGCGCGGGCTACCGCCTCTGCGCGATGACTTGCCCGGACGCGTACGCGACGAAGCGCGTCGAGTGGGGCACCTTCCACGGCGACGCGGCGCGCACGGGGCGCTACGGCCGCTCGGGAGGAGGCACCGAGGAGTGCTGCTTCGCCGATGGCTCCTGCCTCGAGCTCGCGCCGGAGGAGTGCCTCGATCAGGGCGGCACCCTGGGTGGGCCGCCTCCCGCTCCCGTCGCCTTCCGCCGCGGCGAGGCCAACGGCGACGGCGCCGTGGACCTGAGCGACGGCGTCTTCACCCTGCTCTACCTCTTCGCGGGAGGCAGGTCGCCAGCGTGCCGGAAGGCCGCGGACGCGGGCGACGGCGGCGCCGTGGAGCTCACGGACGCGAGCTTCCTCCTCAACTTCCTCTTCCTCGGCGGCCGCCCCCCACAGGTGCCGTTCCCGGCCTGCGGGACCGACCCGACGGGCGACGCCTTTTCGTGCGAGGCGCCCGGGGGGTGCTGAGCGGGGGTAGCGCCCGCCAGCAGGTCCAGGCCAAGCTTCAAGGCATGTTAGGATGGAGCCCGCCATGAAGGCCTGGACCCTGCCGGCGCCCGCCCCCGTGGAGGCACGACCCCTCGAGCTCGTCGAGGCGCCGATCCCCGAGCCCGCCCCGGACGAGCTCCTGGTGCGCGTGCGCGCCTGCGCCGTCTGCCGCACGGACCTCCACGTCGTGGAGGGAGAGCTTCCCGTCCGGCGCCCGCGCGTCGTGCCCGGCCACCAGGCGGTGGGCGAGGTGGTGCGGGCGGGACCCGAGGCTCGGGGCTTCCGGACGGGGCAGCGGGTCGGCATCGCCTGGCTGCGGCGGACCTGCGGCGGCTGCCGCCGGTGCCGGGGCGGCCGCGAGAACCTCTGCGATGCGGCCGAGCTCACCGGGTGGACCGCCGACGGCGGTTTCGCGGAGCTCGCGGTCGTCCCCGCGGCCTTCGCTCACGCCGTGCCCGAGGGTTTCCCGGCCGCGCAAGCCGCGCCGCTCCTCTGCGCGGGCATCATCGGCTACCGGGCGCTCCGCCTCACGGGCCTCGCGGAGCGCGGCGGCTTCGCCGGGGCGCGGCTCGGGATCTACGGCTTCGGCGCCGCGGGCCACGTGGTGCTGCAGCTTGCCCGGGCGCGCGGCGCGGAGGTCCACGTCCTCACGCGCGACCGCGAGCGCCACCAGGCCCTCGCCGCCGAGCTGGGGGCGGCGTGGGTGGGCGGAGCCAACGACCTTCCGCCCGCCCCCCTCGACGCGGCGATCCTCTTCGCGCCCGCGGGCGAGCTCGTGCCGGCGGCCCTCAAGGCCCTGGACAAGGGCGCGACGCTGGTCCTGGGCGGGATCCACATGAGCCCGACGCCGCCGCTTGAGTACGCGCTCCTCTACGGCGAGCGCGTCGTGCGCTCCGTCGCCAACAACACCCGCGAAGACGCCCGCGAGCTCCTGGAGGAGGCGGCGCGCATCCCGGTGCGGACCCACGTCGTCCCGTTCCCCTTCGAGGACCTGCCGGAGGCCCTGATCGCGCTCAAGCGCGGCGCCGTGCGGGGGGCCGCGGTGGTGGAGCTCGGCTCTTGGCCTGTGGTTCAAGATCGGGTGTCACCCGATCTTGAACCAGGCCGCAGATCCGAAGTTCAGCAGGAAACTCCGTTTGGCCCTGAATAGAATGGTGGAGGCTGCGCCGCCAGGAGAACCGACGATGCCAGTGCATGATTGGACACGCGTAGAGTCCGGCATCTACCATGCTTTCCACACGACGTGGACCGGAGAGATCCAGAAGACGCTCAACGCGGGTCTCCTGCCTCCTGGCTACTACGTTCTGGTCGAGCAGCATGCCGGCCGGTACATCGCGGAGGTGCTGACCCTGCACAGCAACGTGCCTCCCCTCGAGCCGCCTCCTCTGCCGGCAACCGCTGGAGGGACGGCCGTCGCCGAGGCACCACCCAAGGTGCGGCGCAGGCAGGTCATCGAGCCTGCGGCGCGTGCGCGCCGGCGCACGCTGGCGGTGCGTCACGTGACCGGCCACCGACTCGTCGCGCTCGTGGAGATGGTCTCGCCCGGGAACAAGGACCGAGCCGCTCACGTGGAGGAATTCGCCACGAAGGCGTCGTCCGCTCTCCGTCTCGGAGTGCACTTGCTGGTCGTGGACCTCTTCCCGCCCGGCCCCCATGACCCGCAGGGCATCCACGGCGCGATCCTCGAGCGCCTCGAGCCACCCGATGCCTCGTACGAGTTGCCTGTGGGCGAGCCGCTGACGCTGGCCGGTTACGCGGTGGGGCCGCAGGTGGAAGCCTACGTGGAGCACCTCGCCGTGGGCCACGTCTTGCCGCAGATGCCGCTCTTCCTGCAATCCGACCGCTACGTCAACGTGCCCCTGGAGCCGACGTACGAGGCCGCGTATCGCGGCATGCCCGCCTTTTGGCGCGAGGTGCTCGAAGGCCGGGCGCGGCCGGAGCCCTGACGCCTCAAAGCCTACCGGCGTGGACTCGGACGGCGAGATTCAGCTCACCTCCTCGGCTCGTACTTCCCCGCCGCGGCCTCCCAGGCCTCGGCCACCTCCCGGTCGAGGAGGTGCGTGGGGCGGACGTTCTTGAGCGCGCTGAGCATCACTCTCCGCACGCCGGGGTTCTCCACCTCGATCTGCGCGAGGAGCCTCGCCACGGCCTCGCGCTTGAGCCCGTCCTGGGAGCCGCAGAGCCTGCAGGGGATGATCGGATAGCCCGCCGCCGCGGCGTGGCGCGCTATGTCCTCCTCGGCGCACTCGATCAAGGGCCGGATCACCACGAAGCGGCCGTCCAGGGTCGTGTAGCGGGCCGGCATGGCCTGGAGCCGGCCCGCGTAGAGGAGGTTCAGGAGGAGGGTCTCGAGGGCGTCGTCGCGGTGGTGGCCGAGCGCGAGCACGTTGCACCTGAGCCTCTCGGCGGCGGTGTAGAGGATCCCCCGGCGGAGGCGCGAGCAGGGCGCGCAGTAGCTCGTCTCGCCGGCGGCCTTCTCGAGGACGATCGAGTAGGTGTCCTCGCGGATGATCTCGTGGGGCACGCCGAGGTCCTCGAGCCACCGCTCGAGGGGGCGGCCGTCGTAGCCCGGCTGACCCTGGTCCAGGTGCGCCGCCACGAGCTCGAAGCGCACGGGAGACTTGCGCCGCGCCGCCCACAGGAGGTCGAGGAGGGTGTAGCTGTCCTTCCCGCCCGAGACGGCGATCAGGATGCGGTCCCCCTCCCGGATCAAGCGGTGCTCGCCGATGGCGCGGAGCATCGCCCGCGAGAGCCTGTCGCGCAGGCGAGCGGGGCTCTCGGCGGCCTCGACCTCGGTGCTTTTCGTTTGCTCCACGGCGCGCGCCATCGTATCACGGCCGGCCGGCGCGACCAACCCCGCCGCCCACCCATGAAGAGCACCGGCCTCTGGTCCCTGGCGCCGCTCGCCGCGGCGGTCCTCGTCAACCTCAACACGCTGCCGGGCGACTTCGTCTACGACGACGAGGTCTTGATCGAGAAGGGCGACGAGCTGCGCGACTTCGACCTCCGCCGCATCTTCCTCTCGAACTACTGGGGGCCCGACCACGCCGACAGGAACTACCGGCCCCTGGCGCTCCTCACCTACGCGCTCAACTTCCGCCTGAGCGGCGGCCCGTGGTCGTTCCACCTGGTGACCCTCCTCCTGAACGCGGCGGCCGTCTGGCTGGCATATCGCCTCCTCCTGGAGCTCGCGGGCGACGCGCCCGCCGCGGCCGCCGGGGCCGCCGTCTACGCGGTCCTGCCCATCCACGTCGAGGCCGCGGCGAACGTCGTTGGCCGCGCCGAGCTGCTCGCGGCGCTGGGGCTCTTCGGCTCGTGGCTGCTGGCCCTGCGCGCATCGGCCTCGAGGGCCTCGTCCTCGGGGCGCGAGCCGGCCGGGCTCGCCGCCGCGGCGTCGGGTGCGCTCCTCCTCGGCCTCGCTTCGAAGGAGAGCGCGGTCGCCGCCGTGCCGCTCGTCGCTGCCGGCTGCCTCGTCCTCGGGAGGCCCCTGCCCTGGAAGACTCTCGCAGGATCGGCCGCGGCCGTGGTCCTCTACCTCGGCGTCCGCGCGGCCGTCCTCGAGGGCAAGGTGAGCGTGATCTCCTTCCCCGACAACCCCCTCATCGAGGCGGACCCCGTCACGCGCGCCCTCAACGCGCTGAGGCTCCTCGGGCTCTACGCCTGGAAGACCGTCGTGCCCGTGCGGCTCTCGGCCGACCATTCCTACGCCGAGATCCCGGTCCTGCCCCTCTCGTCTCCGCTCCTCTGGGCCCAAGGGCTCCTCGTGGCCGCGGGCCTGGCGCTGCCGGTCTGGATCTTGCGCCGGCGCGCCCCCCTCGTCGCGCTCGCGGCCGTCACCTTCGCGTTGGCCTTCGCCGTCACGGCGAACGTCCTCTTCCCCATCGGCACGATCTTCGCCGAGCGGCTCGCGTATGCGCCGTCCTTCGCGTACGCGCTCCTCCTGTGCGCCGCCCTCGCGGCCGCGGCGCGCCTTCGCGGCGGGGTGCTGCGGCCCGCCTGCGCGCTCGCCGCCTGTGCCCTCGTCGCCGCCTACGGCGCGCGCACCTGGACCCGCAACGCGGACTGGGCCTCGAGGACGGCGCTCTTCCTCCGCATGCCCGCCGACGCCCCGGGGAGCGCCCAGAGCCACCTCAAGGCCTCGGAGGGCTGGATCGCCCTCTGGCGCGAGGCGAGCTCGCCTCGGCAGAAGGCGGAGCTCCTCGAGAAGGCGGCCGCGGCGGCGCGCCGGTCCATCGAGATCTACGGCGCGAGCGGGAAGGGGGAGGCGAAGCTCGCCGAGGTCCTTCACCACCAGGGCAGGAACGCGGAGTCGGTCGAGCTCCTCGATCGGGCGATCCCGGCCATGACCGCATACCGGCAGCTCGACCCCATCGTGCTGCGGCTGCGAGGGGAGTGCCGCCTGCGCCTCCGGAAGCCCGCCGAGGCCTTCGGCGACTTCGACGCCTACGTCGAGGTCCTCGAGCGGCTCGGCGCTCGAGCGGATCCCGCGGGGCTCAACTTCCGCGGGCTCTCCCTCGCGCTCCAGGGCAAGGTGCAGGAAGCCCTCGGCGACTTCGACCGCGCCCTGGCCTTGCGCCAGGACTGGCCCGAGCTCTGGAACAACCGGGCCATGGCGAGGCGTGGGGCGGGGGACCTGCGGGGGGCCATCGAGGACTGGAGGCGCGGGCTGGAGCTCGCGCGGGCCCTCGGGAACCTGCGCCAGCCGCCGGACACGTCGGCCTTCGCCCTCCTCACGAAGACCGCGGACGCCTGGCGAGCTCTCGCCGCCGAGCGCCGCGCCGCGGGGGACGAGCCCGGTGCCAGGGAAGCCGAAGCGCAAGCCGCGCGCTGCGACGAGGAGGCGATGGGGCTCGCGGGCGGGTCGGGGAGGTGAGGGTCGTGAGGGGACGTGCGTCCGCGCCCCCGCCGCGCGCCCGGTGTATACTGGCGGCATGCCGCCAGGAGGACCTTCCGCATGAGTCGGGCCCTCGCGTTTCGCGCCGTTTCCGCCCTGCTCGGGGGCGTGTGGTTCGTCGAGTTCGCTCCCGCGGCGGACCCGCTCGTGGTGCGCGTCCTCACCCGGGGCGGCGAGCTGGTCCAGGGGAAGCCTGGCCTGGCCTCGATCCGCGTGCGCACCGACTACGGGACGCTCGAGGTGCCCATCGGCGACGTCCTCTCGGTGTCCTTCGCGCCCGTGGGCGCGCCCGAGGAGGTGGAGAAGGTGCGGCGGCTCCTCGCCGAGCTCGCGGCCCCCGACTTGGACGACGCGGACCTGGAGGATCTGCGCAAGGACCTCCTCGCCGTGGCCGCGAGCGCGCCCGACGCGCTCGCGAGGGAGGCCGCGCGCGCCGCGGGGAAACCGGCGGAGGTGGCGGCCTCCGTGCTCCGCGACCTCGCGCTCCGCGTGCCGGGCCGCGCCCCGGGCCTGGACGAGGTCGTCACGCGCCGCTTCACCGTGCTGGGCCGCGTGGAGCTCGAGGAGATCGCCCTCGAGACGGCCTACGGCGGCCTGCGCCTGGCGCGCAGCGCCTTCGGCTCGCTCGCCGTGGGCGACGCGAGCCTGCGGGCGCCGGTCTCGGAGGTCCTCATCCTCAAGACCTGGACGGACCCGAGCCACGAGTTCCTGCGCACGCGGGACGCCATCGCGACGAGGACGAGGCTGCGCCTCGTGGAGTACGAAGGCTCGACCGCCGCGGACCTGAAGAAGGCCCTCAAGCGGTTCCGGGTGATCGTCGTCCCCGAGCTCGAGCAGCCGGGAAACATGGGGGAGGTGGTGGCGGAAGCCTCGCAGGCTCTCGTGCGGTGGGTGAAGGAGGGCGGCGTGGTGATCTCCTGCGGCGGCGGCTCGAACATCCAGTTCCTCACGGCGAGCAACATCCTCCCGTGCACGGGAGGCGGAGGGGGCCAGGCCTCGATCGTCGCGCGGCACCCGATCGTGCGCGGCGTGGCCGATCCGATCCCCCAGGCGAACGCGACGCAGGGCCTGCGCAGCACGGGGAATCCGCGCATGAAGCCCCTCGCGGTCTCGGGGCCCGAGGACATCATCGTCGGCGTGGCGCGCTCGGGCCAGGGAGCCATCGTCTGGTGCGGCTGGGACTACTACGAGTCGCAGGACTCCCACGACCAGGTCCTCGCCAACGCCGTCAAGTGGGCGGCGGAGGGAGGATTCGCGGGGACGGGGGAGGCGGATCCGGGGAGGTGAGGGGGAGCCTCGGGGGAGCCTGCCGAGGGGAACACACAGGGGGCCGAGCCCTCGACCCTCGGCCCTCGACCTTCCACCGGCTACCTGCGCCCCTCCAGCTCGCGGAGGGCCCGCTCGATGCGCTCGCGGACCTCCCGGTTCTGCTCCTCTCCGAGGAGGCCGCTCAGGACCGGGATGAGGGCCGGGTCTTGCTGGCGGCCCAGGATTTCGGCCGCCTGGCCCCGGATCGACGGCGCGGGGTCGCCGCTCGCCATCTCGACGAACAGGCGCTGCGCCTCGGCGGCCACCGGGCGGCGCGAGGCCTCGAGCCCCCACAGGAGCGAGTGGCGGTGGCGCTCGTCGGCCTGGCTCCGCAGGGCGTCCGCGAGCTGCTGGACGCCTTCCTCGCCGATCCGGCCCAGGATCCTCGCCATCTCCCACTGGGCCCTCGAGTCCGTCTCGGCGCGAAGCTGAGAGCCGATCATCTCGGCGGTGCCCGGCGCCGAGGTCTTCTCGAGCACGTTGGCGAAGGCGATCCGCTCGACGGGGGACGTCGCGTTCTGGAAGAGCTCCGCGGCCCGTCCCTCGATCGCGGACGGGTTGAACCGGCTGAGGGCTCGAGCGAGCGACGAGGCGACCTCCTGGTCCTTCTCCCCGTGCAAGAGCGCGATGAGCCGGTCAGCATCCAGCCCCGCGGAGCTGCCACCTTCGAGGGCGCGGGCCAGGGCGCGCCGCTGCCACGCATCGCCGCCGGGCTCGAGGAGGCCGAGGAGGCTCTCCATGGTCTCCTTGCCCGCGTTCCGCGCGAGGCTCCTCGCGAGCGGCTCGAGCACCTCCTCGTCGCGGCTCGAGCGGAAGAGCTCGAGCATGAGGGGGACCGCCGCCTCGCCCTGGAAGTCGTTGAGGGCGCGCGCGAGGACCTTCTGGTCGAGCTTCACTTCGGGGCTCGCCGCGGCGTCGAGGAGGGCCTCGAGGCCCTCCTTGCCGCCCTGCCAGACAAGCGCCCGCGCGATGGCCTCCTGCGCCCGGCGGTCGCCCGCCGTCTCCCGCAGCGCATCGCGCAGGAGCCCGGTTCCCAGGTCGCGGGAGGCATCGCCGAGGGCCTGCGCCACCATCTCCCGCGACACGCCCGCGGGCGGCTCCCGCAGGAGGCCCAGGAGCGAGGACGCGTCCTCTCCCCGGGCCGCGAGCCTCGCGGACGAGCGCAGGAGGCTCATCTTCGCCCCCGGGCTCCAGTCGCCGCCGAGGAGGGCGAGGAGGGCCTTCGAGTCGCCGGGCCCCCCGATGTCGCCCACGGCGTCGAAGACCCCCTCGGCGCGGATCCCGGGGCGCGCGGCGAGGAGCCCCAGGAGCGTCTCCACGCCCCTCTCGCGGGCGAGCCGGCCGATGGCGTGGGCCGCGGAGCGCTCGAGCTCGGGAGGGGGCCCCTTCTCGAGGAACGCGGCGAGGGCGGGGACGGCCTCCGCGGCCTTCTCCGG
>JACQVW010000571.1 GCA_016209535.1 Planctomycetota bacterium | reverse complement strand
GTCCATGGCCGCGTCGCCGAGGACCGTCGCGGGACGGCCCATCTCCCGGGCGATCCTGGGCAGATAGTAGCGGACGAACAACGGGATGTCCTCCAGCCTCTCCCGGAGCGAAGGAAGGCGGATATTGATGACGTCGAGGCGGTAGAACAGGTCCTCCCGGAACCGGCCGGCCTTGACCTCGCCCGCCATGTCCCGGTTCGTTGCCGCGACGACGCGCACGTCCACCGAGCGGAGCTCTACGGCGCCCACGCGCCGGATCCTCTTCTCCTGCAGGGCGCGCAGGAGCTTGGCTTGGAGGGCGAGCGGGAGCTCGCAGACCTCGTCCAGGAAGAAGGTCCCGCCGTCGGCGAACTCGAGGAGGCCCAGGCTCTGCGCGTGAGCGCCGGTGAAGGACCCGCGCTCGTGCCCGAAGAACTCGCTCTCGAGCAGGTTCTCGGGGATGGCTCCGCAGTCCACGGGCACGAAGCGCCCGCCCCTGCGCCGGCTCGCCTTGTGGACGCTGCGGGCCACGAGCTCCTTCCCCACCCCGGTCTCCCCGGTGATCAACACGTCGACGTCGGTCTCGGCGGCCCGTTGGATGCTCTCGAACACGGCCTGCATGGCCGGGCAGGCCCCGACGAGCTCGTCGGAGGCGAAGGCCCTCTCGACCTGGCGCTCGAGCAGGCGGTTCTCCTGCCGGAGCCTCCTCTCGTCGAGCAGCCTGCGCACGTTCGCCAGGAGGTCCTCGGGCAGGAACGGCTTCGTGATGTAGTCCGCGGCCCCGAGCTTCAGGCTCTCGACGGCGGTCTCCACGTTCGGGAAGGCCGTGAGCATGAGGACGGGGAGGCCCTCGTCGTGCTGGCGCGCCACCCGGAGGAGCTCGATCCCGTCGAGGCCCGGCATGCGCACGTCCGCGATCAGGAGGTCCCAGCGCTCCGAGGACAGACGCCCCGCCGCCCGGTAGGGATCCTGCTCGGGCACGACCTCCAGACCGGGCACCCTCCGGAGGATGTCCGCGCAGGCCTCGAGCATCCCCACCTCGTCGTCCACGACCAGAACGCGCGCGCTAGGCACTTCGCAGCTCCTTCTGCTCCGGGCAGCCCCGAGGGGCCGCCGGCAGCCTCACGGTGAACCGGGATCCCTTCCCGAGCTCGCTCTCCACGGCGATGTCGCCGCCGTGGCCCTTCAAGAGCCCAAGGCAGATCGAGAGGCCGAGGCCCGTCCCCTTCTCCTTCGTCGAGAAGAACGGCTCGAAGATCCTCCCCTGCAGGTCCTCGGGGATGCCGATCCCCGTGTCCTCCACCGTCAGGCAGGCGCATGGGCAGCCGCCCGGCAGGTTCTCGCACCCTCGTCCGGCCTCCACGGTGAGCTTCCCTCCTCCGGGCATCGCGTCGAGCGCGTTCAGGAAGAGGTTCAGGAAGACCTGCTCCAGCTCGGCCTCGTTGGCGTGGACGCGGGGGACCGGCCCCTCGAGCCTCTCCTCGATCTCCACGCGCGACGCCCTGGCCCTTTCCTCGATCATGGCCTTCGCCTTGCGGATCGGCGCCAGCAGGTCCATGGGCGCCCGGCGGGAGCCCGTGGGCCGGCAGTAGGAGAGGAGCCCCCGGGCGATCCGCGCGACCCGGTCCGAGCAGTGGACGATCTTCTCGATCTCCCCCGCGACCGTCTCGGACATCTCCCCCCGCCGGTCCGAGAGGAGGAGCCTCGCCTTGAGGCCGATGACGGAGAGCGGGTTGTTGACCTCGTGGGCGACGTGCCCGGCCAGCTCGCCGACCGCCGAGAGCCTGCCCGCCTGGAGGAGCTGGTCCTGGGCCTTCTTCTGCTGCGTCACGTCCCGGGCGAGCTGGACCACCTCGGTGATCTTGCCGCTCCGGTCCAGGAGCGGGGCGGTCGTCAACTGGAGGACGCGGGCGTCCGCCGGCGCAGCCCGCGAGTCCCCGCCGGTCCCGTTCCTGGAGACCTCCGTCGTCCTCACGGCGCCGTCCTCGAAAGTCTGCCCGACCGCGACGTCCTCCCGCTCGGAGGGGGTCGCCGGCGCCGCCGGGGGGAACCACTCCCGCCACCGCCGGCTCGCGATGCGGTCCTCGAGGCTCCTCGATACGACCCGCAAGCCGGCGCCCGTCGTCTCGAGCGCCTGCTCGAGGAGCTGGCGCTCGGCCAGGGCGCGGTCCGCGAGCGCCTCGAGCCGCCGCTCGTCGGCGCGCGCCCGGTCCGCCACGGTCGTCACGAAGTACGCGGCCAGGAAGAGGAAGGCGCAGAGGAGCCCGGTCCAGCTCGCCACGTACAGAGTCTGCTGGCTCGACGACCACCCACCCTCCCCCGCCATGGAGACGTGCAGGCTGTAGTGCGCGAGGACCCCGCTCCACTCGGCCCAGGCCAGGGCGGCCAGGAGGACGCTCGCCGCGGCCGCGACGCGGTAGCACTGGCGGCGCGGCATGAGGATGCCCGAGATGATCACGTGGAAGAAGGTGAGGAGGGCGAAGGGGTTCTCGATCCCACCGGAGAAGTGAAGGAGGGCCGCGAGGACGGCGAGGTCGCAGTAGGCCTGGAGGAGGAGCAGGTACCGGAGGCCGATCCGGCGGCGCGTGAGGAGGCTGAAGGCGACGTTGAGGGCCGCCAGGGACGCGACCGTCGCCAGGAGCGGCCACCAGACCTCGGCGGGAAGGACGCCCGCGATCCCCACGGCGACGTAGCTCAAGGTGAGCGCCGTGAGCACGGCGATCCAGCGCATGCGTATGAACCAGCGGGAGCAGTGCTCGACCTTGTCCTCGTCCGTCGGCTCGCCCCAGGGAGGCCACTCCTTGCCCGGGGGCCGCTGCGCCATGAGTGGGCGCGACGTCTTGAGGAGCGACCACGCCACCAG
Source organism: Planctomycetota bacterium (assembly GCA_016209535.1). Classification (GTDB taxonomy): domain Bacteria; phylum Planctomycetota; class UBA8108; order UBA8108; family SXIK01; genus JACQVW01. The sequence continues at coordinate 1,266 of JACQVW010000571.1, read as the reverse complement.
CGCGGCCACCAGCACCGAGGTGCCCGCGCCGCGCACGATGTGGAGGGCGCGCAGGAAGGAAGGGTCGGCGTCCGCGAGCCATGCCCGCTCGACGAGCTCGTAGGCTCCGAAGGAGACGGCGATCGTCCCCACGACGAGCAGCGAGGAACGGTAGAAAGGGCGCATGGCGCGGCTTATCGGCACAGGGTCCCCAACGTGCCCCGCGGTCGCCACGGGAGCCTGCTCCCGGGAGCGCAAGCCCCCACGTCGTCCCCTCCATCCTCGGCAAACGCCGGGGGGCGGCACAGTGACCACCGTCACGAGCGGCGCCCGCGCGGTGCAGGGGTCCGGTTATCAGCCCGTCGCGAGCCGCAGGGCCAGCCGGCAGGCCGTCAGGTGCTCCTCGATCAGGAGGTACTCCCCGGTGGTGTGGATCTCGCGCTGGCCGCAGCCCAGCGTGACCGTGGGGATGCCCTTCGCCACGAGCCAGTTCGCATCGAGGCCGCCGTTCGAGACGCGCGTGCGGGGGCGGAGGCCGAGCGACTCGGCGGCGGCGAAGGCCTCCTTCACGGCGGGCGCGTCCGGCGCAAGGGCGAACGCGTGGTACGCCTGCTCCTCGCGCCACTCCACGACGCCGGCCTGGCCCGCCTCGTTCCGGTGCTCCCGTGCCGCGGCCTCGAAGGCCGCCCGGTACTCCGCCGCGATCCTCCGGAGGAACTCCGGGTCGTGGCTCCTGGCCTCGGCCCGCGCCTCGAGGCGATCGCAGACCACGTTCGTGGCCTCGCCGGCGCGGACCGTGCCGACGTTGGACGTCCCCGTCCCCTCGGGTCTCCGCACGAGGCCGTGCCAGCCGCCGCGGTCGAGTCGCGCAACGGCGTCCGCGAAGACAGCGATGGCCGAGACGCCCCGCTCGGGGTGGACGCCGGCGTGCGCGGCGACGCCCTTCACGGTGACCTCCATGCGGGCGGCGCCCGTGGCGCCGATCGTGACCTCCTCGGGCGGGCCCCCGTCGAAGTTGAAGCCGAGCTCGGGCCGAGCCAGCTCCTCGATGCGGGCCGCCGCCGCGCCCTGGAGCCCCGACTCCTCGCGCACGGTGAAGAGGAACGTGAGCGGCGGGTGGTCGAGGCGCCTCTCGACGACCTCGAGGAGCGCCGTGAGGACCGCCGCCACCCCCGAGCGGTCGTCCCCGCCGAGGGCCGTCGGGCCCTGGGGCACGATCCGCTCCCCCTTCACCACGGGGCGCGCGCCGCGAGCCAGAGGCACCGTGTCCATGTGCGCCGAGAGGAG
>JACQVW010000570.1 GCA_016209535.1 Planctomycetota bacterium | reverse complement strand
TCCGATCCAAGCGATCGCCGAGCAGCGGTAGCCGTTGGTCTGTGGGAAGAGGAAGAGCTTGCCGTCCGAGTCGTAGAGAAGGAAATCGAGCCCGGACTTGACGATCTTGGAGTACTTGTTGGCGTACTGGCCGGTCCAGGTCACGCCGTCGGTGGTCGTGTAGACGCGGAAGGTGTTGGCATCGAAGCGCACCTTGCAGGGGTTCTGGCCGCCCGCCTGCTCCAGGTAGGGGATCGAGGTGAACCAGTTGTTCCCCTGGAGCTGGTTCGAACCGGCGGGGTACTCGGCCTGCATGTAGCGCGTGCGGTAGCTCGGGGAGGGGTCCCAGACCTGACCTCCGGGGCCGACCTCCACCGCCAGGCGCGGCGCGACGTTGTCGAAGCCGCCCACGCCGTCCACGGGCTCGATCGTGGGATCGAGGGCCGGCTCCGCCAGGAGGCCAGGGAAGCCCTCCGAGTAGATCGCCGTCCGGGTCATGACCTCGTAGTCGTCCTCGGCCGCGAGCCACCCACCCGCCAAGGCCGAGAGGCTCGCTGCGCACGAGAGGATGCCGAGGCCGTGCTTCCCTACCGCCCCGAGAGTCTTGAGACGCACCATGGTTTCACTCCCCCGCTTGGATCAGCTCTTCCGCGGCCTTGAGCAAAATGGACTCGCTGTGCTCTCCTCTCATTCTCGCGAACAGCCGCCGCGCGAAGGCCTTGTTCCCTTCACGCAGCGCTTCCCGCACGCGGTTCATGGCGTAGACCGCGCCGGGGTCTTCACCCGCCTCCGCCAGAACCTCCTCGATCAGCTTCTCTCGGGCCTGGGGCGGCGGCCTCTCCTCTCGCTCGGAGGCTGACTCCGGCGCCGGGCGCCCTTGGAATGCCCCCTGGGGCGGCGCCACTACCCGTGGCGCCTCTGTCGTTGCTGTCCCCGCCGTGGGGCTCGGCTTCCTCGAGCCAACGGCGAAGGTCGCCAGGGCAGCAGCAAGGAGCGCGCCGGCGATCAACGCCGAAACGATCAGTCGTCCCCTCGGCTTCATTGCCAGAGCCTCGCCTTTGCGGCCACGACGGCCGGGCTCGCCGCGCCCTCGAGCTCCTCGAGGAAGGCGACGAACTTCGCGGCCTTCACCAGATCGCCGCTTGCCACCATGGCGTCCACCACCACTTCGGGCCTCTCGAGAAGGTTCGCGTAGATCGGGCTCTTCTCCGGCTCGAAGAAGAGCCGCTGCCGGAGAGACTTGAGAAGCTCCAGGAGCTCCGTGCAGGTGAACCCGGCCGGGAGCCCGCCGAGGAAGGCGCCGTTCAGGCCCCGCACGACGACGGCGAGCTTGTCGCGCGCGCGGAGCACCTCCTCCACCGTGGGCTCAAGCGTCTCGTCGACGAGAACGCCGACGAACTGGGGGTCCATGAGCGCCGTCACCGCGGGATCCTGGAGACACGCCGCGATTGCATGCCAATCCGCCGCCGCGGCGCTCGTGAAGACTTGCACCATGGCGCGCCCCGAGAAACCGGCGCGCTCGGCCCCGAGCTCCGAGCCGGCGCGGAAGCGGCCCACGTCGGGCATCGTCTGGGCCGTGACGGCTCCGCGACCCGCGATGAGCGCATAGATCCCGATCCCCAACGCCACACACGCGAGCACCAACCCGACCGAGATCCCTTGCTTCGCCCTACGGCTCATCGAGCACCTCCTTCGACCGGCTCGCCTTGCTGACCAAGCGCTGATGCGCTCTCGCCGGGCCCTCGGGCCTGGCGAGCTCTCCTCACTGCTCTTCGGCCCCGATGAGAACGGGGGCGCAAGCCGCTGCATATTGGCAACGGGGGTTACCACTCATGCTGTACACCATGGAGGGTAACACTCATGGTGTAGATGCCCACAGCGGCGTGGCCCGCCTCAGCGCGGAAAAAAAAGCTTGAGCCCCCCCCCAACAAACCGTGTACCATGAGCTTCACGTCGGGACGGGCAATCCTTCTCTGAGGGCATCTCAAGGCGAGGCAAGGGAGGTGGCGCAAGAGGACAGAAAACGGGCGACGCGAGTCTCGCCCTCTGCGCACGGCTGCCAGGGGAGAGCTGCCGTCTCCTGGGAGAAGCTCCTCCAGCAGGTCCTGCGGAAGCTCGTCGACGTGGGTCTCGCCGAGGAGCTCGCCGAGAGGACCAAGCCCGTCCTGCTCGCCCATGTCCTCATCGCGCCCGTGAGGTACGTCCTCGCCGCTTTCCCCGAGGCGCTCCCGCCTCAGCTCGGCCGCAGGGAGATGGATGTGGCGCGCCTCGCCAGAGAGGGCCTCACAAACAGCCAGATCGCGTCCCAGCTCGACATGACGCTCGAGACGGTGAAGTCGACCCTCAAGCACGGCTTCCACAAGCTGAGGGTGCGCTCGCGGCGCGACATCCCGGAGCGACTTCCAGGCGATCGTGAGGGCCCACCGCGCCCCGAGGCCGAGGAAGGCCGCGCAAGCGGCGCACGGCTTCCAGAGATCCGCAACCGGGCCGCGGACCTTCTTCGCGCGATCGTCCTCCGAGGGCGATCCCCGCCCGAAGGCCAACGGCTCCTCGAAGGCGACCCCGGGCCGACGGAGCTCGCGCGGGTGCTCGTCCAGTTCTGGTGGCTCACGCTCCAGGCGGTCATGGAGCCCATGGGGGGCACTTGACCCCGCGCGAGAGAGAGGTCACTGCCCTTGCCGCCTGCCGACTCCCCGACAAGACCATCGCCGAGGCTCTCGACGTGAGGTGGCGGACGGCGGCGAGACACCTCAGGAGCGCCTTCCCCAAGCTCGGGGTCGAGTCGCGGGAGGACCTTCCCGGCAGGCTCAGCGCGGGGCCACCAAGCGAAGGGCCCGGCAGGCACTGAAACGCACAACCGCTGTCGGGGTCGGCGCCGCGACTCGTGGAGAGCCGCGAGCGGTCCGTCGAGTGGTTCCGGTGCGCGGACGCATCCACGCCCCTCTCGCCCAGGACGCGCCGCGGATCACCTGACGCGAGCGCCTACAGCTCCTGCCTCTCCCTCTTCCCGAGGACCATCTCCGCCCGGTGGATGAACTGCCGCGCCTCGTCGTCGGCCGGATCGAGCTCGAGCGTCCGGCGCCAGCAGCGGAGCGCATCCTCCAGCTTCCCCTCGATGTAGAGGTCGATGCCCTGTTTCTTGAGAAGCTCCGCCTCGCCGCCCGAGCCGCCCCGCGGCCCGCCTTCCACGGCCTCCACCGCTGGACCTTGCGCGGCGAGGGTGTCGCCGGGCGGCGGGCTGGGCAATGGGCCAGGGGCAGCGAGCGCCTGGCGCCTCCTCTCGGTCCAGGCGCTGAGGAGGTGGTCGAGGGCCCTCAGGCTCGCGTCCCCGGCGAACCGCGACCGGAGCTCGCCGATCCTCTTCAGGGACTCCTCGAAGGAGCCCTGCTCGACGAGCTCCAGGATGCGCAGCGCCTCGGCCACGAGCTGCGGCTCGTGCGCCGTCCGCTCGACCGAGACGCGTGGATCACGCTGGCTGCAGCTCAGGCTCAGGAGCAGGAGCAGGGACGCTGCTCCCGCCAAGAACGCGGACCGCTTCATGCTGCTTCCTCCTCAGGAATTCGACCGCCAAGTCCACCACCATGGGATCGAACTGCCGGCCTCTTCCCTCCTCGAGCGCCTGGATGGCCGCCTCGACGGACAGCGCCCTCCGGTAGGGCCTGTCGGTCAACATGGCGTCGATCGCGTCGGCGGCGCCTACCACGCGACTGGCGAAGGGGATCGCGGCCCCTCGAAGGCCCTCGGGATAGCCGAGCCCGTCCCAGCGCTCGTGGTGGTGGCGGATCGCGCGCGCGATCTGCCTCATGGAGTCCATGTGGCTCAGGATCTCCTCCCCCACCACCACGTGGCTGCGGATGACCTCGTGTTCCTCCGGGGAGAGGGCGCCCTCCTTGAGGAGCACCTTGTCCGGGATGCCGATCTTGCCGACGTCGTGGAGGAGGGCGGCGGTCTGGATGACGAAGGCCTCATCCGAGCTCAAGCCCTCGCAGGCGGCCACGATCTCTTTGGCGTAGCCCGCGACCCGCAGGCAATGGCCCGCGGTGTACCGGTCCTTGGCCTCCACCGTGTTGATCATGGCGTGGATCGTCTCGAGCTGCTTCTCCAGGGCCTGCTTGCGCGCGTCGAGGAGCCCGTCCACCATGAGATTGAAGGCCGTGGAGAACTCCGCCATCTCGTCCGCGCCGCTCACGGGCACGCGCGCCGAGAGATCGCCGGCCCCGATCCGCCTGGCGGCGGAGCTGAGCTTCTTGAGCGCCCGGAAATGCCTGTGCAGGTTGATGGAGCCCAGCAGGATCAACGCGGCGAAGCCAAGCGAGAACACGAGGAAGAACGGCGCGCTCGCCCTGCGCATGCTCTCCTCGAGGTCCGACTTGTCGATCCAGAGGTGGATCGTGCCGGCGGGCGAGCCTGCGAACGAGATCGCCTTGGCGGCGTGCAGGTACAGCTTCCCGTCCAGCCGGGCGGTCCCGAGGGATCCCTCGCCCGATGCAGCCTGGAACGCCGGTGCGGCGCGGAGCTCATCCACCTGGGGATCCGCCGGCGCAGGGTAGAGCCGCTCCCCGTCCCCGCTGGTGACCAGGATCGAATGGACCCCGTTCTTCTGGAACGCCCTGGCGAGGAGCTGGACCTGCAGGCGGTCGTTGGCCGCGAGGGGCTCGGCGATGGCCTCCGAGAAGTACCGCACGACCTCCTCCGCGCGCTTGCGGGCCTCGGTCGCGGCGACGTTCCTCGCCGTCTGCGAGACCGTCAGGTAGACGACGGCGAGCACGCCGAGGGCGATCAGAGAGGACCCCAGAGTCAGCCTCGCCTTCAGGCTCTTCACCCCGGGAACGCACAGCACCCTGAGTACGGGCAGCACCCAGGGAGCGCGCAGCGCCCAGGGAGGGCACAGTGCTCTGGGAACCCGCAGCGCCCCGGGCATGCGCAGCACCCAGTGCATGCGCAGCCATCTCACGAGCGCCCGCCAGGCGAGAGAAAGGCGCCGGCATGCCGCTCGCGCCGCCGGAAGCAAGGCAGAGAGGCTCCTTGCGGCCCGCAGGAAGAGCTTGCAGCTCGAGGAGGCGCGGAGGGTTCCCATCGCCAGAGAGTACACGACAGGGACTGGCAAGCCCACCTGCGCGGCGCGCGCCGCCGTCTGGGGCGGCCGCGCCGCCTCACCGGGTCGGCTTCCCGACCAGGGGGCCGGTAAGGTGCCCTGGTGGGATGAGCGCGGAGGGCGAAAAGGCGGCTCAGGCCTCCCTCAGCTCGCCCCCCGCCGCGACGCGAGATCCGCCTACAGGAGGCCAGTCTGTAGCGACCTATTCCTCTTCGCCCAAGATGGCGCGGAGGTCCCGCGCCCCGTGGAGCACTCGGACGACCTCGATCCCATCCTCCACCGGCCGGTAGAAGACGAGGTGTTGCTCGAAGCCGCGCACGGGCCAGGTCCGTAGCCCCGTGAGCCCTCTACGACGGGACTTACGCGGAGCACCGGCGTTTGGATTCTAGACCAGCCATTCGCAAGTCGCCTCCACGGCCTGGTAGAGTCGGAGCCCAAGCTCCAGACCGCCCTTCTGGGCGTAGTGCTCGGCCGAGCCATCGACGTCGCCGTCGGCCGCCGGCAGGACTCGGGCTCTCACCTCCTGCCCTTGTGCTTCCTACGAGCCTTGAGATTTCGGCGCTTCCTCCGCCAGCACTCCCGCGTGGCCTCGATAGGCTCACCCGAGCTCAGTCCCTCGAGGAGGAGCTCATCGACGCGCCCATCGGCTGTGCGCTTCCTGTCCTGTCGGATGAGCTCTCGGACGTATTCGCTCACTGACCCATACCCATCTGCCGACCGCAGCTCTGCGAAGGAACGAAGGGAGGTCGTAAGCGAGACGTTCATGGAGGTCATCTTCATAGCCGTGGATCCACTCATGTGCCTCAGGATACCAGCACGCTGCTGGAGTGGCAATCCCTGCCATCTCAACCTCCAGCGCAACTCGGCGCGGCACCCGTCTTGCCCTGGCCGGGCCTGTGGCGATACATCCAGAGGGCCCGACGCACCCCTCAGCTCGCACGGGCGCCGCCGGCCAGCCCAGCGTAGAGCGCGTCCATCCTCTCCATCTCCCGCGCCCAGTTGTTCCTCTCGACGATCCGCTCGCGCCCTCGCGCGCCGACCTCCCGCGAGGCGGGCCGGTCGGCGAGGGCGCAGGCGATCCGCTCGGCCAGCGCCTCCGCGTCCCGCGGCGGGAAGAGGTAGCCCGTCCGGCCGTGCTCGACCCACTTCGCGTTGTCGCAGACGTCCGTGACGACCGCGGGGAGGCCGCAGGCCATGGCCTCGGCGGTGCTCGCGGCGAGCCCGGCGTCGGAGAGGGACGTCGAGACGTAGACGTCGGCCAGCGACATGTACCGCGGCACGTCGGCCTCGCCGACCGAGCCCACGAAGCGGACGCTCCCGTCCACGCCGAGGTCGGCTGCGAGCCGGCGGAGCGCGGGCTCCTCCGAGCCGTGGCTCCCGATCAAGAGGACGGCCCGGGGGAACCGCCGGAGAACGAGCGGCAGGGCGCGGACCAGCGTGGGGATGTCGTAGATCGGCTCGAGCCTCCGCACGCTCACGATCACGGGGCGCCCGGCGAGGCCGAGCCGCGACTCGAGCTCCTCGTCTCGCGGCCGGGGCTGAAACCTCTCCACGTCGGTCCCGAAGAAGACGATGTGGATGCGCCGCGGGTCGGCGCCGAGGGAGACCATGGCGTCCCGCATGTGCTCGGCGTCGCAGGTGATGAGGTCGGCACGCCGCAGGACGTGGCTCACGGCGCGGCGCAGGACGCGGGAGCGCTTGGGGCCGATCAAGACGTCGGAGCCCCACGCCGTCACGACGAAGGGCCGGAACCCGGCGAGCAGGGCCGAGAGGGCCGAGTCGTCGACGTAGTGGGCGTGCACGACGTCGGGGCCGATCCCCCGGAGGACCTTGCGGAAGCGCGCGACCCGGACCGGGAGCAGGACGCCGTTCAAGGCGACGTCCAGGAGGTGGACGCCGGTGCGGAGCCGAGGGAGGAAGTGCACCGTGACCCCCGGGAGGGGGCCCACCGTGGAGGGAACCGCGCTGATGACGTGCACCTCGTGCCCCCGCGAGGCGAACCAGCGCGCCCAGCGGTGCGTGTGGGGAGTGTCCATGGTGGCCACGAGGCAGAGCTTCATGGCCGGCGCCTCACCTCAGGGCCGGCCGGCGAAGGAGGCGCGCCACGCGCTCGAGGTCGATGCCCGTCACGGCGCAAGCCGATCCGACCAGGCCCTTCGCCTTGGTCGCCGCAGAGCCGCGGAGGACGGCCCTGCCGAAGACGCGCAAGGCGTCGCGCCGACGCCGGGCGAGGAGCAGCCGCCGGCCCGTCTCGAAGTGGGCGTTCATGACGTTCATATGGGCTGTATCTCGGAGAAAGCGTAGCTCAAGTCCAGGCGGTAAAGCGTACCTGAGCACAGGATGAGGTCGATCCACCGCCTCCGCGAGGCTCAGCAAAGCACCAGGTCGACGATGTACCCCATCTCGCCCCAGTCGCCCGCCCAGACCTCGCTCGAGATCTTGGTGATCCTGATCTCCTTGCCCGGGGCGACCTCCCGCAGGAGTGCGACGTAGTCGCGTTTCCACTTGCCATCATAGTACTCCCCCACGGGAGAGCACCCCTCCACGTTCCAGTCGAGGATGATCACCGACCTGCGAGCCACCCTGGCCATGTCCGCCACGACGTCCCGGATCCTGTCCGGCCCCAGATACATGAGCACCGCATCGGCGAGGACGACGTCGTACGCCCCCGCCTGGAGCGATGACAGCCACCCCACGTCCTCCACCGACAGGGCGACGTTTCCGATCCCTTCGGCCTCGAGCCATGCGCGCCCCCTCTCGACGGCCGCCTCGTTCAGGTCGAAGCCGTGGAGCTCGGCGTCGGGGAACTCCCTGGCGAGGCGGTAGAGGTTTGGCCCGGCGTTGCATCCGACCTCGAGGAGGCTCCGGAACGGGCAGTGCCGCGCCATGGCCTCCACGACCATCCCCCTGTGGGGGTGGGCCGCTGAGCAGATGTACTCCGACGGCATCCTCCTGTCCCAGAGGTCCTTGAAACGCCAGACCCAAGCGTTCAAGCGGCTGCCAAGCACCCTCGTCTCGAGAACCCGCCTCGCGGCGTAGTAGGCGCCCTGGACGGCCCTGTAAGGCCGGCCGAAGTGCTCCCGCAGGTACCGCTTGCACTCAGTTAGCATGTGCTCGTGACATGAGGTCCGTGTACGTTGTGTTGCAGATCTTCATGGCTCCACGGTTAACGGAGGGCAGGCCTCCCAGCGATCCTCGCCACGCGCTCCAGATCCACCCCCAGCACGGCGCACGCGGAGCCGACCATGCCTTTCATCTTCGTCATCAGACCTCCATGCCACACCGCCCGTCCGAACCAGCGGAGCGCTTCGTCGCTGCGCCCGGCCGCAAGGAGCCGCCGTCCGACCTCGAAGTGGGCGTTCATGACATCCCGCCGGAGCCTACGCGCGAGGGCGCGCTCGGTCCACCCGGTCAGCCGCTTCAGCTCCTCGGGAAGGCTGCTGAAGAACCCCAAGGCGTAGGCAGCGTCGCTTCGGGCCTGTTCCAAGCGGTGCGTGGCCGTGCTCTGCGAGCGGTGGACCCGCCAGTAGCCCAACGGCATGTCCAGGAAGTGGAACTCCCCCTGGAGGGCGAGGTGAAGGATCGTGGGGGAATCCACGCCGAGGACGCCCTGGGGCTGCACGAACCCGCCGATCCGTTCAAGAGCACGCCTGGACACGAGGTACGTGAAGCTGGGAAGGAAGCTGTGCACGAGAAGCTCCCGGAGCAAAGACCCCACGGGGCGGTTCAGGACGCGGTTGACGCGCCCGCGGGGGACCGTGCCGATCTCCCGGCCGTCCTGGTCGATCATGACGCCCCGGCCGAAGCAGGCGGCGACGGCCTCGTCCTCGAGCTCCGGGACCTGCACCTCGAGCTTGCAGGGAGGCCAGGCGTCGTCTCCCGAGAGGATCGTCACCAGCTCGCCTCGGGCCAGCGCGAGGGCGCTCCGGTAGGTCTCCCCGAGCCCGGCCACGCCCTTGTTCTGCTGGCGGACGTAGCGGATGCGCGGGTCCGCGTAGCGGCGGACGGCGTCCGGCGCGCCGTCGGTCGAGCCGTCGTCGATGACGATCATCTCCCAGTGCGGGTAGGTCTGGGCCAGGACGCTCTCGATGCACGGGCCGATGAAGCGCTCGTGGTTGTAGGTCGGCGTGAGGACCGTCACCGTCGGCCGTCTCATGGGCGAGGTCTCCTGAGCCGCCGGAGCACCCTGGAGTCGAGGACCCCCGAGATGACGCCCAGCCGCCGCCAGATCAAGGCCGCCAGCGACGTCTTGAAGGTCGCGATGGAGATGGCCGCCGAGGTCGCGGCGCCCAGGGCGCCGTACCTCGGGATCAGCGCCGAAGCGAGGGCGAGGTTCAGCGCGCCGCAGGCGCCCACGGCGACGGCCACCGCCCTCGCGTGCCCGGTCATGTAGAGAATCTGCCCCACGGCGCCCGCCGAGGCGCTGAAGAGCTGGCCGAGGACGAGGATCCGGAGCACGCTCGTCCCCTGGACGAACTCCTCGCCGAAGAGGCCCAGGAGCCACGGGGCGAGGACGAGGAAGGCGACGCAGATCGGGGCCGAGAGCCAGAGGTTCAAGCGCGCCACGGACCTCACGATCCGCTGGAGCTCCTCCTTCTGGCCCGCCGCGTGGGCGCCCGCGATCATGGGCGCCGCCACGAGGCTCGTGGAGTCGAAGACGAGGAGCACGGCGTCGGCCACGCGGCTCGCGACGGCGTAGACGCCCGCCTCCCGAGAGCCCGACAGGGCGCCCAGGAGGAGGAGGTCGCCCTTGTTGAGCAGCACTTGCATCCAGCCGATGGCGAGGAGGGGGAGGCCCATGGAGATCCAGACCCTGGCCTCGCGGTCGCGGGGCGCGCCGCGGAGCTCCGGGGGAAGGGACCTCCTGAGGAGGAGGCAGCCCAGGAGGAACGCCGCGACGGCGGCCGCGGCGTGCACGGCGGCCGCCTCGACGCTCGTCGCCGGCCGCCGGAGCGCGAGCCCGAGGCACGCCGCGCCGGCCAGGATCACGAGGGGCTGGACGAGCGTCTCGGGAAGCTGCCCCGTCGCCACCCGCTCGAGGCCCCGCAGCGTCGCCTGGCGGAGCGTCGCCGAGACGACGACGGGCAGGAGGGACAGGACCACGAGCCCCGTGAGCCGCGCGTCAGGGTCGAGGCTCCGGTTGAGGCCGAGGACGAGGAGCGCGGCGAGGAGCAGGCCCGCGCTCGCGGCGACTCCGAGGCCCTGGGCGAAGCCCAGAAGGCCGCGCAGCGCGCCCCACCTCCCCGTGCGGCGGTAGGCCGCCACGTACCGGACCAGGACACCGTCGAGCCCCAGCGTCGCGCCCGGCGTCGCGAACGCCAGCCACGCGACGGCGTACACGTACGCGCCGTAGCCCTTCGCGCCGAGGAGCCTGGCGAGGGCCAGGCCCACGGCGAGGCTCAGCCCGGCGCCGGCGAGGCGGAGGAGCATGGCCGCGGCGGCGCCCCGGGTGAGGGCCGCGGCGCTCGTCCGCGTGGTCCGGAGCCAGTGGATGCCTCTGGAGAGCATGCGTCTTGCCGCGTCAGGGCCTCACGGGATGAACCAGTAGTACTCGTGCGTGTAGCCCACCTCGTCGAAGAGCCGCTTCCAGTCGTCGACGTGCATGTAGGTCTTCGCCGTCAGGTTCCACTTGCGCATGCGGTCGCGCTCCTCCTCGTTGCGCCAGGCGTCGACGGTGATGAAGGCGTGCTTCCGCGCGACCCTCTGGACCTCGCGGATCGCCCGCTTGCAGTCGTCGAGCTCGAGGTTGTGGACCGTGTTGATGGAGATCACGAGGTCGAAGGCATGGTCCGGGTAGGGCAGGTCCTTGGCGTCGCCCACGTGGACGAGGTGCCTCACGCTCTCCTTCGCGTTCTCGATGGCGTAGCTCGAGATGTCGATCCCCGCGACGCGCGCTCGGGGCAGGAGCTCCAGGAAGTCGTGGAGCATGAAGCCCTTCGCGCACCCGACGTCGAGGATGCTCGCGTCCTCGGCGAGGCGGTAGTAGTCCCGGAATCGGCGGACCGTCTCCGTCCAGAAGCGGGGGTGGTAGGCGTAGCCCCCGTAGCCGTAGAGCCGGTCCCCGTCGAAGAACTCCCGGCCGAACCGGCGCGCGACGGCGCGCTGCTCTTCGTCAATGAGCTTGGCCCGCTCGTCGATGGGCCGGTTCGACCGCGGGTAGCGGTCCATCAGGTTCACTTCAGGCATAGCCGAACCTCTCCAGCATGTCCTTGCCTTCGGCGCGCAGGCGCTCCTGGAGCTCCCTCGGCCACTCGCGGTGGGCTCCCGAGCTCGCCACGATCCTGTCGTGCCTCGTGATCTTCGGGTCCTCGAAGCCGCGGTCGTGCGGCGCCGCGTTGAAGTCGAGCACCGCCGGCTCCCAGGGCTCATCGAGGAAGTCGAAGGCGGCCCGCAGCACCTCCTCCGGCCTCTCCGTCAGGTCCTCGTACCGCAACATCAGGAACCGCTCCCGGGCCCGTCCCTCGAAGTCGAGCAGCTTGGCGTTCTGGTCCCTCCAGAACCGGAGGGCCGCCAGGGGCTTCTCGACGCCGCCCTCGAGGTAGGGCTGCAGCACGCCCCAGTCGAAGTCGCAGAGGGAGCGCGCCACGTCGAGGCCGTGGCGGACGATCCCCAGGTACTGGACGCGGCCCTGCAGCATGAGGTCGATCGTCTCGGCGCAGCTCACGTAATGGGGGGTCTTGTCGGCCCAGCGCGGCTTCCCCTTCGAGCGGGCGTAGTCCTCGAAGAACGAGGCGGCGAACGCGCCCATGCGCTCGAGGACCTGGACCTCGGCGAAGCCCATGTCGAGGAGGCCCTGGAGCGCCCGCTTCACCTCGTAGACGCGGGCGAGCTGCACCAGGAACGCGGACTCCGGCGGGCACGCGATGCCTGAGTGCGAGTCGAGGATGCGCCGCAGGAGCGACGTCCCCGACCGCTGGCAGCCCAAGATGAAGATCGGCGGCTTGTGCGAGGCGCCCCGGGGGCCGTCAGTCGGCACGGTAGGCCTCCTCCACCTTGAGGATGCTCCGCACGACGTCCTCGGCGTCCTCGCGCGTGAAGCGCTCGTTGAAGAGGACGTTGAACGTGGCGTCGCGGAAAGCGGCGGCGTTGGGCGTCGAGGCCTTGCCCCGGACGCGCCCCGCGGCCCAGGGCCACTCGGCGACCACGTAGCGGTAGTCGGGGTTGATCCAGATGCCCTCGGCTTGCACGGCCTTCGCGAAGTCGACCTTCGAGACCATGAGCCGCCGCTCGTCCACCCTCACGGTGTGGAAGAACGGGCTCGGCGCGGTGCCCGGCAAGGCCGGGACCGGCGACACCGCCCGCGAGCGCGCCGCGAGCCCCTCGTCGATCCAGCGGGCCACGGCCAGCCGCCGCTCGATCGTGTCCTCGAGCCTCGAGAGCGTCGAGAGGCCGATGGCGCAGGAGACCTCGTCGAGGTTCAAGTTGAGGGCGGGGAAAAGGAACGCTCGCGGGTCCCTGGGGTCGAACGCCGCGTCCCGGAAGGGCTTCCCCCGGTCGGCGAGGGCCCGCACGCGCCAGTAGAGGCTCTCGTCCCGCGTGTAGGCGAGGCCTCCGCTGCCCCCGGTGGCGTGGGCCTTCGAGAACATGGTCGAGAAGACCGCGGCGGCCCCGAAGGTACCCACGCGCCGGCCCTTGTAGAGGGCGCCGTGGGCCTGGGAGCAGTCCTCGATGACGGCGACGCCCCGCCGCGCCGCGACCTCCATGACGGGCTCGAGGTCGAAGGGCCGCCCGCCGGCGTGGGTGAGGATGGCGGCTCGCGTCCGAGGCGTCAGGGCGCGCTCGAGCTCCTCGGGGCCGACGTTGAAGGAGCCCGGCGCCGCGTCGGCCACGGCGAGACCGTGACCCTGGAGGAGCACCGGGGCCACGCCGCCGGGATCGGTCACGGGCGAGACCACGACGTCGCTCTCCGGCTCGAGGTCAAGCGCGGCCAGGGCCAGCCAGACCGCCGCCGTGCCCGACGCGACCGCGTCGGCGCGCCCGCCGCCCTGGAGACGGCAGAAGGCCTCGACGTAGGCCTGCTCGAAGCTGCCCTGATAGCCGAAGTCGGCGCCGCTCGCCCAGGCCTCCTCGAAGACGGCCCGCACGCTCTCGAGCTCCGCCACCCCGAAGAGCCGCCGGGGGGGGAGCGGCTGCGCCCGCGTCTTCGGCCCCCCGTGGATCGCGAGGTCGCTCGGCTTCACGCCCATCACCCGCTCTCCTTCGACATGTCGATCAGCGCCCGGCCCACCTTGCCCGCCTCGAGGTCATCGAGGGCCCGGTTGATCTCGCCGAGCCCGTAGGCGTGGGTCAGGAGCACGGCGAGATTGAGCTTGCCCGAGAGGTAGAGGTCGGCATAGATCGGGATGTCCCTGTCCGGCATCGACTCCCCCCCCCAGGTCCCGGCGATGCGCTTCCCCCGGATGAGGTCCATGGGGTCGACGGAGATCCGCTCGCCGTGGGGGAGGTTGCCCGCCAGCACGCAGAGGCCGCCTGCGGGGCGCACGGCGGCGAAGGCCCCCTCCATGGTCGCCCGCCTCCCCGCCGCCTCGATGGCGAAGTCGGCGCCGCGGCCGCCGGTGATCTCGAGCACCGCCGCGACGGGGTCCCGCTCGCGGGCGTCGACCGCGTGCGTGGCGCCCGCGGCCCGCGCCTGCTCGAGCTTGTGGGGGGCGACGTCCACGGCGATGACCACGTCCAGGCCCACCATGGCCGCCGCGAGGACGGCGCTCAGGCCAATCCCGCCGGCCCCGAAGACCGCGAGGCTCTTCCCGGCGGCGCCGCCCGACGGGCCGGGGCGCAGCCCCAGCGTGTTGAGGACGATGCCCCCGCCCGTCGGCACGGCGCACCCGAGGAGCGCGGCCTCGCGGAGCGGCATCGAGGCCGGGATCGGGGTCACGCGGCTCTCGCAGGTGACGGTGCGGCGGGCGAAGGTGCACAGGGCGCCCGCGTTGACCCGCCCTCGGTCGCCCTCGTAGATCGTGCCGGGGACGTCGAGGCCCGAGCCCTTGATCCACGAGAGCACCACGCGGTCGCCGGGCCTCACCTTGGAGGCGCCGGGGCCCGTCTCGAGGACGACGCCCGAGCCCTCGTGGCCGAGGAGGTGCGGCAGGAACCGGTCCGGGCCGCGCTTCCCGCGCGCCTCGAGCACCTGCGTGTGGCAGACGCCGCTGTAGGCCACCTCGACCAGCACCTGCCCGGGCTTCAGCGCCGGGATCGCGAGCCTCCGCAAGCGCAGGGGCGCCCCCAGCTCCTCCAGGACGGCGGCCTCGGTCTCCATGGCTTTCATCGTCGGTTGCATCGCGTCTCCCGCTCCTCGCCTCAGACGCTCCGCGGCGCGTCGAGGGGCTCCACCTCGATCGCCGCCCAGTTCTCGTCGATCCATCGGACGACCTCCTCGACGCCCTCCTCGAAGCCGATCCGGGGCTCCCAGCCCAGCTCGTGCCGGGCCTTCGAGCAGTCGAGGGTGTACCTGGCGTCCTGCCCGAGCCGCTCGCCGACCGGACGCGTGGCCCTCGCCGGGTCGAAGCCCATCTTCCGGCAGATCCCGTGGACGATCTCGGCGATCGTGCGCTCGCTGGGCACGCTGAAGTGGTAGGTGCCCGGCCGGCCCCGCTCGAGGGCGAGGAGCAGGCCACGGACGACATCGCGCACGTGGATGAACGACTTCACGGCCACGCCTCCGCCGTGGAGCTCGATGGGGATGCCCTTCCTCAGGTAGATCGCGGTACGCGGGACGATCTTGTAGAGTTGCTGGTGCCGGCCGTAGACATTGGTCGAGCGGATGAGCGTCGCCGGGAAGCCGAAGCTCCGCTGAAGCGTGGCGAGGAACATGTCGGCCGCGGCCTTGGAGACGGCGTAGGGCGTCGTGGGGTTGAATAGGTCCTCCTCGGTCGCCGGCCTGGCGCAGGAGCCCAGGATCTCCGCCGAGGAGATGTGGACGTAGCGCTCGAGCCACGGGACCCGGCGGAGGTAGTCGCACAGGCGGGCCACGGCGACGGTGTTGGTCTCGAAGTACGGCACGGGGTGCTCGTTCGAGAGGGCAACCTCGCTCAGGGCGGCGACGTGGATCACGGCCCGCGGCCTCGATTCCTCGAGCATGGCCTCGAGCGCCGGGAAGTCGCGCACGATGTCGACGCGCCGGAAGTGGAACTTCTCGGCCGCGCGGCGCCGGTAGGGCAGGAACAAGGCCTTGCTCTCCGGCGAGCGGCTGACCCCGATCACCCGGTTCTCGGGGTCGTCGAGGAGGGCGTCCACGATGTGGCTGCCGGTGAAACAGTTGCTTCCGATGACGACGTAGGTGCTCATGGCGGTCCCCTCACTTGCCGTAGAAGGCCCTCACTTGCCGGATCGTGTAGTCGATCTCCTGGTCCGTCAGGTGCTGGTGGGCGGGCAGGGTGATGATGCGCTTCGCGTCCGCCTCGCAGGCTGGGAAGTCCCCCTCCACGTAGCCAAGGTGCCTCGCGGCCGGCTGCAGGTGGACGGGGATCGGGTAGTGGACCTTGGCCTCCACGCCGTTCCGCTGGAGGTGCGCGAGGAGCTCGTCCCGCCGCTCGGCCCGCACGACGTAGAGGTGGTAAACGTGCTTCACGGCGGGGCGGCGCCGGGGGATCGAGACGTGCTCGGCGAGGCCTTCGAGCGCCGCATCGTAGCGCCGGGCGTGCTCGATGCGCTTCGCGGTGATGAAGCCGGTCTGCGCGATGAGCTCGTTGCCGACGGCCGCCTGCAGGGTGTCGAGCCGCGAGTTGACGCCGAAGGCGGCCACCTCGTCGCGGTTGACTAGGCCGTGGTTGCGGTGGAGACGGATCTTCTCGGCCAGGTCCCGCGAGCGCGTGACGATCACTCCGCCGTCGCCCCAGACGTTGAGGTTCTTCAGGGGGTGCAGGCTGAAGCAGGCGGTCTCCCCCCAGGAGCCCACGGGCTTCCCGTCGATGGAGGCTCCGATGGCCTGGCAGGCGTCCTCGACGACCAGGAGGTCGTGCTTCCTGGCGATCTGGGCGATGCGCGGCATTTCCGCCACGTTGCCCGTGTAGTGGACGGGCACTATGGCCCGGGTCCGCGGCGTGATCGCGGCCTCGATCTTCTCGGGGTCGATGGTGAGCCCGTCCTCGCTGTCGACGAAGACGGGCCGGGCGCCGGCCTGCACGATGGCCCCGACGGTGGCGATGAAGGTCATCGGCGTGGTGATCACCTCGTCGCCGGGCTCTACGCCCAGGACCTTGAGCGAGATGGCGATGGCGTCCGTCCCCGTGCCGACGCCGGCGGCGTGGGGCAGGCCGCAGAGGCGCGCGAACCGCTCCTCGAACTCGACGAGGGGCTTCCCCAGGGTGAAGTCGCCGGTGCGGACGAGATCGGCGATCCGCTTCAGGTAGGGCTCGAGGTCCGCGAACTGCCGGTCCAGGTACGAGAAGCTCACGCGCATGGCTCAACCTCCGTAGAAGCGCCGGATCGACCGCGCCGCGCGCTCGAGCTCGGCCGGCTCGAGCTCGGGGTAGACGGGGAGGCTCAGGATCTCCCGCGCCTGGCGCTCCGCGGCGGGGAAGCTGCCCGGCCCGTAGCCCAGGCCTCGCGCCGCCGTCTGCAAGTGGATGGGCACCGGGTAGTGCACCGCCGTCTCGATCCCCTCCTCGGCCAGACGCCGCTTGAGGTCGTCGCGGCGCCGGGCGCGGATGACGAAGGTGTGGTAGACGGCGCGCTCGTGGGGCCTCTCGCCGGGGACGCGCACCCCATCGACCCCGCCCAGCTCGCGCCGGTATGCCGCGGCGTTCTCGCGGCGCCGCTCGGTCCAGCGCTCGAGGTGCTGGAGCTTCACGAGCAGGATCGCCGCCTGCAGGCTGTCGAGGCGCGAGTTCCCGGACCACTCCACGCAGTCGTCGCGCGCCGGGAGCCCGAGGTTCCGGAGCACGCGCAGCCTCCCCGCGAGCGCCTCGTCGTCCGTGGTGAGGACGCCGCCGTCGCCGCAGGCGCTCAAGGTCTTGAGGGGGTGGAGGCTGAAGCAGCCGACCCTGCCGAAGGAGCCCACCCGGCGCCCGCGGTGCTCGGCCAGCACGGCCTGCGCGCAGTCCTCGACCACGTCGAGCCCGCGGCGCGCGGCGACCTGGAGGATCGCCGTCATGTCCGCGGGGCGGCCCGTGAGGTGGACGGGCAGGACCACCCGCGTCCGCGACGTGATGGCCTCCTCGATCCGCTCCGGGTCCAGGTTGTAGTCATCGCCGACGTCCGCGAAGACCGGCCTCGCCCCCGCGAGGGCGATGGCGCTCGCCGTGGCGACGAACGAGTTCGGGGCGGTGATGACCTCGTGGCCGGGGCCGATCCCGAGGGCCCGCAGGGCGAGGATGAGGGCGTCCGTCCCCGAGTTGACGGCGACCGCGCAGCGCGTGCCGCAGAGGTCGGCGAAGCGCCGCTCGAAGGCGGCGACCTCGTCGCCCAGGATGAACCGCCCGCGGTCCAGGACCTCCCCCACGGCGGCGAGGACCTCGGCCTTGATCGCCGCGTGCTGCTTCGCCAGGTTGACGTAGGGGATGGCGTCCATGTCAGAAAGGCCCCCTGAAGCTCGCGTCGGGGACGTCGTGCGGCGCCGAGCGCTCCTCCTCGAGGGCCTCGGGCGGCAGCTTCACCCCGAGCATCCGGGCCGCGGCGCTCGAGATGTCAGCCGCCCGCGGATAGTAGTCCTCGCACAGTGCCGGGGAGGTCGGCGCGGGATGGTCGGGAGAGCAGAGCCGCACGGGCGCGGCCTCGAGCCGATCGAAGGCCTCCTCGGCCGCCAGGGCCACCAGCTCGGCCGCGAAGCCGCAGGACCTCCAGCCCGTGTCGGCGGCGATCAGGCGCCCCGTCTTCCGCACCGAGCCGAGGATCGTCCCCTCGTCGAGGGGCTTCAAGCAGCGCACGTCCACCACCTCGGCCTCCACGCCGTGGCGGGAGAGCGTCTCGGCGGCCCTCAACGCCTCGAGGATCATGAACGACGTCGCGGCCACGGTCACATGCCGGCCCTCGCGAGCGATCCGGGCCGTGCCGAGGGGCACCCGGTAGAGCTCCCGGGGCACCGGCCCGAACGTGTTGTGGAGCCACCGGTGCTCGATGTAGATCACGGGGTTGTCGTCCTCGATGGCCGCCGCGAGGAGTCCCTTGGCGTCGTGAGGCGTCGCCGGCATGACCACCTTCAGCCCCGGCACGTGGGCGAAGGTGGCCTGGAGGCTCTGGGAGTGCTGCGGGCCCTGCCCCCAGCCCCTGCCGACCACGAGGCGGATCACGAGGGGCACGCGCATGGAGCCGCCGAACATGTAGTGCC
>JACQVW010000553.1 GCA_016209535.1 Planctomycetota bacterium | reverse complement strand
TCCCGGCGCGGCGCCCGCGACCGCCGCCCGCCCCGCCGGGACCGGGGCGGCCGGGGCCACGAACCTCACGGCCCCGCCCGCGGCGCCCCCGGGCTCGACCCCTGCCGCCGCCCAGCTCCCGGCGGGAGCCATGACGACGACCCCCTCGGGCCTCCAGTACGCGGTCTTGAAGGAGGGCGAGGGCCCCACGCCTCCTCCGGGCGCGAAGATCCAGGTCCACTGGACGGGCTGGCTCCCGGACGGCCGGGTGTTCTCCGACACGCGCAAGGGCGGCGTCCCGGACGAGTTCACGCTCCACTCCCGCGACCTCATCAAGGGCTGGGTCGAGGCCCTCTCGAGCATGAAGAAGGGCGAGAAGCGCAAGCTCCACGTGCCCAACGGCCTGGCCTACGGGCCGCAGGGCTACCACCAGGTGGTGCCGCCCCGGGCGGACCTCGACTTCGAGATCGAGCTCGTGAGCTTCACGCCGCCGGGCGGGAGGTAGCCCGCAGCCTCGCAGCGCCCGCAGCCCGATGGCCGGCTCCCCGGCTTGCAAACCCGTGCCTCGCGTGGGAGCATCGAGTCTCGCCGCTCGCTCCACCGGGCGCGGGCCACGCCGCGACGCCATGCCATGCCGAGCCTCTGGGCCCTCCCCCTCCCTATCCTTCTCCTCCTCGCGCCCGCCTCCTCGCGGCCCGAGGAGCCCGCGGAGCGCGTCCTCGCCTCCCTCGCGGCCTTCGAGCCGCTGCCCCTGGAGCAGCTCTGGCCGCGCCTCGAGGAGCTGAAGGTGGCCCTCCGCGGCGACGCGTCGGCGCTCGAGCCCCTCGCGGCGAAGGTCTACGAGCTGGCCGGGCGCTCGAAGCTCGCCGGCGCGGCGCTGCTCTACTCCCGGAACGAGGCGGCCCTCCAGCGCGCGGGGCAGGTGGCGCTCCAGCAGCTCGCCCGGGACGGGAGGCCCGCCGAGATCCAAATCGCGGCGATCCGCCTCCTCTCGAGGCCCGCCCGGCTCGAGGAGGCCTACCTCACCCTGCGCGGCCTCGTCGAGTCGGCGGGAGACCCGGAGGTCCTCATCGAGGCGAGCCTCGCCCTCTGGAAGCTCGAGAACGTGGACGCCCTCCGCGCCCCCATGGTCCGCCTGCTCCAGGACCCGCGTCCCGGCGTGCGGGAGGCCGCCGCGCTGGCCCTGGCCGAGACCGGTCACCTCGTTGAGCCCGTCCTCGGGATCCTGAGGGCACTCCGGGACGAGCCCACGGACCGGGGGAGCCGCGCGCGGCTCCACCTCCGCCTGGCCGAGAGGGCCGCGGCCGCCGAGCCCCCCCCCCGGCGAGACGCCCCACCGGCGCCCGCCGGCGGCGACGCGCCGGCGCGCGAAGGGCTTCCCCCGCAGGGGTCCTGGCTCGCGCTCGTGGCCGAGGTCGAGGCTGCGATCCGGAAGCACTCGGTCCGGCGCGAGGAGCTCGACTTGAGGGAGATCTACATCGCCGCCTTGCGCGGCATGGTCTCGAGGCTCGACGAGCACTCCGCGTTCCAGGACCCCGACGACGTGAGGCAGCTCGAGTCGGTCCGCCTCGGCGTCTACTGGGGGCTCGGCGCCGAGCTCGTGAAGCCGGGGCGCGATGCGCCCCTCGTGGTCGTGAAGGCCCACCGCGGCGGGCCGGCCTTCGCGGCCGGCCTCCGGTCATCCGACCGGATCCTCGAGGTCAACGGCGTCACCACCCACGACCGCGACCGCCCCGAGCTCGAGCGCCTCACCGAGGGCAAGCCCGGCGAGGAGGTCCACCTCCTGATCTCGCGCTGGGGCTGGCCGGCCCCGCGGATGCTCTCGGTCGAGCGCGGCCAGGTCGAGATCCCCACCCTGCGCAGCCGGATGCTCCCGGGCCGGATCGGGCTGATCCAGGTGCTCCGCTTCGGACCTCGGACGGCCGCCGAGCTCGAGCGCGCCCTCGACGCGCTGGAGGCCCAGGGGCTCCAGGCGCTCGTCCTCGACCTCCGCGACAACCCCGGGGGCAACCTCAAGCAGGCCGTGCGCGTCGTCGACATGCTCGTGGGCGAGCGACCCCAGCCCATCGTCACCGAGCGGGCTCCCGGACGCGTAACCGAGTGGAGCACGAGCCCCGACGAGAAGCCGGCCCACCCGACCGCGGTCCTCGTGAGCCCCCTCACGGCGAGCGCCGCCGAGGTCGTGGCGGGCGCCCTCCAGGACTTCCGGCGCGCGGTGGTCATCGGGAAGCGCACCTTCGGGAAAGGCGTGAAGCAGTCGACGATCAGCCTCTCCCAGGCATCCTCGAGCCTCCTCGGCGGGCCGAGCAAGCTCCTCCTCACGACGGGCTACCTCTACTTGCCCCTGGGGCGCTCCATCCACGCCGAGCGAGGGAAGGACGGGCGGCCCATCCCCGGCCGGGAGGGGGGTGTCGAGCCGGACATCGCCGTCGAGACGACCGGCGAGCCCCTGGACGGAGCCCACGGCGCGGAGATCGCGCGCGTCCAGTTCTCGCGCCAGGTGGGAGAGCACGTCCACCGGAGCTACACGGCGATCCGGCACCTCTTCGACGAGGGCGACGTGTGGGACCCCGCGGCCCACCCGGGCTTCGAGGACCTCTACGCCTCGCTGGGCACGAGGCTCTCGAGGAGCGAGGTGCGCCAGGCGGTCCGCGCCGTCGTGCGGAGGCACCTCGAGGAGGAGCGCGGGATCGAGCTCGCGGGCGACTGGCGCGACGACCGCGTGCTCGCGCGAGCCGCCCTCGCGATGTGCCGCGCGCTGGGCGTCGACCCGGCGAGCGTGCCCGAGTACCGGGGCCTCGCCGAGCGGTTCGAGGGCGAGGCGAGAGCCCGGGACGAGTGAGCGCCCCCCCTCACGGGCTCCTCCCCTCGGCCTCGACGACCCGGTGCACCCGATCGACCGCCGGCCGCTCGATTGCCTGCAGGATGCCCGACGGCCAGCGGACCTCGACGCGCTCGACCTCGACGGGGCCCTGCCCGAGGCCGAAGCGCACGCGGGGATCGCAGGCCGAGGCGTAGCTCCGCGCCGTCTGGCACTGGGCGACCCGCGTGAACCGCTCCTGCCCGCGCCGGGCATGCAGTGTGACGCGCGCACCGTAGCCGTCGCGGCTCGAGCGCGTGCCCTGGAGGCGGAAGGCGATCCAGCGCGCGGCGGGCGCGTCGTTCCGGAGGAGCACGGCGGGGCCGCCGCAGACCGAGACGGCGATGTCCTCGTCGCCGTCCCCGTCGAAGTCGCAGCTCGCGGCCGAGCGGCTCACGGCGGCCCGCTGGAACCACTCGCCGGCGCGGGCCGAGGCGTCGGCGAAGCGCCTGCCGTCGAGGCTCTCGAGGAGCAGGTCCCGCTGCGCGAAGGTCCTCCCGGGCCGGAGCCGGTCCATGTTGTCCTGCACGTGGCCGTTCGCGACGTAGACGTCGAGGTCGCCGTCGAGGTCCTGGTCGATGAAGACCACCCCGAACCCCAGGGGCTCGAGGGTGGGGCCGGCGAGGTCGAAGCGCCTCCCCTCGTCGGCGAAGCGGGCGCCGCCCCGGGCGCGGAAGAAGCTGGCGGGCTCGTCGGCGAAGTTCGTGACGACCAGGTCGAGCCTCCCGTCGAGGTCCGCGTCGCCGGCGTCGACGCCCATCCCCGCCCGAGCGTTCCCGTCGTCGCCGTAGGCCACGTCGGCCAGAAGCCCGACCTCGGTGAACGTGCCGTCGCGGTCGTTCCGG
>JACQVW010000552.1 GCA_016209535.1 Planctomycetota bacterium | reverse complement strand
CCGCGAGGCGGTCTCGGCGAGGAAGGCCGCGACGCTCGAGTCGCCCTTCTTGCCCAGGGAGAAGAGGAGGTCGGCCTTCCGGTCCTCGGGCTGCCGCCGCGCCGCCTCGACGAGGGCCTCGACGGCCGACTTGCCCGGGATGCGCTCGAGGGCGAGGCGCGCGGTCTCCCGCACGTGCTGATCCGCGTCGTCGAGGCTCCTCGCGACGGCGGGGACCTCGCCGTCGCCGCCGATCAACGCGATCCAGTGCAGGACCTCCCGCCTCACCTTCCCGGGCTGCGAGGCGTCGAGGAGCTTCGCGAGCTCCGCCGCCACGGCCCGCGCCTCGGCCCCGGCGCCGGGGCGGCCCGCGTGGTGCACGATCCTCTCGAGGGCTGCCCGCGCCGTGAGGGAGATCTCGCGGCGCGTCCTGTCGTCCACGACGGACTCGGGGGGCGAGGCGATGAGCTTCGCGAGGGGTAGGACGGCGCTCCCCCCGACGGCCGGGGCCTCGGATCGCGCCGCGTAGCGCGTCTCGACCTTGTCGGAGGTCACCTTCTCGAGGAGCGCGGCGAGCTTGGAGTCGTCGCCGGCCAGCGGGGTCGTGCCGGCGGCGAAGACCAGGACGAAGGCGAGGACGATCGCGGCGGGGACGGCGTTCAGGACGAGTCTCGGAGGTGTCACGTTGAGGCTCCTCATGGCTTGGGGACGGCGGCAGTTCCTGGGGCGGGGGATAGGATCCTTCGGAGAGCGGAGGATGGGAGGATCAGATGTGCCACGGGCTCCGGTTGGGCCTCGAGAGCATGCGGTTCGCCTCGGCGTCGTCCACGCACCGCTCGTTCCTCCAGTCCCATTGGAGCTTGCGGCCGAGGATGTACGAGATGTTCCCGAGGACGCAGAGCACGCTCACGGCGTGCCCCGCCTCGATGGTCATGATGGGCTTCTTGCGCGTCCGGATGCAGTCCATGAAGTCCTGCTCGTGGCCCGGGCTCTTGTAGGGGTGCACGCCGTCGGAGGTTGGCTCGTAGCTCACGGCCTTGTCCTCGGTGCCGCAGCCGCCGTCGCCGCCCGTCACGATGAGCGTGTCCTTCTCGCCCCAGTACTTGGCGCCGTAGCCCGCGCCCTTCTGCGGCTCGCCCGGCTGGCGCCACCACATCACCCAGTCGGGGTCCTTGAACTCGTAGCGGACCTCCATCTCGACCGGGCAGTCCCAGATCCCCTCCTTCGGCGCCGTGCCCGTCGCCTCGACGCTCACGGGGCCCTTGTGGTCCGAGTCCATGCACCACATGGCCACCGACATCACGTGGGCGCCGCGGTCGCGGATCTGCCCGCCGCCGAACTCGAGGAACCAGCGAAAGTTGAAGTGCACCCGCTCCTCGTTGTACGGGACGTAGCGGCAGGGGCCGAGCCAGAGGTCCCAGTCGAGCTGGGGCGGCGGCTCCGAGTCGGGCTTGAAGCCGCCCACGGGGTTGGGGTAGTGCCAGCAGGTGACCTCCTTCACGCGGCCGAGCATTCCGTTCCGGATGTACGTGCAAGCCTTGTAGGCCGCGGGCGTGGACCGGCCTTGCGACCCCACTTGCACCACGCGCCCGCAGCGCTGCGCGGCCTCGACCATCTTGCGGCCCTCCTCGATGGTGCAGGCCGCCGGCTTCTGGACGTACACGTCCTTCCCGGCCTCGCACGCGTAGATCGCCATGACCCCGTGCCAGTGGTCGGGGGTCGCGATGAAGACCGCGTCGACGTCGCGCTGGTCGAGGAGGGCCCGGAAGTCCTTGTGGAGGGGCACGTAGCGCCCCACGGCCTTCGCGGCGCGCTGCAGGTGATTCTCGTCGACGTCGCAGATGGCGCCGCACTGGTCCTTGAAGCCGTTCAGGTGCCCCGAGCCCATGCCGCCCACGCCGATGTGGCCCGTCACGATCTTCTCGTTGGGCGAGGCGGCGCCGATGAACCCGCGGTGGAAGACCGCGGGGGCGGCGAGCGTGCTCGCGGCCGCGGCCAGCGAGCGGCCGAGGAAGTGACGGCGGGTCGTCGTACGTGCCATGACGTGGGGCCTTTCTCCTTGGGTTGTTCGCGGAAGGTGGGGTACGTCCGCGAACCATGATAAGTTGCCGGCGCTCCGGGCTCAACGGCTGTGATCGGGGTCACCGGCGGGGCGGGGGTCGCCCCCGCCCGCACCGCGGCGCCCTCTCGCCTCACGGGCATGCGGACGCGGCCGCGCACGCCAGGCCATCCGCAGGTCCTCGACGCCGCGGGGGGCGGAGCCACGGGTGCGCCGGGCAAGGGCTGCCGGCCGCGATCGAGGTCACGGGGGCCGGGGCCGCGTCTTGCCTGCCACCCGCACCGCGAGGACAATGTGCCCATGGCCGAGAGGTATGTCGAGGTCACGCGCTCCGCGGAGCCCGTGCAGCGGTCGCTCGTCGAGGAGGCCCTCGAGGAGGCCGGGATCCCCTTCGAGACGATGGAGGGTCATAGCCCCAGCGCCATCCTCGGCTTCGCCAACCCCGTCGTCGATCTGATCTACCGCGTGCCCGAGGACAAGCTCCAGGCCGCGAAGGACGCCCTGTGCGCCCGCGGGATCGTCTGCGACATCTCCGCGCGCCTCCTCCGGCGGACCTTCGAGGAGGTGGTGCAGCCGCTCCTCGGCCAGCCGGCGCCCGACCTCGGCCGGCTCGCCTACCTCGTCGGCATCAACAACAAGGAGACGGTCCGCGCGCTCTTCGCGCTCACCCTCGAGGCGGAGGGGGGGCTCGCGCTCCTCGAGGCGCTCTTCTTCGCCCTTGCGCCCGAGGACGTCTCGGCCCTGCGGGCGCTGGCGCGCGTCATCGCCGGGCGCAGGAGCGCGGCCTTCACGGAGCGGTTCCTGGCGGAGGTCCGCTCGGGGCCGAAGCCCGTCCGCCTGGGCCTGCTCGAGGTCATCTCGGAGCTGCCCCTCGCCTTCCCGCGCGAGGAGGCCCTGGCCGCGGCCCTCCGCGACGAGGACCCCGAGGTCCGCGACGCGGCGAGCGAGGCGCTGTTCGCCACGAAGCGGACCGACTATGGCTACGACCCCGAGGCGCCCGCCGCGGAGCGGGAGAAGGCGATCGAGAGGTTCCTGAGGGCGTCGAGGATGGCCTAGCCGGTATGCCCCCCGCCTGGACGACCCTCCTCCTCGCGACCCTCGCCCCGACCGACGCGGCCCCCGGCGCGGAGCCGTATCCGCCCCTCGAGCGCTTCTTTACCAGGGGCCGTTATTCAACAGCCACCGAAGGCTTGGGCCCCAAGACTCCGGCGTTCCTAACTCGCCTCCGGTAGGTCTCCGGCAGAGACCACCAGACGACGGACCGGCCGCGATCCGGAGGACGTTGTGGGCGTTCACGCTCCGCTCGTCTTGGCGCTCCAGGTCCATGTGATCGGATCCCATCGTCCCGTGGCGCCCGACAGGACGGGATCGAGAAAGGCGGAGACATCTTTCGCCAGCCGCTCGAGGGTGGTCCAGCGGAGTCCGTCGGCCCGAGCCATCGCGTCGTACACCGCGCTCCACGTTTCAGGCGCACGAGGCACCATCGACGGCACGTCGTGCGTCTTTCGCGCCCGAAACGTCCGCTGGATGGCCGCCCCCAGGGATGTTGCGTCGATAACGCGCACCGAAGCGAGGAGCGCGATGTCCGGCAGGTCCTTCACGCGAGAGTTCGGCCGAGTACGCGGCATCGTGAAGGCGTGCAGCTTCTCGGCGATGTGGGCCTCCAGGGGATAGATTCGCACCTTCGCGGGTGCCACACCCGCGAAGGCAAGAAACGGAATTCCTTCGACTTCTTCGACCGCGCCGGAAAACGGTTCGGCGAACGCAACGTCCAGGCCGAAGGGGGAGCCGTAGAGCTTCGCGGCCAGAAGCCCGCGAACACGATAGCGGCGGCCGGGATAGCGCATGCCTTCGGCCTCGATCTCGGGGCGGCGGGGGTCCTGCCGGACCTCGAATACGAGGTAGTCGCCCAGATCCACACGTCCCGCCTGCTGCAGCTTCCCCAGCGCTTTCTCCGGATCGCCCAGAATCCGTAGGTCGATGTCCTTCGTGGTCCGCGCTCGTCTCACCCGAAGCTCGACCACGAGCCCACCCTTCAGGACCACACGATCGCCGAACGCGGCGGCCATGCGAGCAAGAAAGCGGTCGAAGACGAGGAGTTGGCGCAGGCGCGCGAGCTCGACGCCCTCCGCCGCAGCCCGGTCTCTTAGCCGGTGCTCGACGGCTTGCTTGAACGCCAGAGGGGAGGCGTATCTCTCCGACGTCATGAGGGTCTCCGGGCTCGTGCGGAGGACGACGAGAATCGCGGACCCGATCTGCTCCTGGAGACCGAGAAGAACTGCTTGAGGTAGTCGATCACGAAGGGGACGGATTCGCGATCCACCAGCCCTCGCGCGCAGCCGTCTTCGAACGCATCTCGGACGAGACGGGGTTCCACCTTCGACTCGGCGCAGTCGACGAGGGTTCTGGTGGCGGTCGTGACGCGGACTGATCCTACCCAGGCCCTTTCGTTCTCGGCCACGTCGGCGTGGTGAAGGACGAGCCCCCGTGGGATGCGAAGACGACGGCTCGCCCACTGCGCGGGCAGCGTCATATGAACCTCCGAGGGCAGCACGTCCGAGAGATCGAGGAGTGCCAGGGCCGTTTCGTGACTGAAGACCCCGGCGCGTTCGCTCCAGAGCCATAGCGCGATCAGGTCCTCGTGGTCGCCAGCGGGAAAGTGGACGAGCCGATAGATGCCGCGACGCACGCGCCGGATCCGCCCGCTCTTGAGGTGCTTCATCAGCAGTTGTGGGGAGTAGGCCGCCTCGCCGGCCTGCGCCGTGGTGAAGTGTCCTTCTTGAGGCGCGGCGATCTCGTACAGGCGGTCACGGTCGGGCCGTTCTGGCTTTGGGATCATGCATGAATGTTAACCGTGGGTGTATGTTCGCGCAAGAGCTATCTGCAGGAATATAAACCGCTGGTTTATGACTGTGAAGGCGCGCGCGTTCGCGCGCGAGCACCCCGACGAGTTCGACAAGGTCGCCAAGGACGCGTTGCCCCTCGCCGGCAACCTCCTGCTCGGGAAGTTCCCTGCCTGCGCCGCGCCAACTGATTGCGGCGCGGCAGGCAGGGACGGGGTCGAGGCCGAGTACGACCGCCGCGAGAAGGCCGCCTCGGTGCGCGCGGCGCGTGAGCTGATCCGCGAGGCCCGGCGCGAGGGCGCCGAGCTCGACGTCTTCATCCAGGACGTGAGCCAGATCGTCGGTGTCGCGGGCGCTGGTCAAGTCGAACGGTGCATCTTCATCCAGGACGTGAGCCAGATCGTCGGCCTGCTCCTGCGGTCTTCGGTGAAGAGCATCTTGTAGGGACGCGCCATGCCTGCCCAAGAGCCGAACAACGGCGGACTTCGCCGGACCCTCAACGAGAAGCTGTCACGGGCGGAAACGCGCCCCCGGCGCTCCCACCTCCCGAGCTCTTCCTCGGGCGCGAGGCGGAGGTCGCCCGCGCCAGCGCGCGCCTCAAGGACCTCCGCTGCCCGGCGGAGCTCGCGGTGGCGGGGGAGGCAGGCGTGGGGAAGACGGCGTTCCTGCGCCGCCTCGGCCTCGAGGCGCAGCTCCTGGGGTACCGCACGGCCTTCGCGCGCTCGTTTCCCGAAGGTGGCTCCGCCTTGGCGCCGCTCCGGGCCCTCACCGAGCAGGTGATCTCCTCGAGTCCGCTCCGGAAGTCGCTGGTCTCGCGGTACCGTGGGCTCCTCCGCGAGGCGCGATCGCTGGACGCCGCCGGGACTCAGGAGCCCGCCGCGCGGCGCGTCTTCTTGAGCGGCTTGCGGGACCTCCTCGTGGCGGCGGCGGCCGCGCGGCTTCACCGGCCAGCGATCTTGCGGACGCGAGCGGCGACCTCATCGCCGGGGACGCCTTGGACGCTTCCGCCCTCGAGCTCCGCCAAGCGGCGCCGGGCCTCCTGCTTCCAGGCATCCTCCACGGAGGGATCGATGGCCTGGTGCAACGCAAGGGTCAGGCGGTCGACGAGCTCGGCAACTTGCTCGGGCGGGAGGCGGCGGGCTTCATCGACGATCTGGTCCACTGTCATGGGCAGGTTCTCTAGTTTCGGGGTCCCTTGATGCGACCTTACTCCCTTGTAGTGGCCAGATCAAGGGTTCGTCTGGGTGCATACACGCCTCGGGGTCCTCGCTACCCGGCGCGGGGCGCGAAAGCGTGAGTAGCCAGACGGCACCCGCGGTGCAGCTTCCGGGCTTGCCCGGCTCCGAGACCGCGAGGACAATGCTCCCATGGCCGCGGAAGAGGACCGCTCGGGGCCGAAGCCCGTCCGCCTGGGCCTGCTCGAGGTCGTGGCGGAGCTGCCCATCGCCTCGATCCTCGTTCTCTTCACAGGTTGCATCCTGGGCCCGCCGACTCCTCCTCTCCCCGCTGTCCCCGGACCAGAGGCAACCGGGCTCGTCAAGGAATTGTCTGGCTATCTGGTCACACCAGCCCGATTGGAGAGCGGTGAGCTTTCCGCCATCCGGGTCGTGGCGCTTCCGTCGCTGGAGGAGCACGTGATCCGACCGACCATGCCGGACAGGACTCGCTTCATTCACGGACTCAGCGGCCCTGACGAGGAGGGACGCATCGCTGTCATCCAACGAGCCACGCACCGACCCTATCTCGTCAAGATCATCCATGTGGACGGCAGCGGCGAGCGAGAGATTGCTCGAGTGCCCCCGAAGACGGCTGGCGGAAAGCATGAGTGGCTGGATCCTGGAATCGGCGATCAGGTTTCCATCTCGCCGGTTCGGGGCCGCGTTGCCTTCATCCGCGACCTTCTCGGTCGTCAGATGCCAGGGGCCTACACCAAGGTAGGAACCCTCGAGATCTGGGACGTAGAAACCGCCGACAGACTCTGTACCAAGTCCGGTGCGGTGGACTGGGGAATCGCGTGGTTCCCAGACGGGCGCCGTGTCGCCTACGTCGAATACCTTCCGAGCGAACAAGCGCCCATGCCGAGTGAGGATGAGACCTTCGGGAGGGTTGGAGAGCGGAACTTCCAAGGGTGGAGCGAAGTTCCCACGATCACCACATTCGACGTCGAGACGCGCGAGAGGACATCGATCGGTCTCGGCATTCATCCGGTTGTATCAGCAGGCGGCGATCAGATCCTGGTTCGCGACCTGGCGGGGAACTTGCGTGCCATCGACTTGGCGACCCGGAAGTACTCGAGCGTCGAGCTGCCGGGCCTTTTCGGCCCGGTAGTGGCATATCTCCCGGGTGAGCGCGTCGTGTACTGGAGCCGGCCCACCGAGGGGCGGGCTGTGCAGCGAAGCCCGTACGGGTCCTTTCGCGCAGGCCTCCAGATGCTTCCCATCAAAGTCTGCGACCTATCGACGGGAGAGTTTCAAACGATCACCGAGGCGATAGATCCTCGGCACCAGGTCTCCTTCGGCGCCAAGGACTGACTCCGGATTGCATGCCTCCCGCCTGGATGACCCTCCTCCTCGCGACTCTCGCGCCGCTTGCGGCGCACGCTTCGGGCCTCGTCGAGATCCGCCTCGCGCTGGTCGATGGCCACGCGACGGGCTACGGCACGTTCCAGAGCCACAACCAGAAGGTCGTGAGCAACCGGAACGGCTTCTTCATGACCCACATCCGCAGCCGGAACGAGCCGTTCACGGCCCAGGAGTGGCGGCTCTCCTGGAGCGAGGACGGCGGCGAGACCTTCCGCACGCTCTTCCAGGCGACGCACGCGACGAACCCGCCCGTCCTCGAGACGGACGAGGAAGGGAACCTCTTCCTCGTCCGCCCCGACTTCCTCGATGGGAACGCCTACCTCTACCGTTTCCGGCCCGCGGACCGGTACGCGGGCCCGCCCCTCGTCTCGGCGATCCCGAAGGGCTCCGCGGGCAAGTTCGCCATGGCGCTGGACGCGGGCCGGAGGCGCCTCTACTACTTCGCGCACAACGACACGTTCCACGTCTTGAGCCTCGAGGGCGAGGTGCTCTCGATGCGGACCCTGCTCCGGCCTGGGAAGAGCGCCGCCCTCCAGTACCCGCTCTTGAGCCTCGACGCCGGGGGGCTCCTCTGCGCCGCCTGGACGACGCAGGCCCACGGGCGGTACCTCTACTGGGACATCCACGCCATGGCGTCCCTCGACGGCGGCGCGACGTGGCGGAGGCTCGACGGCGCGGCGCTCGAGCCGCCCGTGGTGGCCGACGAGGGCGGTCCGGCGGACCGCATCGTCCTCGGCGACGAGCTCGAGGCCCACACGTGGCTCTCGAGCCTGCTCGCCCGCGACGGCAAGCTGCATTTTGCCTACCTCGCCCAGACCTCGCCGCCGCGCCAGCACTACGTGCGCCTCGACGCGAAGACGGGGCGGAGGGATCGCGACGTGCAGCCCGAATGGAAGGGCGAGGAGCTGTCGCTCCGGAGCCTCGACGGGTTCTTCGCGTCGCGGGCTGCGCTCCCGGGCGCGCCGATCTACTGCGTGATGCGCGCCGCGGCCGAGAGTCGGCTCGCCTGCCTCGCGAGTGACGACGGCGGCGAGACCTGGTACGACTATGCGGCGGGCGTCCCGGTGTCGTCGCCCTACGCCATCGGCGGGTGCCGCGAGCTCACGTCGGAGGGGTTCGTGATCGGGTCCTTCACGGAGCAGCCCGCCGCCGGGACGGGCCCCGGCAGCCAGTCGCGGGTGGTCTTCTTCAAGCTCCAGGCAGGCCTGGCGAGCGCCGAGGTCGCGAAGGTCGCCTACGAGGGCGGTAGGGCCAAGGTCGAGCTCCGGAACGTCCGGGGCCAGCCGTCGGAGGCGCGCTTCTCGGCCGGAGGCGATCGCTGGACCGCGTGGCAGCCGTTCCAGGCGAGCCTCGAGGCCGAGGTCGCGTCGAGGCCGGCCCGCCTCCAGCTCAAGAGCCGGCTGGGCGTGGTGAGCACGCTCGAGCTGGCGGCGGGGGGGCGCTGAGGG
>JACQVW010000575.1 GCA_016209535.1 Planctomycetota bacterium | reverse complement strand
CGGCGGCGGCGGCAACAGCGCCGGGAACGCTCCGGGGCCGGGCGCCGCGGCCCAGCCTCTGCGGGCGCTCGCCCGCGAGGCCTCGCGGCCCCTCACGCGCTTCCACGCGCTGTGGGCCCTCGAGGCGATCGGCTCGCTCGCGGCCGGCGACGTGCTGCGCGCCCTGGACGACGCCGAGCCCGGCGTGCGCGAGGCCGCGGCGCGCCTCGCCGAGCGGTTCCTTGGGCCCGCCGGCGCGAGCGGGCTCCCCAGACTGCTCGAGCGCCTGTGCGCCCTCGCCGCCGACCCGAGCCCCCGCGTACGGCGGCAGGCGGCCCTCGCGCTCGGCGGGGTGCCCGCCGCGGACGAGGCGGACGAGGCGGGCCGCGCGGCGGTCCTCGGCGCGCTCGCCGGCATCGCCCGCAGGGACTGCGGGGACGAGTGGACGCGCGCGGCGATCCTCTCGGGCGCACCGGAGCGAGCCGCGCCGTTGCTCGGCGCGCTCCTCCTGGACGGAACGCTCCTCCGCGACGGCGCGCCGGCGCCGCCTGCTGGGCCTGCGCCTCCTCCGGGCCTTGAGGCCCTCGCGTCGGCGCTCGCAGCCGTGGCCGGGGCGAGGGGCGAGCCTCGCGACGCCGCCTTGGTCCTCGAGGCGGCGGGCGCGGCGGGCGTTCGTGGTGCGGGCGCCCTGGCCGGTGCGGCGCTCACGGGCCTCTGCGAGGGCCTGCGGCGCGCCGGGAAGAGGCTGCCCGACCTCCTCGCATCACCCCCCGCCGGCCTCGAGGGGGCCGTGAAGGCCGTCGCTCCGCTCTTCGAGAAGACCGCGGCCGAAGCGACCGACGCGTCGCTCCCCGAGGCGCTGCGCGCCGAGCGCGTGCGGCTCCTCTCCTGCGCGGCCTTCTCTCTCGTCTCGGAGCGCCTCGCCGCCCTCCTCGACCCGCGCGAGCCACAGGGCGTGCAGCTCGCCGCCGTGCGCGCGCTCGCGGCCTACGCGGACCTCGCCGTGGGGCGGACGATCGCCTCACGGTGGCCCGCCTTGAGCCCTCCCGTTCGCCGCGAGGCCCTCGAGGCGCTTTTCCAGCGCGGCGAGCGGCTCGAGGCGGTCCTCGACGCGCTCGAGGAGGGCGCGATGGCGGCCGCGGACTTCGAGCCCTCGCGCCGCGAGCGGCTCCTGAAGCACCCCGACGCGGCGCTGCGGGGCCGCGCGGCGAGGCTCCTGGAGGAGTCCGTCCCGGCGGACAGGAAGGCCGTGATCGAGGCGAGGCGAGGCGCACTCGCTCTCAAGGGGGACGCGGGCCGCGGCGGCGAAGTCTTCAAGCGCGTCTGCGCCACCTGCCACAAGCTCGGCGAGGTGGGGAACCTCGTGGCGCCGGACTTCCGCGCTGTGCGCGACAGGACGCCCGAGGCCCTCCTCGAGCAGGTGCTCGATCCGAACCGCGAGGTGGCGCCGCAGTTCGTCGCCTACACGGTCCAGACGGTGGACGGCCGCGTGCTCACGGGCATCCTCACCGCGGAGACGGAGACGAGCCTCACGCTGCGCCGCGCCGAGGGCGTCGAGGAGGCGGTCCTGCGCTCCGAGGTCCTCCGTCTCGAGAGCACGGGCGTCTCGCTCATGCCCGAGGGGCTCGAGAGGGACCTCACGGACCAAGACGTGGCGGACGTGATCGAGGCGATCCGGGCCGAGGGATAGGGGCCATCTTACCGGGGCGGCCGCTCGTCGGGCTCGAGCTCGAGGACGAGCGGTGCGCTTTCCGAGAGCGAAGCGTTCAGCCACAGGGTCTGGCCGTCCCAGGCGTACTCGTTCTCATCGAGCCGGCGGCCGCGGAGCGTCACCGTGAGCCGGCCCGCCGGTGCGCCGACCAGCTCGAACACCGGGTCGATGCACGGCCCCGAGGGCTCGAGCGTCACGTGGATGGGGCTCTTCTCCACGATGAGCCGGATCGCACGCCGCTCCGGGACATGGGATCCGGCCTCCAGCCGGGCTCCCCGGACCTCCAGCGACGGCGGCCTGGCGAAGCTCCGGGCCCGATCCAGGAGCTGCGGGTCCGCGGCGTCGGTCATGCCGATCAGCCAGGCCCAGGTCTGCACGAGCATGGGCTTGGAACGGCCCAACGTGTCGAGGGCTTGCATCGTCGCGGTCCTGAGCGGCGCTGGGCGGCTGCGGGCCCAGCTCAGTAGCTCCAGCGGACGTGGACCCGGGCGGGCGTCGACTCGACGATCGTCACCCGGCTGTAGCGGCACTCCTTGTCCATCAGCGGCTCGACGCAGTCCTGGTAGCCGTCCTTGGGCGGGCTCGTCTCCGCCCATTCGTAGCACAGCTCCGTGTTCGAGCGACCGGCCCAGAACGGGATGTACGACGAGCCGCGCCAGAAGACGAACCGCGCGCCGTTGGGCAAGCACACGACGACGTCGTCCAGCTCCGGCGCCCAGCCGTCTTCGTACTTCATCGAGGACCACGTGCCGTCGTCGGCGCGAAGGGAGATCGGCGCGTCGTAACGGAGCTTCATCCGCCGGGCGCCGAACCTGGGCCAACGCGGCGGCCGGCGCAAGATCATCGTCGGGATCTCCTTGCTCCAGAGCGCCTTGCCGTCGGTCCGCGCGATGCTCACGTGGAGCACGTCGCAATCGCCCGCGGCCGGCGCCGGCGGGAGCCTCAGGCTCGCCTGGGCGCGGCGGCCCTTCTCGAGCGGCATGTCGGCCGACGTCTTGGCGCCGGGAGCGGACGCGAACCACGCGACGAGCTTCGCGTCGGGGACGGGCTCTGCGCGGCTGATCGCCGCCGCTTCCAGGCTCCCCGTCTGCCCGCCGGCCAGCAAGAGCCATCCGGCGGGCGGGAGGATCGTCCCCAGGTCGACGGGATGGATCACGGCATCGGGCCGAGCGATGGCCTCGGCCTCGAAGGGCGGAGCCGCCTCATGGTCCGCCGCGAGCGGCTGCCCGATCCGGTCCAGCCCAAACGGCGGCCGCCACGGGTGGCCGTTTTCGGCCAGCGCCTGCACGGCGGGCTGCCCCTGCCCGCTCGCATGTCCCGGCAAGCCCCCGACCAGCACGCCGAGCGCGATTGCGACGGCGGGCGCAGCAACGCTTGCGCCCGGCCAGGCGCACCCAGTGATCCGGGGGTCCAGCGAAGTCATCGCTTCTTGCCCTCCTTCTCGATGGCCACGTTACGGTTGGCGCCGGTCAAACGGCCCGAGCAGCACCGCCTCCTTCGGCTCCTCGTCGCGCAAGTTCACGACAGCGACGCGCGCCACATCGCGGGCCGCCGTGGGGAAGTGGGGGTCGACGATGCCTTGCCTCGCGGCCTCCTCGACCGTCGTGCCCTCGGGGACCGTCACGCTTTTCAAGAGCACCACCTCGCCCGCACCGAGGCACGCGGCCATGCGGGCCGCGATGGAGTCGCTCGTCACGCGCCAGCGGCGCGGGAGCGGGTCCGCTCGGGCCTCGTCGACGTCGCGCACGAAGCGGTAGGCGTCGTAGAGGGGCACCTTGCCGCGTCGCCAGATCGACGGGAACCGCCTCGAGGTCTCCGCGTGCTCCAGGATCGGGACGGCGCGCTCGAGGACGAGGGCGTTGATGGTGAGCGCCCGGACCGCGATCCAGTGCGACGCCTCCTCGCCCAGGTCGAAGGCGCGGTCCCAGGCGCGGATCCGCTCCACCAGGTCCCCGCCGCCGCAGAGGAGGACGGGGCAGGGCCGGGCGAAGTCGGCGAGGAAGCCCTTGAGCCGCGCCGGCAGGTCCGGCAGGCCGAGGAGGCTGCCGCCGAGCTTGATCACCGAGGAGGCCTGCATGGCCACGCAGCTTATCAGCCTCCGGCGATCCGCGCGAGGGCGTAGGCAGGCGCGACCGCCGGCCAGCCGACGGCGGCCGCTCACGCCACGGTCGGCACGAGCTTCGCCTGCAGGATGCGCCGGTCGCAGGTGAGGAGCGTGGCTCCCAGCACCCGCGCCGTGGCGACGATGATCCTGTCGGCCGGATCGCGGTGGAAGGATGCCGGCAGGCTCGCCACCTCTGCCGCCACCGCGGGGGTGATCCCGCATCGCTGGACCAGGGGCGGTGCGGCGGCGCGCTCGAGCCACTCGCGGAGGGGAAGCGTGAGGGCGATCCGCCCGAGCTCGTTCAAGGTCGCGACCTCCCAGAGGCTGATCTCGGAGATGAGGAGAGGCCGCTCGGGACTGGCACCCTTGAGGATCCGGCGATGGTCGCGGCTCAAGCGATCGCTCCCCTCGAGCCACCAGACGAGGACGTGCGTGTCGAGGAGGGGCGTCAAGACCTCTTGCTTTCAGCCTCCCAGGCCTCAGGAGGCAGCGCGGGAGCCACGATGTCTCCCAGGACTTTCACGGTCCCCTGGAGCGTGTGCTGGGGGAATCGCTTCTCGCGAGGCACCGCGGGAAGGAGCTGCGCCAC
Source organism: Planctomycetota bacterium (assembly GCA_016209535.1). Lineage (GTDB taxonomy): Bacteria > Planctomycetota > UBA8108 > UBA8108 > SXIK01 > JACQVW01. The sequence continues at coordinate 25,028 of JACQVW010000575.1, read as the reverse complement.
GGGCTTGCCCCGCTTCAAGATGGTCACGCCCTCCCCCGTCCGCGCCACCCGGTCCAGGATGGCGAGGCACCGCGCTTTGAAGTCGGACGCCTTCACCGTCTGCATGTGACCAGTTTACGTGACCAGTCGCCGAGCATCAAGCGGGCGAGCGCCGCGACGCGCCTCATGGAGCGGCCTCCTCGACGGTCCCGTCGGGGTGGAAGCGCACCGCGCCCGGACGCCACCGTGGCAGGCTCGGCGCCGACCCGCTCACGGCCTCGAGCCATGGGGCCGCGAGGCTCCCCTCGCACAGGGCCCGGAGACCGACGTAGGACGTCGTGAGGCGCGCGTTCACCTCGACGACGCGGTCCTCGGCGGGGGATGGCCCCAGGAGGAGGTCGACGCCAGCGAAGCCGAGGAGGCCCGAAACGCACGCTGCGACGCGCAGGGCGAGCGAGCGCGCCCTCTCCTCGAGCGCCGGCTCGAGGGGCATGCGGCCGCCGAGGTACGCGAGCCTGCCGTCCCCCGAGAGAACCTGCTCGCCGGCCCGGAGCGCCATGGCGCCGGCGGGCCCGAGGACCAGGAGGACGCTCGCCGGGAGCCCCGGGACGAAGGGCGTGGCCACGGACTCGCGGGAGACCTGCGGCAGCTCCTCGGGCCGGCGCGCGAGGCAGACGCCCGTCGACCCGGCGCCGCGCCGCGGCTTCACGACGGTGGGGAAGCCGTGCGATGGCGTCCCGCGCTCCTCGTAGGGCTCCGCGGGCACGCAAGACACGCCGCCCTCCGCGAGGGCTCGCGGGAGGAGGAGCTTGTCCGAGGCGAGATCGATCGCGGCGGGGGACGACCCGAGGTGGGCCCCGCCGATCTCCTCGACGCGGCGCACGAGTCTCGGGAGCACTCGGTCGAGCTCCGGCGCGATCAGGAGCGTCCCGTCGCAGGAGCGGGCGAGCCCGTCGAAGCGGGCGAGCGCCTCGAGGGGCGAGGCCGCGCGGGAGACCTCGATGCCCGGCGGGAGCGGGGGGAGCTCCACGCGGGCGTCGAGGGTCACGGCCACGGAGACGCCGGGGAGGCGCGCGAGGTCCGCGGCGACCGCCGCCAGCATGGCGCGGCCTTCCCGCAGGAGCGAGGGGGGCAGATCCTCTCCGCAGCACCCGCCCCCGGCGATGTGCTCGTGGACGAAGACGCGCATGGGTCGCTCGAGTATGATCACGTTCCTCGCCAAGACGTCGAGCGAAATCATGCACCGGCCCGCCGAGCCCCGACCCCGCCCCGAGATCTACCCCGTGATCGACCTGAAGGGCGGCGTCGTCGTACGCGGCGCCGGCGGCGAGCGGGCCCTCTACCGGCCCGTCGAGAGCCGCATCGCGCCCTCGGCGGAGCCCCTGGCCGTGGCGCGGGCCTTCCGCGAGCGGCTGGGCCTCTCACGCCTGTACGTCGCGGACCTCGACGCCCTGGGGGGCGCGCCGCCGGACGCGAGGAGCCTCGGAGCCCTGGCGGCGGACGGCTTCGGGATCCTCGTGGACGCGGGCGTGCGGAGCGCCGCCGAGGCTCGTGCCCTCCTCGAGCTCGGCGCGAGCGAGGTGGTCGCGCCCCTCGAGAGCCTGCCCGGCCCCGACGCGCTCGCGGACGTCGTCGAGGCCCTGGGGCCCGAGCGCGCCGTCTTCAGCCTCGACCTCAAGGCGGGCCGCCTCCTCGGCGACCCGCGCGGCTGGCCGCAGTCCGGCGCCGCGGAGGTCGCCGGGGAGGCGTGGCGGCGCGGCGCGCGCCGGATCCTCGTCCTGGACCTCGCCGCCGTCGGGAGCCGCGGCGGTCCCGCGCACCTGGGCCTCCTGCGGTCCCTCGCCGCGGAGCTGGGATCGGTCGAGCTCCTCGCCGGGGGCGGCGTGCGCTCGCGGGCGGACCTCGAGGCCCTCGCAGGGGCCGGGGCGCGGGGGATCCTCGTCGCCACGGCGCTCCACGAGGAGGCGGTCACCCGGCGCGACATCGATGAGCTCGCCGGTCATGACCGATGACGGCTACATTCACGGCACCGGGGCCCCGGAGCAGGCGCGGCTCGGCCTCATGAACCGCATCTTGAACGAGGGCTCGCTCCGGGAGCTCGCGGTGCGTCCCGGCGACCGGGTCCTCGACGTGGGCTGCGGCCTCGCCGAGCTGACGCGGGCGATCGCCAGCGCGGCGGGGCTCTCGGGGCGCGTCGTCGGGGTCGAGCGGAGCCGCGAGCAGATCGAGGCGGCCCTCGCCCTCGCGCGCGAGGCGGGGGAGGAGGGCCTCGTCGATCTGCGAGAGGGCGATGCGCTCCGGCTCCCGCTCGCCGAGGGCGAGCCGGGGAGCTTCGACGTGGTGCACGCGAGGTTCCTCCTCGAGCACGTGCGGGATCCCCTCGCCGTCGTGCGCGGCATGGTCCTCGCGGCGCGCCCCGGCGGGCGGATCGTCCTGGATGCGGCCCTAGACGCCTTCGAGGCCTGGGGCCGCCGCGAGGACGCGGCGATGTGGTTCGCCATGGCCTGCGCCGAGGGCGTGCGGCTGACGGGCGCGCTCGAGGGGCGATAACCGGCCGCGGCCGGCTCTCCTGCGGGGACCCACCTGCCGATATAGTTACCGTCCAACGCCATGAGCGGCCTCACCTCGCGAGTCCTCTCCAGCCTCGGCTGGGTCTTCACGAACATCGCCACGAAGAACCTCATCCAGTTCGCGAGGATGTTCGTCCTCTGGAAGATCCTGAGCCCGAGGGACTTCGGCCTCAACGCGTTCGCCTGGCTCGTCTTGAACGGCTTCCAGCTCCTCCAGGACCTGGGCTTCCGGAACGCCCTCATCCAGCGGAAGACGGACCTCGAGGCGGCGGTGAGCGTCACCTGGTACGCCAACGTGGCGTTCCGCTCGCTGATCTACGGCGCCGTCTTCCTCCTCGCGCCGGCCTTCGCGGAGCACTTCAAGGAGCCCGTGGTCGCCTCGATCCTGCGGATCGCGAGCATCACGATCCTGCTCGGCGCCCTGGGAAACGCCAACGAGGCGCTCCTCCAGAAGGACTTCCGGCAGAAGCGGCTCCTCGTGGTGGACGCGGCGGAGAACGTCGTCCTCACGGTCGTGCAGATCGCGCTTGCCCTCGCCGGCCTCGGCGTCTGGAGCCTCGCCTGGGGCGCCGTGGGCGGGGCGCTCGCCCGCTCGCTGCTCCTCTGGTGGTTCGCCCCCATCCGCGTCGGGAGGCTCGACCTCCGCGTGGCGAGGGAGATGTGGCGGTACGGCATGCACATGAGCCTCTCCACGCTGGGGATCTGGCTCATCAAGAACATGGACTACTACTTCGTGGGCAAGTTCTTCCGCGCCGAGGCCCTCGGCTTCTACACGCTCGCCTTCAAGCTCTCGGACCTGATCGCCGTGAACGTCGTGCGGCTCCTGGGGTCGGTCCTGTTCCCGGCCTTCGCCGCGATCGGGCACGACCTGGGCCGCGTGCGCGGGGCCTGGCTCCGCGCCGAGCGCTACTCCATGCTCCTCGTCGTGCCCATGGGCGTGAGCCTCATGAGTTTCGCGCCGGAGATCGTGGGAGCCTTCTTCGAGCGCGGGGCCGGCACCGTCGAGGTCCCCATGGCCATCCTCACGGTCTTCGCCCTGTGCCGCGGGATCGGAGTGCCCCTGGGCGACGTCTCGAAGGGGATCGGGAAGCCCTGGATCCTCACGCGCGTGGTCACCTGGCACGTGATCGCGCTCGCCCCGGCCCTCTATGCCGTCTGCGCTTACGCGGCGGCTCGCGGGATCGAGATGCGCTGGGCGCTGGTCGCCGTGAGCTGCACGGTCGCTGCGTGCGCCGTCTTCGCGATCGCCACGAGCCTCCTCTTGACGTCGCGCGAGGTTAAGTACACGGCGAGGCAGGTGGTGACGGCGCTGGGACCGTCGTTCGCGTGCGGGCTCGTCATGGCCGGAGCGGTGTGGCTCGGGAGGAAGGGCCTCCTCGCTCTCCTGCCCGACCTGCCGCCTATCGCCGTGCTGGCGATCCTCGGCCCCATCGCCCTCGCCGCGTACGCCCTCGCGCTCCTCGCCCTGTTCCCGGGCGTGGTGAAGGAGATGCGCGGCCTGCTCGAGAAGCAGCGCGCGACGCTCAGGGAACGGGCGCAGCGGAGGGCGGAGCGCGACGGGGCGCCGGCGGGGAAGGTGGGGTGAGGGCTGGCCGGCCCCTCGTGCGCGGAGTACATTGGCGCCCATGAAGCCCGCCGCCGTATTCGCCGCCGCCGTGCTCCTCGCCGCGGGCGACGCCCCGCGCCGCGTGCCGCGCTATCCGGACCGCTCGAAGCTCCTCGTCGTGCGGGACGCGGAGGGGAACGAGCGGCCGGTGAAGACCGCCGATGACTGGAAGCTGCGCCGCGAGCAAATACTCCTCGGCATGGAGGAGGTGATGGGGCCTCTCGCGGGCCCGGAATGGGCCAAGGGGGCCGCCGGCCTGCCCCTCGACGTGAAGGTCGAGGGCGAGGAGGCGCTCGACAGGTTCGTCCGGAAACGCATCTCGTACCTCTCGGAGCCGGAGAGCCGCGTGCCCGCCTACCTCCTCGTCCCGAAGGGGCTCGAGGGCAAGGCTCCGGCCGTCCTCTGCCTCCACCAGACTGTGCGGATCGGGAAGGGCGAGCCGGCAGGCGCCGGGGGGAAGGAGAGCCTCCACTACGCCGCGGACCTCGCCGAGCGCGGCTACGTGACGCTGGCGCCCGACTACCCTAACTTCGGCGACCATACGTTCGACACCTACGGCCGCGGGTACAAATCGGGCAGCATGAAGGCGATCCGCGACAACCGCAGGGCCGTGGACCTCCTCCAGTCCCTGCCCGAGGTCGACCCGGAGCGCATCGGCTGCATGGGGCACTCGCTGGGCGGGCACAACACGCTCTTCACGGCCGCTTTCGAGCCGAGAATCAAGGCCCTCGTCTCGAACTGCGGCTTCAACGCGTTCGGCCGCTACTACGGCGGTGACCTCAAGGGCTGGTCGTCCAAGACCTACATGCCCGCGATCCCCGCCTACGGTGGGTGGCGGAACATGCCCTTCGACTTCCACGAGGTCGTGGGCGCGCTCGCGCCGCGGCCGTTCCTGGCCATAGCGCCCCTGCGCGACGCGAACTTCGAGGTCGAAGGAGTGCGCGAGGTGATCGCGAGCGCCAGGGAGGTCTACAGGCTCCTCGGCGCCGAGGAGAACCTCGCCGCCGAGCACCCCGACTGCGAGCACGACTTCCCGCCGGAGATGAGGGAGAAGGCGTACGGGTGGTTCGAGCGGCACCTCAAGGCGGGGAAGGGGAAGTGAGCCCGGCCGCCCGCGCCAGCGCGGTCACTCGCGGCACAGGAGCTCGTCCTCCGTGGGGTCGAGCCCCGGCTCCGGGAAGGGCGCCGGCGGCGCCGGGCCGCCGAGGAACAGGTGGCCGAGCACGCGGATTGCATCCGTCAACATGAGGAGGCCGTCGTCGTCGGCGTCGAGAGCGTCGAGACACTGAGGACGTACGCTGCCGAGGAAGAGGTACCCGAGGATGAAGATCGCGTCGGTGATGTCGAGCTTGCCGCTCGAGTCGGAATCGCCGCGGATGAACGCCGCCTCTCGCGTCGTCTTGCCGAAGACGATCTCGGCGCGGCCCGCCGGCGAACCGATGGCGACGTCGTCCGCCCCGTCGCGGTCCCAGTCGAAGCCGCCCCGCACGAGCTGGCCGCGCGCCTCGAGCACGATGGCCCGGCCTTGAGGGTCCCCGAGGTCGATGGGGCCGCGCGTGGTGAGGTCCGGCGCGCCCAGGACGATGTAGGCTCGATCGGAGAGGCTCCCCACCACGAGGTCGTCGAAACCGTCCGCGTCGAAGTCTCCGGCCGGGCTCGAGCTCGCGCCGAAGGCCTCGCCCTGGTTCGGGCTCGTGATCTGGAGCACGCCGTCGATCGCCGGCGAGGCGGCGAAGTCCGGAACGCCGCTCGCCCTCCTGCCGTAGAGCTCCGCCACGGCGGGGAAGGCGACCGGATGGAAGCCCTCGCGAAGCGCCGTGTCCCTGTCGAACACGAGCCCCTCGCCGGAGCCAGGGACGAGCGTGCAGGAGCGCGTGTTGTCATGCGACAGGAAGAGGTCGCCGTCCCCGTCGCCATCGAGGTCGCCGGCGACCGTCGCCGAGAAGTCGGAGCCGAGAATGGTCGGGCCGGTGAGGAGCAGGCCGCCGGCATCCCGCACCAAGTCGGGCCCGAGCTCGAGGACGCCGCCGCCGAGGAGCGCCTCCGACCCGTAAAGGACGAGGACCGCGCCGGTGCCGATGACCCCCTTGCCGCCGAAGAAGATGTCCGGCCGCCCGTCGCCGTTGAAGTCCCCCGCGGGACCGGCGACGCTCGCCAGGTCGAGATCGACCTCGATCTCGGTGCCCAGCCCCTCACCGGCGAGGGTCTCCAGGTCGAGCCTGTCGGGGAAGTCCGCCCTGCCGAACACCACCACGAGCGAGGCTTGCGAGTTGACCAGACCGGAGGTGAGGAGGACCTCACCGAATCCATCGCCCGTCAAGTCCGGCACGATGGCCGCCCCGCCGCCCGTCGAGAAGTCCTGGTTCGAGCTCTCGAAGATCACGGTGTCGGGCAGCTCGGAGAGAGGGACGTCCGCCGGGAACCGGGCGCGGCCGAGGAACAGGCGCCACTGATCGGCGCTCGCTCCGCGGTCGTAGACGCTGAGGAGGAGGTCGTCGAAGCCATCGCCGTTCGCGTCGCCGCCCGCGTGCAGGGCGCCGAGCTGCTCGTGGTTCCGGATGCCCAGCACGTCGATCGGCGCGATCAGGGTGACCCCGTCGGGCGGAGCGAGACTGTCCAGGTCGAGGCTCGTGCCGCGGGTGCCCTTGCCGAAGACGAGGTGCAGCTCGATCCTGTTCGGGGCGCCCTGGGCGGCCGGGTCCACGAAGTCGGCGAACGCGAGGTCCGCGAGGCCATCCCCGTTGAAGTCTCCCGCCGCCAGGCCGCGGCCTTCGTTCTGTCCCGGAGCGCTGTGGCGGAAGGACTGGACTCGCGGGGCGCCGTCGCCCACGACCAGGACCGTGTCCTCCGACCGGAAGTACCCGTAGGCGGCCTCCCCTTCCGCCAGGCCGGTCGGGGTGAGGACGCGTACCGGAACGTCGACGGGAAGAGCTCCCGGGGGCGCCTCGACCTCCAGGAGGCCGTCGCCGATGACGGTCTTCACCTTGGCCGCGCGGCCGCCGAGCTCCACGTGCTGCGAGCCTCCGAAGCCGCGCCCGAAAAGCAGGACCTCGTTGCCTCCCGTCGTCGGCCCCACCTCCGGATAGACCCTCGCGAGGCGGGGAGGGGCCTCCCGATCGAGGACCGCCCGGCCCGAGAGCAACCACGCCTTGACGCCCTGCGTCCGGAGCGCCGGGTCCGTGTCGCAGGCGACCTCGCGCGAGACGAGGAGCAGGTCGCCGGAGCCGTCGCCGTCGAGGTTGAGCAGGTAGCAGCTCCTCCCCGTCTCGGCCCAGGGCTCGACGCCGTCGATCCGGAACCCGATGTCCTTGGCGATGTCGTTCGTCGCGAGACTTGCAGGGAACTGCTGCCTGCCGAGGAGGACGAAGGCGGCCCCCGCCTGGGCCAGCGCGGCCGAGGAGCCGTAGATGAGGTGGCGGTTGGACGCCCCGAGCAGCAGGTCCCACTTGCCATCGGCGTTCAGGTCGGCCCCCGCCGTGAGCTCGAGGACCGGCCCCGGCGTGCCGAGGCCGCCGCTGCCGGTGACGTCACGGTCCTCGCGGATGCGGAAGCCGATCCCCAGGCCCGGGAACTGATCGAACGTCACCTCGTGGGGGAGCGCGTCGCGCTTCCTGCCGAGGACGACGTGGGCCCAGCCGGCATCGAGCCCCCCGGGCACCTGGAACAACACGATGTCGTCGAAACCGTCGCCGTTCAAGTCCCCGGCTCGGCCCACGCTCTCGTAGAGGCGGAAGTGGATCCCGAAACCCGGGATGTCGTCGAGAAGGATGACCTCCGGGAACTGCCTCCGGCCATAGACCACGAAGACGTCGCTGCCCACGGAGCCCCTGATGTGGGTCGTCACCACGCCGATCTCCCCGAGCCCGTCGCCGTCGATGTCCCCGAGGGGCTCGACGCGCCGGATCCCGCGGTCACGTTCGCTCTCGATCTCGAGGATGAGGCCCGGATGCTGTATGCCGATCTCCTGCAGGTCGATGAGCGGGGGCAGGTCCGCCGCGCCGAAGAGCACGTAGGCGCGAGCGCGACCGAAGACCCCCGCCGTCTCGGTCAAGACCGCCTCGCCGAAGCCGTCCCCGTCGATGTCCCCCGCGAGGTTCATGACGATCCCCACGGGGCTCGCGGGGTCCTTCGGCTGCGAGTCGACGATGATGCTCCCTCGCACGTCCGCCCCGACCATCGCCGCCGTCACCTCGAGCGGCAGCGCGCGGCCGAAGGCACCGCCCAGGATGAGCAGGATCCCCTGGCCGCCGATCGCCGGATCGGGCCCGGAGGCGACCAGGAAGTCATCCTTGCGGTCGCCATCGACGTCTTCGCCCCCGGCGAGGAAGGGCTGCGTCCGGACGCTCTCGTCGAGGCCGCGGACGTAGCTCGTCAGCACGACGGGGTTGCGGGCGTTCGGCGAGCGGGGATCGATCGCGCCTGCCGGAAGCGGGCCGCCCCGCAGGACGACGACGCGGTCCTGGCTGTCGAGCACCGGCCGGCGCGGCCGGAAGCGCAGGAGCACGTCGTCCTTGCCGTCGCCATCGACGTCGCCCGCCGGCACCACCTCCCCGAGGAATTCCTCGCCATCGCCCTCGATGGTGGAGAGGTGGTCCGAGAGGCCCCAGAGGCTGTAGTGGCGCGGGGGGCTCGGTCTGGGCGGGGGCGGGACCGGCGGACCGCGGATCGTCAGCCTGCCCGCGATTCGCTCGGCGGGCAGGTCCCGGCCGCCCGGGACCGTGAGGAGGTTCTCGAACACGATGTCTCCTCCCGACTGCGGGTCGACCGTCGTGGCGCCGTCTACGAGCTCCAGGTCCGTCTCGCCGTCCGGCGCCGAGAGCCGCACGCGCATCTCGATCGAGAGGAGGTCCGTCTCCACGCCGGGCGGGATGCCGGCCTGGCCCGAGAGGTCGAAGACGGCGTGCACCGCCACGAAGCCCTCGGAGATGCCGGAGCTCCCGGGCCGGAGGTCGCGACTGTCCGTCTCGCTCAGGAAGAACCCCCAGCCCTCGTCGGCGCGGAAGATCGGCGTGACGTCACCGGCCTCGAGGAGCGTCTCGTCGAAGTCGAGGGAGATCGAGAAGCCGACGATCGGCTCGCTTCCCGTCACGCTCACCTTGACGGCGACCTCCTGGCGCGGCGCGGCGGTCACGTCGCGGACGCGGAGCGTGCCGGCCGCGCCCTGGCCGAGCACGGGCGGGGCTGCGAGCAACGGAACGAGGAAGCCCAACGACATGGAGACGGCAAGACGTAGGCGCGAGACCCTCATGGCATACACCCTCGAAGGCGACGGATAGCTCAAGACCCCGAGGCGGCACGTCGGCCGGTGGATCCTGCCTCCCGCTCAGCAAAGTCGGGGCCCCGGGGCAGCAGCGCGTGATAAATGCAAGCGCCACGCCTGGTTGAGGCCAGATGGAGGCTCGCGTGCGCGGATGGGGTGTAAAGCGTGCCTTACGGAGCGACTCCCCATGTGCCGGCCGGACGATATGCTGGATCGCACCCCGTCGGGTTTCGGACGCACCCTCGCAGCCGAGCTTCGGGAGCCTCGGCCGGAGCGACGCGTCACGGCCGCCCCCGCAGCACCCTCTGCGCCTCGGCGCGGACGAGGGAGCTGGGGTCGTCGAGGGCGCGCTCGAAGACCGCAAGCGATTCCCTGAGCGCGAGGCCGGCGAGGCCCTGCAGGGCGCGGCGGCGCGCCTGCTCGTCGGCGTCGGCGGCCACGATCTTCGAGAGGCGCTCCACCTCCTGGCGGAAGGGGACCTCGTCGCCGAGCGTCCGGAGCGTCAGGACGAGCCGCATGCGGTGCTCGCCGGGGCCGCTCTCCCAGACCTGGCGCAGCGCCGGCGCCGCGGACTTCGCGCCGATCTCGCCCAGGGAGGCGATGGCCTCGCCGCGGACGGCCTCGTTCGTGTCGGCGAGGGCCTTCACGAGGGCCTCGGCGGCATCCTGGGCCTTGAGCCTGCCGAGGGCGTCCGCCGCCTCCTCGCGCACCCGATCCTCCGGGTCGGCGAGGCTCTGGGCGATGGCCGCGCCGGCCTCGGCGAAGCCCATGTCCCGCAGGGCCTGGATCGCCTCCCGGCGCGTCGCCGCGTCCTGGTCCGCGAGGAGCTCCATGGCCTCCGGGGCCGAATCCTTGTCCCGCAGGGCCCCGAGGGCCTGGAGCGCCTCGCGCCGCACCCGCGCGCTCGGGTCCTTCAGCAGGCCGCGCACGGCCTTGCGCGCGACCGCGTCGGAGCGGCCCACGCGCCGCAGGGTGCGGACCCCTTCGCGGCGCAGCTCCTCGCTCTCGGAGCCGAGGAAGGCATAGGCGCGCCGCAGCGGGTCATCCTCGAGGCCCTCGAGGCGCTCCGCGAGCGTGTCGAGCCGCTTCTCGAGGGTCTCGAGGCGCTCCGGCTCGGCGAGCGCCGGCTCCTCCCCGGTGTCCGAGGCGGGCTTCTCCGCCGCCGCGGAAGCAGATGCCTCACCCTGCCCCTCTCCCGGCCGCAGCCGCTCCGCGAGCGCCTGCTCGAGCTGCCTCTGGAGCCCCGCGAGCCGGGCGTCGACCTGGGCGAGGCGCAGGTCGCTGGAGGCGGCGCGCAGGAAGGCCAGGGCCGCGCCGGCGGCCGTGACGATGAGAAGGACGGACATCGACGCGAAGAGAGCTCTCTCTCGGGCCATGGGTGCCTCCTTTCGTTCAGCAGCTAAGATACCCCTCGCAGCCCACCTGTGTCGAGCCCTGAGGGTCGGGGCCGCAGGCGGCGGGGGGCGGACCGGGAGCCTCCGGCGGCACGCCCCCCAGGAACAGGAACCCGAGGATGCGGATCGCGTCGGTGAGCTGGAGCTGCCCGTTGTCGTCGGCGTCGCCGCGGTGGAAGACCTTGCCCGGCGGCGGCCCCTCGGCGCAGAAGACCTCGACCTCGGCCAGTGACAGGTAGCCGCCCCCCGCGAGGAGCGCCACGCGGGCGATCCTGCCGCTCGTCCCCATCCGACCCTGGCCAGCGTGGGGACCCATGGGAGACATCGTACCGCGCCGCGGCGAGGGGGGGGCTGGCGGGGGGCTAGGGCGGGCAGATGAGCGGTATCATCTCGCGCTTGTGGCGGCGGTAGACCCGGAAGTCCTTCACATCGACGGTGATCACGCCGTGCCGGGGGTACAGCTCGCTCATGACGATGAGGCAGAGGTCCGCCAGGTCCGGTTGCCGGTTCGCATAGCGCTCGGCCAGGGCCGCGAGGCGCTCGAGGTGATCGTCGCAGTCGAAGGCCAAGGCGAGCAGACCATCGCGGAGCATCGCGAGGACGACGGGCACACTGCGGAGATGGAACGCGGCCTCGGCCAGGACCGCCTCGCAGGTCAAGAGGGGCTCAGTGACCTGCTTGGCGATTCCTACGGCCCAGTCGTGATGCGCGTCGTCGCGGTTGGCAAAGGCGACCACGAATCCAGTGTCGGCGATCCCCTTCACGAGAGTGTCCTCATGGGCGCGAGAAGCCCTTTCGCGTGGAGAGGTCCTTCGGCCCACGGATGGTGCCCGCCAGTCGGAGGAACGGCCTCTCCGAGCTTGCGGCCCTGGCCTTCTCGATCTGGTCGCGGATGATCTTGCCCTGCGATAGGCCCGTCCTCGCCGACATGGCTTCGAGCCATTCGGCCAGCTCTCTTGTAAGGCGGATTGTGATTGTATGACTCATGAGACAGTAGTGTAATGCACCTGGACAGGAAAGCAAGGCTACGGTGCGGCTTGCACGGCATGTGCCGGGGCCTCTGATCCACCGCATGCCATGGTTCCCGCGGACCGTGGCCCACGCGCTCTCTGCGGCTTACAATCGGCTGGATCATGGGTGACAAGAGATCCACCGGCATCAGCATCGCTTTGCCCTTCCTCCTCGCCGTCCTCACCGCGTCCAGCCTCGCTCCGGCAGCCTCCAACGACAACAACGTCGAGTGGAACGGGGTCTTCTCGCACCCGACCTTCAGGAGCCCTCAGTTCCCCGGAAAGAACCAGTCCTTCACCGTGGAGTTGCGCGTCTTCAAGGGGGACATCACGGGAGCCCGCGTCCGGACCTGGGACGGGTCGGAGCGATTCCACGCCATGGCCTGGAGCCGGAACGAGGGGATCTACGATGTCTGGCGGGGCACGATCTCGGGCACGAGCACGGACTACCTCTACTACTACTTCGAGGTCACCGACGGCTCCGACGCCGACTACTACAACGCCCTCGGCATGTGGGGGAGCGCGCCGCCGAGGGGGGACTTCCTGATCATCACCACGGGCCTCGGGACGCACCCGCTGGGCGCCACGCCGGTCGCTGGAGGCACGGCTTTCCGCGTCTGGGCGCCGAATACGACGAGCGCCTCCGTCGCGGGCACCTTCAACGGCTGGAACGGCACGCAGCACCGCATGACGGGCGTCCAGGGCTTCTGGGAGGTCCTCGTGCCGGGCGCCGCCGCGGGCCACGAGTACAAGTTTGTGCTCGACGGCGGGACGTGGCGAACGGACCCGCGGGCCAGGCGCCAGACGAGCTCCGTGGGGAACTCGGTCGTCGTGAAGCCCGACGGCTACGCCTGGGGGGACGCGGGTTGGGTCACACCGTACTTCGAGGACATGGTCGTCTACGAGCTCCACGTGGGGAGCTTCTCGGGCGACGGCGACGGCGTGGCCCACTACCCGGGACGCTACCGCGACGTCGCCGACGTGCACCTCGACCACCTGGCCGAGCTCGGGATCAACGTGATCGAGCTCATGCCCCTGGGGGAGTTCGCCGGCGACCGGTCCTGGGGCTACAACCCGGCCTTCCAGTACGCGCCCGAGAGCGCCTACGGGCGCCCCGAGGACCTGAAGTACCTCGTCGACAAGGCCCACCAGCGGGGGATCGCGGTCGTCCTCGATGTCGTCTACAACCACATGGGCCCGAGCGACCTCGCGGGCAACATCCTCGAGTACGACGGCGAGGAGATCTACTTCTATCCGACCGGGAACGGCTACCGCGAGACGCCCTGGGGCCCGCGGCTCGACTACGGGCGCGTCGAGGTGCGCGACTTCATCCGGGAGAACGTGGTCTACTGGCTCCGGGAGCTCCACCTCGACGGGCTCCGCGTCGACGCCACGGACTTCATCAAGGTGAACGGGGACGGCTGGCAGGTCCTCAAGGACATCGCCCAGGCCGCCGACACGGTCTCTTCCAAGGCGATCGTCATCGCCGAGCAGCTCCCGAACGACCCCGCCGTATCGCGGCCCATCGCCGAGGGCGGGGCGGGCCTCGACGCCCAGTGGAACGACGCGTTCCACGACAGCCTGCGGAGCGCGATCGGCGCGGCGGCCTTCGGGGACCCGGACATGACGGCGGTCGCGGCCGGCGTCAACCACTTCGAGATCCCCGGCGCCGTCGTGAACTACATCGAGAGCCACGACGAGGCCGCGCACCAGGGGCGCGTCGCGAAGATCGCCGACCCCGCGGACCCCGAGAGCGAGTGGGCCTACGGCCGGGCCAAGGTCGCGGCGGGCCTCGTGGTCTTCTCGGCGGGCATCCCCATGCTCCTCCAGGGCCAGGAGCTCCTCGAGTCGCGGAACTTCGGCGACGGCACCGAGGACAGGATACGTTGGCGGTACGCGACGGAGCACGCCGACTTCCTCCAGTTCGTGAAGGACGTCCTCCACCTGCGGAGGACCCAGCCCGCGCTGCGCAGCTCCGCCGGGCAGAACGTCTACCACGTGAACGACCTCGCCGGCGCGAACGTGATCGCGATCCACCGCTGGGCGGGAGCGGGCGACGACCTGGTCGCCGTCATGACCTTCGCGAACGGCGACCTGACCGACTACGACCTGGGCCTCCCGCTCCCGGGCGAGTGGCTCGAGGTCTTGAACGGCGACGCCGCGGTCTACGGCGGCAGGAACCACGGGAACTCGGGGAAGATCGTCGCCGGCGGCCCGCCGCGGCACGGCTTCGGGCAGTCGGCGAGGATCTTGATCCCGCGCATGGGAGTCCTCGTCTTCGCGCGGAAGCCCGCGTCCCTCGCGCCGCGGCGGGGCTTCCTGCGCGCCGACGGCGACCGGAGTGGGTCCGTGGACTTGACGGATGCCGTGCACGCGCTGCGCGTCCTCTTCAAGGGCGCCGCCATCGGCTCCTGCCCGGCGGCCTACGACGCGAACGCGGACGGCACGTTCGACGTCTCGGACGCCGTCTTCACGGTCCTCCACCTCTTCGGAGGGGGCCGGCCGCCTCAGGCCCCGTGGCCGGACTGCGGGCCGAACCCGGGGTCGCTGGCGTGCGAGGCGGACTGCGGAGGGTAGCTCACGTCTTGCGGCAGTTGCGATCGCAGTCCCGGGCGGCCCCCGAGCCCTGCTATGCCCTCTTCCTGCGGCGGCTCTTCCCCAGGGACCTCGAGATCACCTTCAGTAGCAGGTTCTCCATGCTCCGGAAGCTCTCCTCCAGCCCCTCCGGAGCGAGCCTCAACACGTCGTCGAGCTCCATCCCCCATTCCAAGAACTCGATGAGACACCGATCGAGCCTGCGGCGCCGCGCGGCCTGGTAGGTGGCAAGGTTGAAGAGGTCATTCTCCGCGTCCTCGATGGCCATGCTGGCGCCGCGGAGCGCCCGGAGGACCCCGAGGCCAGCCTGCGCGAGCCTGCGCTCGAGAAGCGCCTGGGGCAGGCCGCGGCGCGTCAAGTCCGCGATCATGTTCACCTGAAGGGGTGCCGGCCTCATCTTACTGTTTCACCTTGTGCTTGACGTTGAACACCGCGCCGGACGCGTGCTGAAAGTAGTGCATCTCCGAGCCATCTCTGCCGCGGCGGTAGACCTTCACCCAGGAACCAGGAAGGACCTGGCGCAAGGCGCGGAGCAGGCGAAGGTTGCGCAGGCGGACTTTGACGACGGCCCCCGGGGGGGCCGCAGGCTCCCAGTCCGGGGGAACCTGCGGTGAGTCTCTCCAGGAATCGTAGAGCTCCAAGTCGTCGCTCGACCTTCGCCTCGTGATCCATTAGCTTGGTGTCGATTGTAGGCGCCAAGCCGATCCAGGCAAGAGTCCTCCGGCGCTCTCAGTCTGGGCCGGAATGGATGGCGCTCATCGCTCCCGGCAGATGCACTCGCACTCGAAGAACCAGTCTCCGTCGGCGTCTTGCTTCTTCGACGAGAACGCGTAGTAGGTGTCGCCGACGAGCTTCACCTCGATCTGCTCGGTGTCCCCGGGCGGGTTGCCGAACTTGCCGGGCTCGACCTTGCACTTGGGCTTCACCTCGGAGTTGCACGGCATCTTCTCGCAGTCCTTCGCCGGCCCGGCCTTGCAGGCCTTTATGGCCTGCTCCGAGAGGTCCAGGGCGGCCTTCGTCTTGGCCATCGCGTCCGTGTCGCCGGCCTGCTTGGTGTAGCAGCCCACGACCCGGTGGCGGATCTTCCCCACGGGCCCGTTGGGGCACTTCGCGTCCTGGAACGCGCAGGCCGCGAGCTCGCGGGGCGCGGGGCCGCCCAGGAAGAGCCAGTTGAGCATGTAGACGGCGTCGCTCATGTCGCGGGCGCCGCTGCAGTTCACGTCGCCGTTCCTGCCGTCGTACGAGGGGACCGGCGGGCACGACGGGGTGGGCTGACCGAACGGCTGGAACGCGATGGCCTGCGTGCTGTCCTGCTGGAGGACCTCCACGTGGAGCGCCCTCTGCGGGTCCCCCACGACGTTCCCGAGGAGCGTCACGCCGTCGCGGAGGTCCGGGGCGGCGTGGACGAGCGGTTGCCTCTGCGCGTCGGCGAGAGTGCCGAGGAACTGAAGGAAGCCGAGCGCCGAGGCGGCCGGCGTCGCGCCCCGCTGCGTCGTGTAGACCGCCTCGACCCCGTCGATGGACACGGCCACCGCGCCGTCGCCGGTCGCGATGCCCAGGCCCCCGATCACCGTGACGTCGTCGAATGACCCCTTGCCGGAGAAGGAGAGGCGCCCGCCGCCGTCGTCGTTCACGTGCTCGCTCCCGTAGCGGTCGCCGTCCTTGAGGGCGTTGCCGCCGATGGTCCACCACCACCGGGTGATCTTGATCGTCTCCTGGTCCGGGCTGTCCAGGGTGACCTTGGCCTCGGCCCCGTGCCGGACCTGGCCGCCGTAGAGGTTGTGGGTGGTCCCGCCGTCCTTCCCGCGCTCGGACTCGAAGGGCTTGGACTTCTCCGGGACATCGATCGAGGTCGGGACGTCGGTCTCGATGTGCAGGTCGTCCGCGGTCTTCTGCTCGATCGCGTCCTCCTTGTTGACGAACGTGACCGTGCGGACGGCCCCGGCGGCCCACGGGGCTGCCAGGAACATGCCGGTGATCCAGACGACGGGTGCGATGCTCTTCGCGCGCATAAAGGCTCCTCCTTGCTGTTGACTGCCCTGTGCTTCCGGCCGGCGCGCGCCTC
Source organism: Planctomycetota bacterium (assembly GCA_016209535.1). GTDB lineage: Bacteria > Planctomycetota > UBA8108 > UBA8108 > SXIK01 > JACQVW01. The sequence continues at coordinate 8,549 of JACQVW010000575.1, read as the reverse complement.
GCGCCGCGGCCTCCGTCATCCCGGAAGCGGCGGCGGGGAGGCTGTGCCAGAATGGCCCCGATCGGAGCGGATCGGCCCGTCAGATCGCCCAGAGCGGCCGCCCCGCCGCCCCGGCGTCCTCACTTCCCGCCCGCCGGCTCCGGCGCCGGCTCGAGGGCCTTCCTCACGGACTGCACCCAGGAATCGTAGCCGCGCCCCTCGCTCACGTGGGCGATCTCCTCCTTGCGGGCCGCGGCGTCGAAGCGCTCGAAGAGGCCCGCGAGGTCGCGGCGCTCGTCGTCCGAGAGGGCCTTGCCCTCCCTCGCCTTGGCGAGGAGCCGCGCCATGCGCACGTAGCTCACGGGGAGGCGCGCCGTCTGCACTCGGTGGAGCGCGGCGGGATTCTCCGCGACGGCCTTCTCGGCCTCGTCGAAGAGGCCCTCGGCGCGCTGCACGAAGTCCCCGGCGAAGAGCGCGCTCCCGGGGCCATCGAAGATGTGGAAGTGGACGCCGTCCATGCGCGCCTTCCCGTGGACGAGGTCCACGTAGCGCCGTAAGGGCCGCGCCGCCTCCACGTAGTAGCCCTCGAGGAACTCGTCGATGGCCCGGTCCGTGTCGTAGGCGGGGTCCCAGAGGGTCTTCGCCAGGATCCAGGTGCGCAGCTCGGCCAGCTCGCCGCCCCGAGAGAAGTAGTTCGCCTCCTCGTAGATCCCCCTCACGCCGTGGTCCGCGAAGAACGCGATGTTCGGCCGCAGCGAGTAGAGGTTGGGGAAGGGCATGATGGAGTGCGCGTAGTTGATCACGTAGTCCCAGATGTAGAGCCGGTCCGAGAGCCGCGACCAGCCCTCGAGGTCGCGGGCGAAGGCGGCGTTCTCGGGGTCGAGGGCGGCCTGGGAGCCGAGGGGATGGGCGAAGCAGCACTCGATCGAGCAGAGGCGGACGATGACGTTGGGCCGAGGCCTCGTGAGCCGCGGTGGCTTGCGCGTGAACTGGTAGGCGAGGGTGTCGACGGCCTTGTCGGGGAACTCGTCCCGCAGCTCGTCGGCGATGGCGTTCACGAAGCGGAGGTAGACGCCCGCCGGGGAGCCCTCCTCCTCCGTGACCCGCGAGCACTCCTTGCAAGTGCAGTAGTTGTGCCAGTCATTCTGGCTCACCGAGAAGATCGTGGCCTCGGGCTGCTCCCGCATCCAGCGGCGCACGGTCTCCGTCGCGATCCGCAGCACCTCGGGGTTCGTGAGGCAGAGCTGCGAGCGGCCGCCGGTGCGCTTCCCCTTCACCTCGGAGAACCACTCGGGGTGCTTCTCGAAGTGCTCGTCGGAGCTCAGGATCGAGTTGAACGTGTGGACGAAGGGGCCGTAGGCCACCTTGCCTCCGCGGCGCGGATCGATCCGGGTTTGGGTGCCGTTCAGCTTGTTGCGCGCGGCCCAGTCGGCGTCGCGGGAGTTGGGGTAGTCCGTGGACCGGTGCTCGAGCCGCGGCACGTGCTGCCGGTCGAGGGGACGGACCTCGAGGGGGTCGCGCTTCGGGATCCGCGAGACGTCGGGCGTGAGCCAGCGGCACCCGACCTCGTCCTCGAGGAGCGAGTAGACGCCGTAGAGCGTGCCGCGGGGCCGGCCGCCGGCGATGGCGAGCTGCGCGCCCTTCGTCCGGAGGACGTAGCCTTCCTGCCCCAGCCCCGCGATCTCCTCGGCGGAGACGACGCCCGCGCAGGCCCCGGGGCCCACGAGGATCGCGGGGCCATCGCCCGCCGGCGCGGCATCGCCCGATCGCAGCGGGAAGTCCGCGCCTGTGACCTCCTTCAGCGCCCGCCGGAGCTCCTCGGCGGCGTGCCGCTCGGGCTCCGTCGCGTCCTTCGCCACCACGATCTCGCCGAGGGCCTTCCCCGAGGCCGCGAGGACGACGGGCGCGGCGCCGGCGACGGCGGCGGTGACGGCGGAGCGCTTCCTCACCGCGACCGCGCCGAGGACGAGACCGCCCCCGGGCGCCGAGAGCCGGAAGTCGTGGCCGTTGGATCGGCCCGCGAAGGCCGGGTCCGCGAGCGCGACCCGCACCGTCCTCCAGGCTCCCGTGCCCTCGAGCACGGCCGCCTGGAGCGGCTTGAAGGCGCCGCCGTGGGCCGCGGCGCCGTCCGAGGAGTCGTACTCGAGGACGATGGGCCCTTTGCCCTCGTCGAGGTAGTCGATCTCGACGTCGACGGGCTGCGCGTCGTCGAGGTAGAAGGAGTCGTCGACGTCGAAGTACACGTACCGCCCGCCGCCGGCACCGGGCACGGCGCGGCGCCCGGCCTTCCCCGCGACGGCAGCCACGGGCTTCGTCCTTCCGTCCTCATGGTCCGCCTGGACGAGGCCGCGCGGCTCGTTCGCGGCGCCGAGCACGACCGAGACCTCCAGGGTCCGGGCAAAGGCCCCGGGCCGCTCGAGGCGCTTCCCGGCGCGCCAGAGGTCCGCGTGCTTGCGCGTGAGCTCCACGTACTTTCGGCCGTGCTCCACGGTGGGCGCGATCTCCGTCCCCTCGTGGAGCTCGTTCCAGGTCTCGACCACGGCGATTTTCGGCCGGCGCGCCGGGTCGAGGGAGAGCACCGTTTCCCAGGAGCGCCGGTAGAGCTCGCCGCCCTCGCGCTCTCGCACGAGGGGCGCGCGCCCGGGCACCGCCGAGTGGTCGTAGCCTGGCCCCACGCCCGCCACGCCGAGGATGCTCGGCCGGAGCGCCGCGCCCCAGGCGTACGTCGCATCGGCCCGCCCCTGCCAGGAGACCTCCTTCACCACGAAGGGCTCGACGCCGAAGTCCTTCGCGAACTCCGAGCGAAGCTGGTCGAGGGCCGCCGGGTCCTGCCTCTTCGCGAAGGCCGCGGAGTAGAGCCAGACGATCGGGCGGCCGTCGACCGCGGCCCGCAGGTCGGGCGGCACGAGCGAGTAGAAGTCGCGGGCCGAGACGTAGAGCCACTCCTTCCCCTCGGGGGTCGCGAGGTCCGCGTGGAAGCCGTGGCGGTTGTGCCGGAGGGTCGAGGTGTCGTAGAAGAGCCCGATCCTCGGCGGGGTCTTGCCCGCCTTCTCTAGGCGCCGGGCCGCCTCGACGAGGGGCGGGATCCCGACGAAGCTCCACTCATCGTAGGCCCGCGGGTAGCCCCAGTAGACGGGCAAGATGAAGTCGAGCCCGGCGTCGAGGACGTCGAGGAGCTCGCGGTGGTGCCAGTCCACCGAGCGGTAGCTGTAGCCGTCGGGCCGGTCCGGGTGGTCCGTGAGGGCGTCGGTGCCGTCGCCGTCGACGAAATGCTCCTTCGTGCTCGAATCGTACCAGTAGAAGTAGTACGTGCCGGCGATGGGCTGGTCCTTGCGGAAGCTGGTGGACGGTGACGTCGGGTCCGTTTTCGTGACGTGCGGCCCCGGCGGCACGGGCCGCGGGGGCGCCTCGGCGCTGAGCACCGGGGCGGCGAGAGTGATCGCTACCAGGACGGGAGCGAGCACGAGGGCGAGGGCGGCGGCGAGCGGACGGCGGACTCGAGCGTTCATGGTCTTCTCCTTGTAAGCTAGGCGGTCCCACGATGGGAAGCCAACGCGGCGGCGCCGGCCGTGATCCGGGTCACTGGAGAGGGGGGTGCGGGCTTCGCGCGCCGCCCGTCACGCCTTCCTCTTCCGCGCCTCGGCCAGGCTGAAGCGCTGGTGCCAGGTGGAGTCGGCCCCGCCTCCCACGCGGCGCACCGCCACGTCCACCAGGTACGGCCTGCCCTCCCGCGTGGCCGCGATCGCCCGCCGCAGGGCCTGGCGCAGCTCTCCAGGGCGCTCCACCCTCGCGCCCTCGACCCCCTGGCTCCCCGCCAGCTTGACGAAGTCGATGTCCGGGTCACCGAGGTACATGCCGTGGTAGCGGTTCGCCTCCTTCATGCGGCCGCCGTAGCCGTGGTAGGAGTGCCGGACCGTCTGGTAGTTGAGGTTGTTCCACACCACCGTGAGGACGGGGATCTCGTAGCGCGCCTGCGTCCAGAAACCCGAGGCGCTGTACATGACCGAGCCGTCCCCGATGCTCGAGACGACCTGGCGGTCCGGCGCCGCGAGCTTCGCCCCGGCGGCAGCGCCGACGCCCCAGCCGAGCCCCACCCCGGTGTTCGCCAGCCACATCTTCTCGTCCTCCCGGAACCCGGTCGAGAAGAACTGGCTCGAGCCGGAGAGGTTCTCGCTGACGATGATCGCGTCCCTGTCCAGCTCCTCCTCGAGGACCCAGCCGAGCTCGTCGGGGTGCATCGGCGTGAGCCCCAGGGTCTCCGCGGCGACCTCGGGGGGCCTCGCCCCGGGATCGGGCCGGCCCCCGCGGATCCCCTCGAGGCGCTCCTTCGTGGCGCTGGCCTTCACCGTGTCGGTGAGGGCTCGCAGGGCCCGCTTGACGTTCGCCACGATCGCCAGGTCGAAGGGGTGGTCGCGTCCGATGTGGTCCGTGTTGAGGCCGATGCGGATCATCTTGCCTGCCTGGGGGCGGAGAGCGTCGCGCGGCACCGCCCGGTCTCCCAGGTCCCGGGCGCCGACGCTGAGGACGACGTCCTTGTAGCGCTCGGGCCAGCGCCGGAGGCAGAGCCGGTGCCGTCTGGGGAAGCTGTGGAAAGCCGAGATGCGCTCCTGGGCCACGGGAAGGGCGAGGAGCTCGGCGAGCTCCAGCGCCTCGAGCTGCGCTCCGGCCTTCCACACGTCGTCGCCAAGGAAGAGGAGAGGGTCCTTGGCCTCGAGCAGCATCCGCGCCGCCTCGTCGATGAGCTCGGGAGCCGGCGGGACCTCGGCAGGGATCATGAAGTGCCGGCGCTCGTAGACGTCGGCCGCCACGGCCCGCTTTTCGAGCACGTGGTTGGGGATCGCAAGGTAGACGGGGCCTCCCGGCTCCGTCGTCGAAACCTTGAACGCGCGCCGCAGCATGGCCGGGATCGACGCCGCCTCGCGACACTCCCAGGAGATCTTCGTGAACTGCCGGTTCACGTCCTTCTGGTCGAAGCCCGGCCGCGGGCCGAGGAGCACGTCGTCGCTGTAGACCTCGTTGTCGAGGAGGCCGGCCGTGACGACCAGGGCGGAGCCGTCGCGGCTCGAGTTGTAGAGCTGACCCGAGGCCTGGGCCGTGCCGGCGATGACGTGGAGATTGACGAAGGCCGGCTCGCGGGAGACCTTGTGGTAGCCGTCGGCCAGGGAGATCACGATGCCCTCGTGGAGACCGAGGATGAGCTGCATCCCGGCCTGGTCGAGGAAGGCGTCGAAGAATCCGACCTCGAAGGAGCCCGGGTTCGTGAACAGGAACCGCACGCCCGCGGCCTTCATCTGGGCGACCATGAGGTCGCCTCCGGTGCCGGTCACGTTGCGCGCCGAGCCGGGTGGGCCGCGCTCGGCCGCCTGGGAAGCCTGGAGGACGGCCTGGATGCCGGCGGCGCTCAGCCCCAGGGCTCCGAGCCCCTCGAGGAAGGCGCGGCGGGGGAGGCGCCTCGAGAGGAACCGGTCCACGAGGCGCCTCATGGGGAGCCTCCCACCTTCCGTGGCGCGGGACGGTTGGCTGCTCATGAAGCCTGAGTTTACCTGTGGACGCCCCGGCAGCTACGGGTATTTTGTAGGCCTGTCACCGAATTCCCCCGTCACAGTGAGGACGCTCCATGAGCACGAAGAAGGTCAACGTGGCCATCATCGGCCTTGGCTTCGGCGCCGAGTTCATCCCGATCTACCAGCGGCACCCCAACGCCACCATGTACGCGATCTGCCAGCGGAGCCCCGAGAAGCTCAAGCAGATCGGCGACGCCTTCCGGATCGAGAAGCGCTACACGCGCTTCGAGGACGTGCTCGCGGACCCCGGCGTTGACTTCGTCCACATCAACACGCCCATCCCGGACCACGCGTCCATGTCCATCGCGGCCTTGAAGGCGGGGAAGCACGTCATGTCCACCGTGCCCATGGCCACCACGGTGGAGGAGTGCCGCCAGATCGTCGAGCTCGTGCGGTCGACGGGCCTCAAGTACATGATGGCCGAGACGGTCGTCTACTCCCGCGAGTTCCTCTTCGTCAAGGAGCTCTACGAGAAGGGCGAGCTGGGCAAGGTCCAGTACCTCCAGGCGAGCCACCAGCAGGACATGGACGGGTGGCCGAACTACTGGCCGGGCCTGCCGCCCATGCACTACGCCACGCACTGCGTCGGCCCCTGCCTCGCCTTGACCCGCGCCGACGCGGAGTACGTGTCGTGCTTCGGGTCCGGCACGATCCGGAAGGAGCTCATCCGCAAGTACAACTCGCCCTTCGCCGTCGAGACCTGCCACGTCAAGCTCCGGAGCTCGGACCTGACGGCGCGTATCTTCCGGTCCCTCTTCGACACGGCCCGCCAGTACCGCGAGAGCTTCGACGTCTTCGGCACGAAGAAGGCCTTCGAGTGGCCGCTCGTCGAGGGCGAGGAGCCCGTGCTCCACACGGCGAAGAAGCCCGAGCCCGAGATCCCGCAGAGGGTGAAGGTCCCCGACTACGGTCACCTGCTCCCGGCCGAGATCCGCAGCTTCACGACGAAGGGCGTCTACGACGCCCAGGAGCACGCGCACCTCTCGTTCATCCAGGGCGCCGGCCACGGGGGCTCGCACCCGCACCTCGCGCACGAGCTCGTCTCGGCGCTGGTGCAAGGGCGAGACCCCTATCCGAACGCCGCGCAGTCGGCGAACTGGACGTGCGTGGGCATCCTCGCGCACGAGTCGGCCATGAGGGGAGGCGAGATCGTGCGCCTGCCCGAGTGGACGTTCACCTGGTGAGAGGGCGGCCCGCCGCGCCCCGAGACAGACATTCCATGCACACCGCACAGCGCCCGTTCCGCCCGAGCCTCGCGTCCAGCCTGCTCCTCGTCCTTGCCGCGGCGCCCGTCCCTGCCGCCCCGGCGCCGGTCAAGGTCCTCTTCCTCGGAGACCGGGGCCACCACCGGCCCGCGGACCGCTTCCGCCAGCTCGAGCCCGTGCTCGCCCGGCGCGGGATCGAGCTGGCCTACACCGAGCGGGTCGCGGACCTGAACCCGGGGACCCTCTCGGGCTACGACGGGCTCCTCGTCTACGCCAACATCGACGAGGTCCCGCCCGAGGCCGAGAAGGCGCTCCTCGACTTCGTCGCCTCGGGGAAGGGCCTCATCCCGCTCCACTGCGCATCGTACTGCTTCCGCAACTCGCCGAGGTACGTCGAGCTCGTGGGAGCGCAGTTCCTCCGTCACGGGACGGGGCTCTTCCGCACCGAGATCGTGCGGCCGGACCACCCCGTGACGAAGGGCTTCGGAGGCTTCGAGAGCTGGGACGAGACCTATGTCCACGAGAAGCACAACGAGGACCGCGTGGTGCTCGAGGTCCGGGCCGACGAGGCGGGCCGCGAGCCGTGGACGTGGGTGCGGACCCACGGGAAGGGCCGCGTCTTTTACACGGCCTGGGGCCACGACGAGCGGACCTGGGGGCACGAGGGCTTCCAGAGCTTGATCGAGCGCGGGATCCGCTGGGCCGTGGGGGGCGACCCGGCCGCCGCGCCGCCCTACCGGGACCAGCCCGAGATGACGCCGAAGCGCGCCGACGTCCAGCCCTTCCGGTTCGTCGAGGCCAGGATCCCGTTCTACCCGGCGGGCAGGCAGTGGGGGGTCACGGGCGAACCGATCAGCAAGATGCAGGCGCCGCTGGACCCCGCCGAGAGCGTGAAGCACATGGTCTGTCCCGTCGAGCTCGAGCCGCGGCTGTTCGCCGCGGACCCCGACATCGCGAAACCCATCGCCATGGCCTGGGATGAGCGCGGCCGCCTCTGGATCGCCGAGACCGTCGACTACCCCAACGCTCTCCAGCCCGAGGGTCAGGGGAACGACAGGATCAAGGTCTGCGAGGACGCGGACTCGGACGGGCGTGCGGACCGCTTCGTGGTCTTCGCCGACAAGCTCAGCATCCCGACGAGCCTCGCCTTCGCCTGGGGCGGCGTCGTGGTCCACCAGTACCCGCACACGCTCCTCCTCGTGGACTCCGACGGCGATGACGTCGCCGACGAGCGGCGCGTCCTCTTCACGGGCTGGGGCGCCGGTGACACCCACGCGGGCCCGAGCAACCTGCGGTACGGCCTCGACAACTGGCTGTACGGGATCGTGGGCTACTCGGGCTTCGAGGGCATGGTCGCGGGCGAGCGGCACTCGTTCCGGCAGGGCTTCTACCGCTTCAAGGTCGATGCGCCCGGCGGTTCGCCGGCCGTGACGCAGCTCGAGCTCCTCCGCAACACGAACAACAACTCCTGGGGCGTGGGCTTCAGCGAGGAGGGCGTCCTCTTCGGGTCCACGGCCAACGGGAACCCCAGCGAGCACATGCCCGTCCCGAACCGCTACTACGAGCGCGTGCGGGGCTGGTCGTCGACGGTGCTCGCGGGCATCGCCGGGAACCCCAGGTTCCAGCCGATCACCGAGAACGTCCGCCAGGTGGACTACCACGGCCGCTTCACGGCCGCCGCAGGGCACGCGCTCTACACCGCGAGGACCTACCCGCGCGAGTACTGGAACCGGGCGGCGTTCGTGACGGAGGCGACGGGGCACCTCGTCGCCACCTTCCTCATCGAGCCGAACGGAGGCGG
>JACQVW010000561.1 GCA_016209535.1 Planctomycetota bacterium | reverse complement strand
AGGGGGGAGAGCACAGGCGTGGTTCTGAACCGCGTAATCGCGGTTCTTGAACCACGCCCGATCTCTCGCCAGTCAGCCCATGCCGCGCTCGACCTCCTTCGCGTCCATCGCGCTCCTCCTCGCAGCCGACCTCCCCGCCCAGCCCGCCGCCGGCGAGGCCGGCCGGGCGGTGACCGCGCCGCCCGCGTCCTTCTTCGAGCTCGTGCGGGGGGACGAGGCGCGCGAGGTCGCGCGCGGCTTCTACGCGAAGCACCTGGAGGTCAAAGGCCTGCCCGTCGCGGCCTCGGCCGAGGTCGCGGACCTGGCCCTCGAGCGGACGCGCTCCATCGTCTCGCACCTCCTCGCGGGGCGGCCGGATGTCGTCGAGGCGCTGGTCAAGGACCGCATGTACCTCATCATCATCGGCAAGGACCAGGTCTACACCGACATGCCCGAGTACCGGAACCACCCGGACCCGGCCTTCCAGAACGAGCGCGTGCGCGGCACCGGCGGCCGGCCCACGAGCTTCGGCGAGGAGAACCTGCTCAGCCTTTCGCTCGACCGCTACGACGACGAGAGCATCGCCGTCCACGAGTTCTGCCACACCATCGACGGGGCGCTGCGCTCGATCGACCCTGCCTGGCGCGAGCGCAAGGCGGCCGTCTTCGAGAGCGCGCGGAAGAAGGGGCTCTACCGGGACGCCTACGCCGGCTCGAACGCGGGCGAGTACTGGGCCGAGATCTGCCAGTCCTACTTCGACTCCAACCGCGTCAACAACTGGAACCACGGCCCGATCGGCACCCGCGAGCAGCTCAAGGCGTACGACCCCGAGGGCTACGAGCTCGCCCGCAGCACGTTCAACCTGACGCCGGAGCAGGACTGGCGCTACGCGTGGCTCCAGAAGCTCCCGAACGTGCAGCCGCCGCCCGCGAAGCTGAAGGTCGATCCTTACTACGCCAAGTTCACCTGGGCGCGTGAGCTCACCGTGCTCGGCCGGCAGGCGAGCGACGCGGCCCTGCTCAAGGCCAACGACACGGTCCGCAAGCTCTTCGCCTACCGCCACGACATCTTGAAGGCGCTCATCGCGGACGGCGTGCGCCTCGTGGTCCTCGGGCGCGGCGAGCGGATCGCGGACTTGCCCGAGCACAAGATCCTCAAGGACGTGAAGGGCATCGACCTCCTGGCGCGCACGCTCGACTACACGCCGGAGGCCAAGCTCCTGGTCGCCGCCGAGGAGAACGTGCTCGGAGATCCGCGGGAGCCCGGCGCCGGCGACGTCCAGGTGATCCGCGTCCTCGCCGGCGCCATGTACCGGGTGACCGCCCTGCGGCCGGTCGACCCCAACTGGGACAAGCGTGGCCGCGCCGTGCAGCAGTACGAGCTGCGCGTCGAGAGGATCGACGTCCGCTTCGACGAGAAGGTGAAGGCGCTCCACGAGAAGGCGCTGGGCGCCGGCAAGTGGCGGGGCACGAACGCCATGCACGACCGCGCCGCCTACTGGGTCGCGGGCGTGCTCGCCTACTTCGACGCGAGGGGTCAGGACGCGGCCCCTCCCGATGCCGAGCACCCGATCTCCACTCGCGAGGCGCTCCGGGCCTACGACCCGGACCTCCACGCGCTCGTCCACGCGACGATGGCGTACGGCGGCAAGGTGGACTGGCGGTACCGGCCCCATGCTGAATGAATCCTCCGTCGCGCTGCTCGCCCTCGCCGCCCTCGCCGCCCTGGCCGGCGCGTCGAGGGGGAGCAGCTCGATCCGCAGCGTGCGCTCGCTCACCTCGCTGACCGCGAGCTCGCCGGGGCCGAAGAGCTCCGCGCCGGGCGGCTGCAGGTGGCGGTTCCGGGCGACCCCCGAGGCCCTGAAGCTCGGAAGCGAGTACCTGTGGGGCCGCGACCTGCTCGTGGCGCCCGTCGTCGAGAAGGGCGCGCGGGCGCGGCGCCTCTACCTGCCCGCCGGCGACTGGTACGACTGGTGGACGGGCGAGAGGCTCGCGGGCGGGCGCTGGATCGAGCGCCCCGTGGACCTGGCGACGCTGCCGCTCTACGCCCGGGCGGGCGCGGTCATCCCTCTTGACCCAGTGCGCCAGCACACGGCGGAGCCCGCGACCGAGCCGACGGCGCTGCGCGTCCACGCCGACGCGGGCGGCGCGTTCACGCTCTACGACGACGACGGCGTGAGCCTCGGCTACCGCGACGGGTCCGACCCGAGGCTGGCCTGGATCCGCTGCCGCTGGGACGACGCGGCCCGCCGGCTCACTCTCGAGCCCGCCGAGCGCCAGCCGCAGCGGCCGGGAGCCGCGCGGGTCTTCACGGTCGAGGCCGCGGGCGGCAGCGCGCGCCCGCAGCGGGTGGAGCTCCGCGGGGAGGCGGTGCAGGTGGAGCTGTGAGGCCCGGGGGCGGCGCGGGGCGGCGCCAGAGCGGCGAGGCCCGCCTCGCCTGCGAGCCGGGCATGCTCACGGCCTCCACCGCGTTGCCCTGCCTCCGCGGGCCGTGATACGATCTCGTCTGTGACAGAAGTTCCACTCCTCACCCTTGTCCTCCCCGTCCTCCTCTGCGGGGGTCCCCCTCCGGACAGCGGGCTGCCCGCCAAAAGACCTGAAAGCCTCGCCGCTGCTGCGGAGGATGCGGGCTATTCGCGGAGCCTCGCCCTGGTCCGGAAGGCCCTCGAGCGGCGGCCGCTCGACGCGGAGCTCCACTTCATCCTGGGGGACGTCCACATGCGCCAAGGCCGCTACCGCGAGGCCACCGGCGCCTTCGAGAAGGCGAGCCGCCTCGACGCGCGCGACCCCAAGCCGATCCTCTGGGAGGCCGAGTGCCACGCGCGGCTCGGGCAGCACGCGCGGGCGATCGAGACCTTCCGCCGGCTCCTCGTCAAGGAGTGGGCGCAGGTGGAGGTCCCCGCCCGGGTGGGCCTCGCCGAGAGCCTCTTCCAGACGGCCAAGCACCTCGAGGCGGCCGCGGAGGCCCGAGCCGTGGTCCGCCGGGGCGAAGCCAACGCCCACGCGAGCTACGTGCTGGGGAGGGCCCTCGAGGCCCAGGTGAAGGCGCGCCTGGGCGAGGGAGCCGGACCGGAGGAGATCGCGCCGCTCGAGCGGGAGGAGGAGGCGGCGCTCCTCGATGCCGTCCGGATCGATCCCGCCCACGCCGCCGCGCGCTACATCCTGGGGACCCTCTACCGGAGGCAGGGGAAGCTGGCCCGGGCCAAGGAGGAGCTGGAGGCCTTCCGCCGGCTCAAGCCCCTGAGCTCCGAGTCGAACCTGGGGAGGATCGAGAGGGCCGGCGAGGAGATCGAGAGCAGGACCTTCCTCAGCCTCGCGCGAGCCGCGCTCAAGGCCGGAGACGCCCGGGAAGCCCTGGCGCTGGCCGAGAAGGGCCTGGCGAGAGACCCCGGGTTCCTCGAGCTCGGGTGCTACCGCGCGTGGATCCTGCTCCAGGTCGGCCGGCTGGACGAGGCCGCCCGCGCCTGCGACGCCGTCCTCGCGCGGGACCCGGCGAACGCCGAGGCGCTCTGGAACCTCGGCTCGATCTCCGTCCGCCAGGGCCAGAAGGAGCGCGCGGCGGAGCTCGTCTTGCGCTCCCTCGACGTGCGGAAGGCCTTCCCCGACGGCTGGGAGCTCCTGGCGATCCTGGCCCAAGAGCACGGGGTGCTCCCCGAGCGGCTCGAGGAGTTCGCGCGGAACGCCCTCCTCTACCGTCCCTCGGCGGAGAACCACGCGCGCCTGGCCATGGTCCTCCACGACGCGGGGAAAGTGGACGAGTGCGAGCGGGTCCTGCGAGAGGGGCTGGCGCGCCACCCCGGGAATCCGGACCTCGAGATCGGGCTGGCGATGCTGCTCCAGACGCGGAGCGGGAAGCGGTGACCAGGCTCCCTCGCCCCCACCAGGCCGCCCTCCTCGCGGTCCTCGGCCTCGCTGCCCTGGGGCTCGCGGCCTGCACGAAGGAGCCCGGCCCCGCGCCGGAGGCCGACTTCCCGCGCTTCACCGACGTCCTCTCCACGAGCGGCATCGCGTTCCGCCACGACGACGGCTTCGACGGCCTGCGGTACCGGATCGTGGAGACGATCGCCGGTGGCGTCGCCATCCTCGACGCGGACGGCGACGGCTGGATGGACCTCTACTTCACGAACGGCCGCAAGATCGACCCGGAGACTCCGGCGCCGCGCGACGCGCTCTACCGCAACCTCGGGTGGCTTCGCTTCGCGGACGCGACCGAGGAGGCGCGTCTGGGGGATGAGCACCTCAGCCTGGGCGTGGCCGTGGCCGACATCGATGGCGACGGCGACCCGGACCTGCACGTGACCAACGACGGGCCCGACCGCCTCTACCGGAACGACGGCGGCGCCTTCACCGACGTCGCGCCCCTGGCGGGGGTCGCCGCGGAGTCCATGGAGACGGGCAGCGCCTTCCTCGACATGGACGGCGACGGGGACCTGGACCTCTACGTGGCCTCCTACGTGATCGACGAGAAACGAGACCACCTCCCCTGCAAGCAGCGCGGCGTCCCGGGCTACTGCCTCCCGAAGGACTACCCGCCCCACCCGGACCGCCTCTACGAGAACCGCGGCGACGGGACCTTCGCCGACGTCTCGAAGGCTTCGGGGATCCTCGACGTCGAGCCGGGGCGCGGCCTCGGGGTGATCTCGAGCGACTTCGACGACGACGGTCGCGCGGACCTCTACGTCGCCAATGACACCACCGCGAACTTCATGTTCCTCGGGGACGGCAAGGGGCGTTTCGCCGAGGTCGGTTTCCTGAACGGCACGGCCTATGGCGAGGAGGGCGGCGAGCTCGGGAGCATGGGGGTGGACGCGGCGGACTACGATGCCGATGGGCTCGTCGACCTGTGCGTCACCAACTACCAGGACCAGATCAACAACCTCTACCGGGCCGTGAAGGCGGGGGAGTCCTACCAGGACCAGGCGCGCTTCGCGGGCATCACGCAAGGCGCGGCGGCCGAGGTCGGCTGGGGCGTCGGCCTGGTGGACCTGGATCAGGACGGCATCCGCGACCTCTTCGTCGCCAACGGCCACCTGAACCGGCGGGCCCGCGAGATCAACGAGAGCACCGCGTACCCGCAGCCCAAGCGCGTGTTCCGGGGCAGCGGCGGCGGCCGCTTCGCCGACGTGTCGCTCGCCTGCGGCGACGCGGTGAAGGCGCCCCGCGTGAGCCGGGGGACCGCCTTCGGCGACCTCGACTCGGACGGCGACCTGGACCTCGTCGTGCTCGACTCCGCGGACGTCCCCGAGGTCCTGCTGAACGACGGCGGGGAGCGCAGGAGCTTCGGCCTCGTCCGCCTCGTTGGCTCCGGCAGGAACCGCGATGCCATCGGCGCCCGCGTCACCCTGACCGCGGGGGGTCGCACGCAGCGCGCCGAGCGCCGCAGCTCGGCGAGCTACCTCTCGGCCAACGACCCGCGCCTGCACTTCGGGCTCGGCGCGGCGGCGCGCATCGACCGCCTCGAGGTGCGGTGGCCGGACGGCCTCCTCGAGGCCCACGGCCCGCTGCCGGCGAACCGCCTCATCACGGTCCGCCGCGGCGAGCGCGAGCCCGAGCTGACGGAGCTGCCGAGAGTGCTGTCGAGGCGAAAGCGCCGCCCGAGCCCTCGGCGGCTCACCGTCATCCCCCCGCCGGCCCGGGGCAGTCCCCCGGCTCCTCGCAGCCGAGCGGCGCCGGCGCGAACCCGCAGAACGGGAACGGCCAGGGCGGCGGCGGGCCGCCGGAGAAGAGGAAGCTCAGGGTCCAGATCGGGTCGGCGATGTTCACCTGCGTCGAGCCGTTCGCGTTGGCCGCCTCCATGCAGCCCGGCTGGGGGCCGCCCAGGAAGAGCCAGCTCAGGGAGTGCTTGGCGTCGCTCAAGTCGACGCGGCCGTCGCCGTTGGAGTCGCCTCGGAGGAAGCGCGGGCCCGGGAGCGACACCCAGCCCGGCAGCGTGAAGGGGACCACCTCGAAGCCCTTGACGACGAAGAGGACCTGGACGGGCGGGTCGCCGAGCGTGCCGGCGTAGCGCACGGGGTAGGCCTCGCCGGGCAGGCCGCTGGGGCCCGCGGCGTACTCGATGTTGAGGAGGCGGTGGCCCCGCCCCGCGGGAAGGGTCTCGGGCGGGTCCGCCGACCCGACGTCGATCACGACGGCCATGACGAGCCCGCCCCCGCCGGCGAGGATCTCCATGTGGAGGAAATCGGGCCCGCGCCCGCCGTGGAGGGCCTGCGTGGCCGTGCCGTCGAGGTCGAACGACCCGGGGACGATGAACTTCGGGTCCGAGCCCACGCCGAAGGACCAGCCCTGGACGGGCTCGAGGTTGTCGGCGGCGCAGGCGATCCTGTTCCCCGGGAACGGCGGGAGCGGCGTGGGGAGGGGCTGCGGGACGCCCGAATCGGCGGAGCGCGGGACGAAGTAGAGGAGGTTCCGCCGCGGCGGGCCGCCGATCACCACCTGGCAGCAGACGGCCGGGCTCCGCCTCCCGCCCTGCACGGCCACTACGCAGTAGAGGTACGTGCCCGGCTCGAGCCCCGCGTCGCGGAACCGCCGCGTGTCGCCCGGGCCCTCGAAGACCAGCACGCCGTCCCTCGTGACCAGGATGGCGTCGTAGGCCGCGGCGTTCTCCCAGGCGAGGACCACCGAGCCGGACGCGTCGCCCGGCGCCGGCTGCTCGACGGCGCACTCGAGGCCGAGCACGGGCGGGACCGGCGCGCCGACGTCCACGTCGCACTCGACGGTCGGGCTCCGCCGCCCGTCCAGGGCCGTCCCGAAGATGCCGTAGACGTGGCGGCCGGGGAGCGGGGCGACGTCCCGGTAGAGCATCGCGTCCCCCGGGAGCCTCGCGAGCTCGACGCCGTCGCGGAGGACCACGAGGCTCGCGTACCGGATCGGGTTCCACCAGCGGAGGAGCACGATCGGGAAGGGCAGGTTGCTCGTGTCCTCGGCGCCGACCTGGCGAGGGTTGTCCGGATCGGTCGGGTCGAGGGCGACGTCGAGGACGGCGCACCGGAAGTCCTGCGGCGGCGGCACCACGGGCGGCGGCACCTCGATCTCGCACCGGGCGGGCTCGCCCGTCTGGCCCGCGACGATCCCGTGGACCTGATAGACGAAGAGTCCGCCGCCGGCGATCCTGTCCACGAACCTCGTCGCGTCGCCCGGGAGGGTGGCGATGAGGGCCTTGTTCCTCGAGACGACGATCGCCTTGTAGCGCACGGGATTCGACCACTCGAGGAGGACGGCCGCGAGTCTGGCCGGGTCGGCGACGCCGTCGCCGTCCGAGTCGACGGCCCGCGGGTCCTGGGCCGCGTCGCCCGCGACCGGCTCGATCGGCAGGAGGACGCAGGTGAGGTCCCGGGGCGCCGGCGGCCCCGTCCCGGTCACGGTCACCGTGCAGGCGCCGATGAAGAGCTCACCGCCGCCGCCGAGCACGGCGTGCACGGCGTAGCCGTAGGTGCCCGGGGCGGGCACCGCGTCGACGTAGGAGTGCTGATCGCGCGGCACCGTGGCGACGGTCCCGCCGTCGCGGGAGATCCGGAACTTGAGGATCAGGGCGTCGATGGGCGGATCGTCCCACTCGAGGATGACGCTCAGGCCCTGGACGGCGCAGCGGAGGGCGCCGGGCTCGTCGCAGGGAGCGATGGTGTTGCGGCGGATGCAGCCGTCGCCCTGCATGCAGAAGGTGGCGCACGCCGGGTCGCTGACGCCCGTGACGCGCACGCGGTCCCCCACCTGGAAGCCGCCCAGGTCCTCGAGCACGTAGAGCCCGCCCGAGTCGGCCTGGAAGAGCACGCACTCGGCGCCCCGGACGAGGACGCCGCAGCCGTCGAATCGCGGGGCGGGCGGCGCCGGGTCCACCCACAGGGCGTCGAGGCCGAAGTCGGCCAGGCGCTCGAGCGGACGGAACGGCGCGAGGAGCTCGAGGTTCCGCGCCACCACGCGGCCCGCGTCGCTCAGGAGGTCGCCGTGGCCGATGCGACCCAGCCGCGCGTCCTCGAAGTCCTCCTCGGTCGAGAACCAGACCTCGCCCGACGGCCAGACGTGGACCGCATCGAGGCCGAGGCTCTTGGACGTCGCCAGGGGCCGGAAGCCCGAGAGGAGCTCGGCGTTGGTCTTCACCACGACGCCGTCCTCCCGCAGGAGGTCCCCTGCGTCGATCCGCCTGCCGCGGCGCTCCGAGAAGAAGCCCTCCTCGAGGGAGAAGAGGATGAGGCCGTCGGGGCCCAGCTGCACCGCGTCGAGCCCCAGGTCGGGCACGGGCGGCTGGGGGACGAAGCGCTTCACCAGCTCGAGGTTGCGGCGGACGATGCGCCCGGCGTCGCTCAGGAGGTCGCCCTGGCGCAGGTCTCCGAGGGTCTCGCTGAAGATGTCCACCTCCGCCGAGAACCAGATCTCCCGGGCGATGGCGCCGCCCGAGGCGTTGGCGGCGGCCAGGACGGCGTCGAGGCCGATGTCGGGGACGGACGGCATGATCCCGAGGCGGGCCGTGAGCTCGTGGTTGGTCCGCTCGACCGTCCCCGCCGAGCTCAAGAGGTCGCCATCGCTGATCAGGGTCCCCGCGACACCCGCGGCAGCGGCGGCGTGGAAGGCGACCTCGGTCGAGAAGTGGATGCGGGGCCAGGGGGTGGCCGCGACGTGCATGTGGTAGAACCAGCCCTGCTGCGGCAGCGGGGTCTGCTCGAGGTCGATCTCGATCCAGGGGAACCGGGCTTGCGGCGGCACCCGCCCGCTCTCGAGCCTCACGGGCGGGTTCTCGTTGATCGCCACGTCGAGGCTCATCTCCTGGAGGAGGGCAAATTCCCCGCCGAGGGCGTAGGTCCCCGCCCCGCGCCCCTTCTGGTCCCAGACGCCGACGCTGGAAAACTCCAGGTCAAGGACCTCGTAGTGGGTGAAAAGCGGGTCCTCCGAAAGAGGCCTCAGCGCGAAGCTCCCCCGCACGGGCATGGTGATGGGGGGCATCCCGCAGGGGATGCACTCGACGGTCAAGGTGCTGCCCTCGACGAGCAGGTACGGTGTGACGGGGCTCACACCGGGCACGTCCGCGCCGGCGGTGCCGGCCCGAGACAACAGGCAGGCCGCGAGGACCACGCTCGCGGTCCGTGAGACTCTGGTCGCGTTCATGGCGTTGGTCGCGTTCATGGCGTT
This sequence comes from Planctomycetota bacterium, assembly GCA_016209535.1. Lineage (GTDB taxonomy): Bacteria > Planctomycetota > UBA8108 > UBA8108 > SXIK01 > JACQVW01. The sequence continues at coordinate 1,997 of JACQVW010000561.1, read as the reverse complement.
CGTCCTCCACTGGAAACCGTTGCCATCCAAGACGGAACGAGCAGCAAACGCCGGGCCTCGGGAGCCCGGGGGCGCCCGAGGACGAAGCGCACAGCAGCAACCTCGTGCTGCGTGGACGCTTGGGATCCGCCGGGTCCCCGGGACGATCCGGGACGCGCGGCCCGGCGTAAAGCCACCGTGCGGTCCGCGGCGCGGGAGCTGACGGCGGGCGTCAGAACCGACCGCGAGGGAGAGCCCCGTCGACACCGCCCGGGGCTCCGGTTACCGTCCTGGCGCCGCCGCCGGCCGCGGGCGAAGCCCACCGCGCCGGACCCTACATCCCGGCGAACTTCATCCCGGCAGCTCCTGCCCCTTCGCCGCCCTCCACTCCCTCCACGCCTTCACGGCCGCCGCCCGCTCCGCCGGACTCCCGAATAGCCAGTCGGCGAAGCCCTCCGCGCCCGAGAGCTTCCGCAGCGAACGGTACGCGGCATAGCGCACCCAGGGCTCGGGGTCCTCGAGTGCCTGGAGGAGAGCGTCCGCCGCGGCGAGGCGCCGGAAGTTCCCGAGCGCGAGGGCCGCCTCGGCGCGGCCGGGCCCGCCGCGCTCCTGGAGGACCTTCAGGAGCTCGGCGAGCGCGGGATCAGTCGCCGCGCGGCCCAGCTCCACCACCGCCGTCTCGAAGAGGGCCGGGAACGCCTTGAGGGTGGTGCGGGTGACCTGGCCGGGCGCCGGGACGTTCCTCCCGCGTCCCCTCTCCTCGTCCTCCGGCGCCTCGGGCCCCTCGAGGCGCTCGTAGTCGCCCGCCTCCCGGGCCCGCCGGACCACGTCGACGAGCGCCGCCGCCTCCAGGGCCCCGTGGCGCCCGAGGAGCTTGATCGCCGCGAGGCACTCGTAGGACGGGATCGCGTCCTGGTCGAGGTCCGGCCTGCGGGCGCGCCTTGGCCCCGCGGCGTCGCGCTTCTCGAGGTAGCCGCGCACCATCGACTTGGCCACGGCGATGGCGCCCTCGCGGGTCGCCTCGCCGAGCGCGAGGGCCTCCATCGCCTGCACCCGCAGCACGCTGGGCAGGGCCGCGTCCTCGGCCACCTTCCGCACGAAGTCCACGCGGCGGCCGCCCCTGAGGACCTGGTCGAGCGCGTACCCGCGCAAGATGAAGTCGCGCGACTCCCGCACGATCCTCTCGAGCTGGTCGTCCTCGCTCAGGGCCGCGAGGGCCTCGATCGCCTGGATCTGGTTCGAGGGCTCGATCGCGCCGAGGACCGGGTCGACGGTCTGCCTGCGGAAGACGCCCCCACCGCCGTCCTGCGGCGCGCCCGAGCCTTCCTTGAGGATCTTCAGCAGCCGCTTCTTGCTCGCGTCGTCGCCCAGCCGGGCGCCGGCGATCGTGGCCGCGTCGACGAGGAGCCGAGCGCGGTCGCCCGGCCTGTCGGGAGCGTCCGGCGCCATCCCCGGGAGCTGGTCGAACGCCTCGGGGCGGCCGGCGCAGAAACGCTGGAAGGTCTTGAGGGCCCTCCTCGTCTCGCCCTTCGGGTCCGGGATCCTCCCCAGGGCCTGCACGGCGGTGTGCCAGAGGTCTCCCTTGTCGCGGTGGTCGCCCTTGAGAAGCCGCAGGAGAGGCGTCCTCGCCTCGACGGAGCCCATACGCCCGAGCGCCTGGACCGCGTACGCGGTGAAGTAAGGGTCCCTGTTGCTCTTCAGGCTCTGGATCAAGGCCTTCTCGGTGTCCTTGTGGCCCCAGCGGATGAGACCCTCGAGGGCCCGGTTCCGGGCCACGGCGTCCGGGTCGGCGAGGGCCTCGTGGAGCGCCTTGACCACCTCGAGCCGCGGCTCGCTGAAAGCCGCGAGGAGCCCGATCGCGTTCTCCCTCAGGAGCGCGTGCGCGCTGCCGCTCGCGGCCAGGAGCGCCGGGATGGCCTCGGCGCCCAGGCTCAGGGTGCGCCTCGCGTAGAGCGGGTTGTAGGAGTACGGGTGGTCCGCCACGATCTCGCGGGCGACCCACCGGACCAGCATGCGCT
>JACQVW010000056.1 GCA_016209535.1 Planctomycetota bacterium | reverse complement strand
GGTTGAGGAGCACCCTGAGCCTCGCGTCCCCGCAGGCCGACACCGCCAGGTCGAGCTCGCCGTCCCCGTCGAGGTCCCCCGGCGCGATCGAGATCGGCGATGAGCCCGCCGCGAGGGGCACGGCCGGCTCGAACGCCCCGGCGCCCCCGTTGAAGAGGAGGGAGAGGTCCCCCGAGATCCGGTTCCCCGCCACGAGGTCCACCTCCTCGTCGCCGTCCAGGTCCACGGCCTGCATGGCCTGCGGGGAGGCCCCGACGGAGTAGCTCACGGGCGCCACCAGCCTGCCGTCCCCCCGGTTGAAGAGCACCGAGACGCTCCCCGAGCCCCGGTTGGCCGTCACGGCGTCGACGTCCCCGTCCCCGTCGAGGTCGGCGACGGGGATCGAGAAGGGGCTCTGCTCCACGGCGTAAGTGACCGGGGCCGGGAAGGCGAGCACCCGACGGACGTCGCACTCGTCGGGCTCACCGTTCCCGTTGCAGTCGAGGCTCCCGCCGCCCGCGACGTCGCAGGAGTCCGGGACGCCGTTCCGGTTGCAGTCGCGGTTCCCGAGCTGGCACTCGTCGGGGATCCCGTCGGAGTCGCAGTCCTGGCTCTCGCCGAGGGCGATGTCCTCGGGGTCGGCCACGGCGTTGCGGTTGCAGTCCTCCCCGGCGGCGTTCCCGAGGGGGATGAGCCCCAGGAGGAGGGCGACCGGGCCGAGGCGGGATGGCCGCTGGAACGTCATGGAGACCTCGCTAGGGGCACCCCGAGTCGCAGCCGAGGGCGTCCTGCCCGCCGTCCTCGCCGCACTCGTCGGGCCCCGGGGGCGGGAGCGGGCCGGCCCCCATGAAGAGGTGCCTCAGGACCGCGATGGGGTCGCTCAAGTTCACGACGCCCGAGTCGTCCGCGTCGGCCGCGTCGTCGCAGGCGAGCGGCGCTCCCCCCTGGAAGAGCCGGGCCAAGATCAAGATGGGGTCGTTGATGGCCAGCCTCCCCTCGCCGCTCACGTCGCCGCGGCGGAAGCGCGGCTCCGCGGCGCCCGCGAGGCGGCCGGAGAGGATCACGGCGGTCGTCGCCGAGAAGGCGGCGAGGTCGAGCGCCCCGTCCGAGTCCATGTCCAGGACGCGGTGGCTCGCCGGGGGCAGGCCGAGCCCGTAGGAGGAGCTCTTGAGCTCGAGGCCCTCCCCCTGGAGGAGCACCGAGGCGGAGCGGGCGCTCGTGCTCGAGGTCGTGACGTCGAGGCGGCCGTCGCCGTCGAGGTCCGCGGGGACGAGAGCCGTCGGCGCGCCGCTCGTCTTGAACGGCGCCGGCGCCGCGAGCTTGCGGCCCTCCATGGACTCGAGGTAGAGGACGCTCAGCGCCTTCGACTCCGAGATGAGGAGGTCCTGGCGGGAGTCGCCGTTCAGGTCGCCCGCCGCGCAGTCGGTGAAGAGCTTGGCCGCATCGCGCGCCACCTCGACGGCCTGCTCGAATTCGCCCCCCCCCTTGCCGAAGTGGACGGCGGCGACCGTGTCGGAGATCACCGCCAGGTCCGCGAGCCCGTCGCCGTCCCAGTCGCCGAGGGCGGCGCCCTTGGGCTTCTCCAGCGTGGGGACGACCTTCGCCTCCGCGAAGGCCCCGCCCCCCTTGCCGAGGAAGACCGCCACGTGGTTCGCCCCCTTGCAGGGCACCGCGAGGTCCGGGACCGCGTCCGGGTCCAGCCTCCCGACCTCCACCGAGGAAGGCGAGAGCCCCGCCTCGAGGGAGAGGGGTCCGCGCGTGCTCCCGGCGCGGTCGAGGAGGGCCACGACCGCCTTCCCCGAGATCGGGTCGGCCCCCGCCAGGTCCGGGACCCCGTCGCCGTCGAGGTCGGCGGCCTCGAGGAGCGTGGCCTTCTCGTGGATCGGGATCACGAGCGATGGCTTCGACGCGGGGGCCTTCCCGGGCCCGAGGTAGACCTGGACCTCGGGACGGTCCGAGCGCGGCAAGAACAGGTCCGGCGCGCCGTCCGAGTCCAGGTCGGCGGCGCCCATGGACTTCGCGGCCGCGAAGCCCGTGACGCTCGAGGCCGACTCGAGGAACCGCTCGCCATCCCTCCCCCAGAACACGGTGAGGGTGGAGGAGAGCTGGTCGGCCGAGACCAGGTCCAGGAAGCCGTCGCGGTCGAGGTCGCGCACGATCAGGAAGACGGGCGTGTCGCCCGTCGGCCCGAAGACGGCCGGCTCGGGCTGGAAGTACCCGTCGCCCTTCCCGAGGTGGACGTGGAGGCTCGTGGAGCCCTTCGAGACCAGGGCGAGGTCCGTGTTCCCGTCGCCGCTCAAGTCCGCGAGGGCCGAGGAGTCGACGTCGGGCCCGGCGAGGGTCTCGAGGGTCTCCTCGTAGGTCCCGTCGCCCCGGCTGATCCCGGCGGAGGCGCTCGTCGTCTCCACGCAGGTCGGCGCCAGGTCGCCCTTCCCGTCTCCGTTGAGGTCGCCGTGGAGGACGTAGCTCCCCGCCTCGTAGTGGCCGACCTCGGCCAGGTACTCCACGCAGCCCAAGTGCTCGAACGACGGCTTGACGGCGAAGGTGCCGTCGCCCAGGCCCTGGTGGGGCGTGATCCCCGTGAGGCCCGTCCCGAGGAAGAGGTCTAGCTTGCCGTCCGCGTCATAGTCCAGGGCCTCGAGGGTGTGCTCGCGCGAGCCCGCGAGCCTCTGGCTGAGCGCGAAGCCCCCGCCGCCGTCGCCGAGGAACACGGTGATGTCGGCCGCGGAGATGTTGGCCGTGGCGAAGTCGAGCTTCGCATCGTTGTTCCAGTCGCCGATGGCGATCCAGCGCGCCCCCTTGGACTCGGGGATCGGCACCGGAGACTGGAAGCCGTCGTCGGGCAGGCTCTTCACGAAGAACGCCGTGGCGCTGATGTCGGAGGCCACGATGTCGTCGCGGCCGTCGCCGGTGAAGTCCGCGGAGCGGACGAACCAGGTCTGCGAGCCCACGGGGAGAGGAATCTGCCTCCACTGCTCGCGGCTCGAGAGGCCCTGGAGGTAGACCAGGACCCGGGGGCCCCCGTTCGCGGCGAGGAGGTCCAGCTTCCCGTCGCCGTTCAGGTCCCCGGAGTGCACCGTGGCCGGCCCCGGCCGCCCCGCGTTCGGCAGGACGAAGGGCGAGCGGAACGTGCCGTCGCCCCGGGCCAGGGCCTCGGGACACGCGAGGGGAGTCAAGAGGAGGAGGCTCAGGGTCTTCGTCTGCATCGGCGTCGTCCGTCCACCGGAAGGGTCCCAGGGGTCAAGGGCACGGCCCCGGCGAGGGGCCACGAAGGAAAAGATAACTCAAAAGGTGGAGCGCGTCGCGGATGCTCCGGTCGCCGCTCCCGTCGGAGTCCATCGCGCAGCCCTCGAGACAGCCTCCGGAGCGGAAGAGGCACAGGAGGATCCTCACGGCGTCGGTGACGTTGAGCTTCCCGTCCCCGTCGGCGTCGCCGCGGAGCTCCCGGCGCTCGAGGCCTAGCGCCCAGAGCTCCCGCCCGTGGGCGCCGTCGTCCGCGGCGAGGTAGAGGGCGTCCCGGACGGCCGCGAGCGGGACCGGCCGCGAGCCCTGCGGGCCCGGGTTGATGTCCTGGACGAGGGTCGTGCCGCCCTCCCGCCCGTCCGCGATCCAGAGCTCCGCGCCGCTCTCGCCATCGCTCGCGGCGAAGAAGAGCTTCCCCGCCGCGGCGAGAAGCGATTCGGGGAAGGACCCCTGGGGGCCCGGCGCGATGTCGACGAGGAGTCTCGTGCCTCCCTCGGTCCCGTCGCTCCACCACGGCTCCGCGCCGTGCTCGCCGTCGTCCGCGCTGAAGCAGATCGCCTCGCCCAGGGCGGCGGGGAGCCCCGGAAAGGAGCTCTCGGGGCCCGGGAAGACGTCCTTCAAGAGCCGCGTGCCCTCCTCGGTGCCGTCGCTGCGCCAGATCTCCGTGCCGTGCTCGCCGTCGTCGGCGCTGAAGTAGAGGACGCCTCCCGCCGCGGCCATGGAGCTCGGGGCGGAGCCCCGCGGGCCGGGGAGGACGTCCCTTACGAGCCGCGTGCCCTCCGGAGAGCCGTCCGTCCTCCAGAGCTCCGCCCCGCGGGCGCCGTCGTCGGCCGAGAAGAAGACGAGCCCGCCCGCCGCCGCCAGCGCGCTCGGGACGGAGCCGTCGCGGCCCGCCCGGATGTCGAGCACGAGCTCCGTACGGAGCTCCCCGCCGTCCGACCTCCAGAGCTCCTTCCCGCGGACCCCGTCGTCGGCGGCGAAGAGGACCACGCCGTTCAGCTCGGTCAGGAAGACCGGGGCGGACGCCCCCGGGCCGGGCAGGATGTCCTTCACGAGGGCGGTCCCTGCGGCCGTCCCGTCGCTGCGCCAGAGCTCCTGGCCCCAGGCGCCGTCGTCGGCCTTGAAGAGCAGGGTCCGCCCGAGCCGCACGGCCTCGGAGGGGTTCGAGCCCTTGGGGCCGGGCAGGATGTCCTTCACCATCGCCGTCCCCTCGCTCGTCCCATCGGTCGCCCAGAGCTCGTAGCCTTCCTCCGGAGTCTGGGCGCCGAGGAGGAGCCTCCCGTCCACGGGCAGGATGAACCCCGTGAACCCCCCCGCGCCGCCGCCGAAGAAGATCTCCCGGAGCCTCACCGTGCCCTCCGGGGTCCCATCGCTCCTCCAGAGGCCGTCGAAGACGCCGAAGTAGAGCGCTCCATCGAGCTCGACGAGGGACCGCGGGCTCGAGGACTGCGTGGGCACGCCGGGCCCGGCGCTCGCGCGGGCGCTCCCCTCGGGCGTGCCGTCCGACAGCCAGGGCTGGAGGCCGTTCACGCCGTCCTCGGCGGCGAAGAAGAGCCCTTCCCCCAGCGGGAGGATGTGCGACGGCGACGACCCCGATGGGCCCTCGCGCAGGTCCCGGAAGAGCCGCGTGCCGTCCGCGGTGCCGTCCGAGACCCAGAGCTCGGCGCCGTGGACGCCGTCCTGGGCCTGGAAGAAAACGCGGCTCCCCGCCGCGGTGAGGTGGGCCGGCGCGGAGCCCTGAGGGCCAGGGAGGATGTCCGCGAGGGGCCCCCGGAGGCGGCCCGGGTCGAGCGCCGCGCTCGCCGCCCAGAGCTCGCGGCCGGTGGCGGCGTCCCCGGCGGCGAAGAAGAGGGTCTCTCCCAGGGCCGTGAGGTCCGAAGGGTCCGAACTCGCCGGACCGCCGAGGACGTCGAGGAAGAGCGCGGCGCCGCCGGGACGGCCCGTGCTCCTCCAGACCTCGCGCCCCGAGGCGCCGTCGTCGGCGGTGAAGAAGAGGAGGCCGCCTGCGCTCGCGAGGTCCCTCGGGTCCGACCCCTCGGGGCCGGCCCGCACGTCCTCGAGGAGCGCCGTCCCCGCCGGGGTGCCGTCGCTCGCCCAGAGCTCGCGGCCCGAGGCGCCGTCGTCGGCCGCGAAGTACAGTCTCCCGAGGGCCGCGTGGAGCCAGGCCGGGTCGGAGCCGGCGGCGCCGGGCCGGATGTCCTTCACGAGGACGGTCCCCCCCTCGGTGCCGTCGCTCGCCCAGAGTTCCCGCCCCTCGGCGCCGCCGTCGGCCGCGAAGTAGAGCCTCCCGCCCATCGCGGCGAGGTGCGCCGGGTCCGAGCCCTCGGGGCCTTCGCGGATGTCCTTCACGAGCCGGGTGCCCCCGGCGGTCCCGTCGGTCCTCCAGAGCTCGCGGCCGCGGACCCCGTCGTCGGCGGTGAAGAAGACGAGCGCGCCGACCGCCGTGAGGTCCCGCGGCTCCGAGCCTTGAGACCCGCTCCGCAGCTCGGCGAGCGGGCGCGCCGCCGGCGGGCTCCCCTCGAGGACCCAGAGCTCCGAGCCGCTCGCGCCGTCGTCGGCTGCGAGGAGGAGCCTGTCCCCCAGCGCGGCCGGCGCCGAGAGCGCCACGAAGCGCCCCAGCGGGTTCAGGTCCTTGACGAGGCGGGCGGGCTGAGCCTCCAGGGGCTCCGGCCGCGCCGCGCTCGAGGCGAGGCTCCCGAGGATGACGGCGGGGCTCAGCAGCGCGTGCCGCATGGCCCCAGGGAGTCCGCGGTCGGGTCGATCCCGCAGCGCTCGTGCCCCGGGGCCGGGAGGGGCTCGGCCCTGAGGAACAGTCTGCCAAGGATGTGGATGGGGTCGTCGACGGCGACCTTGCCGTCGTCGTTCGAGTCCGCGGCGTCCTCGCAGGGCAGGGCGGGCCCTCCGCGGAAGAGCTTCAAGATGATCACGATCGCGTCGGAGACGTTCATCTTGCCGTCCCCGTTCGGGTCGCCGCGGCGGAAGGCGGGCAGCGCCTGGCAGTCGTCGAGGACGGCGTTCCCGTCCAGGTCGCGGCTGAAGCTCGGCCGCGTCAAGTTGAACCGGACCGAGAGGACTCCGCCCGTGGCCGTCACGAGGTCCACGACGCCGTCCGAGTCCAGGTCCCCCGCGGCCGTGGAGAGGGCGTTCCCGAGGAGGACGAAGCTCACCGGGGCCTCGAAGGTCCCATCGCCCACGTTGATCGAGACCACGATGCTCCCCGTGACCAGGTCTCGGTCGCCGTCCGAGTCCAGGTCGATGGGCAGGATCGAGCTCCCCGCCCCCGCGCCGGGGTAGTGGACCGGATCGGCGAACGACCCGTCCTTCCTGTTGATCAGGACCGAGAAGCTGCCCGCCGTGGAGTTCAAGACCGCGAGGTCCGCGAAGGCATCGCCGTCGAGGTCGCTCGCGGCGACCCCGCGGGGCCCCGCCTCCACGGGGTAGGACCGGGTCCGGTCGAACCGCCCCTGAGGGTCGTTCGAGTAGACCGTGACGTCGTTCGAGAGCTCGTTGGCCACGGCCAGGTCCAGATCGCGGTCGCCATCGAGGTCCGCGGCGGCGATGGCGGCCGGCCCGGACCCGGCGGGGATGTTCACCGCCGGGGCGAACGTCCCCCCCCCGCGGTTCGGAAGGAGGGCGAGGCTCGGGACGCCCCCGAAGGCGGCGCTGTTGGCCACGAGCAGGTCGGGGACGGCGTCGGCGTCGAGGCGCGCGATGACCACGGACGAGGGGCTCGGCCCCGTCGGGATCGTCACGGGGTCCGGAAAGCTCGAGTCCCCCCGGTTCAGGTAGATCGACGCGTCGCCCGAGTCGGCGTTGGCCACGGCGAGGTCGATGTCGCGGTCGCCGTCGAGGTCGCCCGCGGCGATCGACGTCGGCTTCGCGCCCGTCTTGAGGCTCGCCTTCACCGCGAAGCCTCCCCGCCCATTACCCAGGACGATGGCCAGCTCGTTCGCGCCCTGCTTCGCCGCCGCGACGTCGAGGTTGCCGTCCCCGTCCAGGTCGGCCACGGCGACGGCCGAGGGGTTCTGGAGGACGGGGAGCTGGTAGTCCGTCAGGAACTTCCCCGGGCCGAGGCCGAAGACCAGGGAGATGTTGTTGGCCCGCTCGTTCGAGGTGGCGATGTCCAGGTTCCCGTCGCCGTCGAGGTCGGCCACGGTCGCCGTGTTCGGGTCGATGGCCCCCACGGAAAAGCCCAGCGCGGGCTCGAGGGTTCCGTCCCCCCGGTTGTAGAAGAGCGAGACGTTGTCGTTGCGCTCGTTCGAGGTGACGACGTCCGGGTCGCCATCGGAGTCGATGTCGACCACCTCCGCCATGGAGGGGAAGTCCCCCGTGGGGTAGACGACCTGGTCGGAAAACGTGCCGTCCCCGCGGCCGAAGAGGATCGAGAGGGTGTCGGCCCGCTCGTTGGTCACGACCAGGTCCAGGTCCCTGTCCCCGTCCATGTCGACGGCGCTGACGCTCGAGGGGTTCTCGCCCACGTTGATCTTCGCAACGACGCTCAGGCCGCCGGTCCCGTCGTTCCGGAGGAGCGCCACCTGCCCGACGAGCGGGTTCTCCGCCGACTCGCCGATGGTGATGGCCAGGTCCTGGTCC
>JACQVW010000562.1 GCA_016209535.1 Planctomycetota bacterium | reverse complement strand
GCTTCTCGGCCTGCTCGAGGTAGAACTCCGTCAGGCTCTTCAGGATGTAGCCCTCCGCTTGCGCACCCCTCGCGTCGGCGAGCAGCTTCTCGACCTCGGCCTTATCGAGCGAGTAGCCCTCCTTCTTCGCCGCGGGCACTCCAAGGAGCCGGTAGTGGCGCTCCTCGAGGTCTTTGGCCTGGCTCTCGGCGAGGAAGCCGACCAAGGTGTAGCCGGCGCCAGCGACGACGATCGCCACCAGGGCAAGGGTGATGGGGAGACGCCACCTCTTCAACCGCTCCGCGGTCTTCGATGCGACCTCCGTCAGCTTCACGTCGAGGTGGCTTGGCCCCGCGGCCCCTTGTCCTTCACGGTGGGCGTGCTTCTCGGTCTGCTTCTTGGCGCTCATTGGCGATCCAGATCGTGGCCCGTCGAGGCCTTCTCACCTGCTCGAGGCCCTCTCGAACCTCTCGATGTGCTCATTTGCGGTCCCTGGTTTCTTGGAGCGATCCGTTGTCTCGTCCTTCTTCCCGGCGCTCGGTTTCGGCTCGGCTCTGGGCGGCTCCGGATCTCCGGCCTCGACCCCTGGCCCCTCCCTCGGGGGGGCCGGGGCGGGAACGTACCGCACGGCCTCCGCGTCCTCTTGCGCGGTGCCGTAGCTCGCGGGCCGCACGGCAGAGCCCTTCATGCGGAGGCTCTCGTCGACGGTGAAGTCTTCGGGCCCACGGGGGCTGATCTTGGCCCGCACGACGGTCACGTAGGCTCCGGCCCCGGCGTCGAGCTCCCGATACACCTGCACCTCGGAGACTTCACCCCCCTTCTCGAACTGAAGCGCCCTCCACTCCTTGCCCTTCTCCTGGAGGCCGCGGAAACGCCACTTGTGCTTCTGCATCTCCGCGACGTACCAGGGCGCCACTTCGGAGACGGCGCCGGGCCCGGAGTACTCCCCGGTCCAGGACCGCGTCCTGTCGAGGTCCGCCGAGATCTTCCAATCGGGCGCGTAGGACCTCCTGAGCTCGAAGTCCCTCGGCACGGGGATGTCCTCCTGCTCGGTCCGCTCCACCGTGGGGATCCCCGTAGGTGGGGTGACGCAGGAGCTTGAGGCTACTCCGAGGAACATGCCAGCGGCCGAAAGGAAAACGATTCTCCGGGTAAGCCCCTCTCTCTTCCTTCGTTCCATCTCTCTTCCTCCGATTCACCGGTGGCTGGACGCCCTTTCCCGCCGCCCGTCGCCGGGCTCTCCTCTGCGCCGCGTGCCAAAGGCCGTCCAGTGAACGACTTAAGGATCACGGAAGGGGCATTGTATGTTTTTTCGGAACGGGAGCAAGGGTTTTCTGAGCCGAGGAGACGAATCGGGCCTTGCCGATACTAGCACCTGAGCCTTGAGGTAGAGCCTGAAGGTGCGGCCCCAGGCGGGGGTGCCAGCGGGGTCGCCGGCGGGGATGGTAATCTCTTTTTGGCGTGCAGGAGGACCATGAGCTTTCCGATGCGACCGGCGGCGATCTCACGGCTCGCGCGGGCCCTCGACCGTGGGCTCGGCGCGCGCTGGGTCCAGGCCCTCCTCTTCGGCGCGACCCTGCTTGCCGCCTGGCTCTGGGGCATGAAGGCCGCCCACGCGGCGAGAGGCGTGCTCGGCCCCTGACCGGAGGCACTGCCCTACCTCTTTTTCGCGTCCTTTGAGCCCTTCTCGAACTGGACCACGAGGAGGAGCGTCTCGTTGCCCCGCCGGATCTTGTCCAGGGAGCTGATGATGGGGACGGGGCTCTGCCTCAGGATGTACTCGCTCTTTTCCTTCTTGGGGTTCAGCAGCACCTGGGTCAGGGCCAGTTTTTCCTTGTTCGCCGGGTCCACCGTCAGCGTCCACTGCGCCTCGTAGCCGTCCGGGAGCTTCTGAGTGAAGGTCTTCCCGAGGCTCAGGGTCACCGTGGCCGGCTTGCCCTCGAGACGGAAGGATCGCTTCTTCGAGACCTTCTTGAGCTGATCGAGGATCTTCTCAAGCTCCGCAGGGGGCTTCTCGCCGGACGCCTCGTCGGAGGCCCAGACGAGGAGGACGGAGAGCTTCACGGAGCCATGGCCCCCGTCACCGCCCGCGGCGGGGGCGGGCCCATCCAGGAGGAGAAGGGCTGGGCATGCGATGGCCAGGAGCGTGGCGAGCCTCACGAGCCTCCTCAGAAGTTCGGCAGCTTGATCAGGACCGCGTCTTCCTCGATCAACGTGTCCCCGGGGCCCGAGACGCGCTCGGCGCAGTCGCCGCCCGGTTCGAGCGTCGAGGCGTTCCGGGGCTTGCTGATTTGGGAGTCGGGCGATGGCTTCTCTCCGAGGTTGGCCCCCACGAAGACGCCGAGGACGAAGAGCGCGGCGGCCGCCACGGCGGGGACGAGCCAGCGCCAGGTCCTCGAGGCGGGGCGAAGCTGGATGATCTCCTCCTCGCCCTCCTCCTTCGCGGCCAGGCAGGCGGGGCCGATGCGCTCCCAGATCAGGGCCCACTCCTCGCCGGACACGGGAGGCACAGGGACCCTCCCGGCCAGCGCATCGAGCTCCCGGAACTGGGTGGCCATCTCGACACAGTCCTTGCACGCGGCGAGGTGTGCCTCGACCTCTCGCCTCTCCTCCGTGGGGAGCTCGCCATCCACAAGGGGGCCGATCTTCCAGACAACGTTTCTGCACGACATGGGAGTCACTCCGCGTTCTCGGTGCTTTGGACGCTCCCGCGGTGGGGCGGCCTGCTCGCGCGTGCAGGGGCGCGCGACAGGGCCTACCGCCTCCTGCCGGGAGGTTCGACGACGCTTCCTAGGATCTCCTGCAGCTTCTTGCGAGCGTAAAAGAGCCTCGACATGACCGTTCCGATGCTGCAGCCTAGCGCCGCAGCGATCTCCTTGTACGAGAGGTTCTCCATGGCGTGGAGCAGGAAGACGGCGCGGTGCTTTTCGGAGAGCCGCTGGACCGCCAAGGCGAGGTGGCTCTCCAGGTCCCTCTCCTCCGCCGTCTTCGACGGGTCCCTGGCACCGCCGAGGCCCGAGGCCCTCTGGGTCTGGGCCTCGAGGATCGCTTGGTCGAGCTCTTGGACGGGCCTGGCCTTCGCCCGGCGGACCCAGTCGATCGCGCGGTTCACGACGATCCGGTAGAGCCAGGTGAAGAACTTGGAGTCCGTCTTGAACTTCCTCAAGCCCAGGTAGACCTTCAGAAACACATCCTGGCTCACCTCGAGGGCGTCCTCCTTGTCCCGGACGAATCGGTACGCGATCCGGTAGACCTTTTCCCGGTACTTATCGAAGAGGAACTCGAAGGCTCTCGCGTCGCCCGCGAGAAAGGCCTCGACCTTGGACAGGTCCTCCGTGTCGGAAGGGTCGCGGGCGGTGGCATCTCCGTGGAGAGAGGAACCCTGTGCTGGGCTGAAGGCCATGAATCGTGGAAGCTCTCGCTTCACCGCGCCTGCCGTCACGGGGACAACTCCTGGGGGAAGGTGATCAAGCAGACGTGAGACGGTGAGGTCACGGGGGGCTATTCAGAGAGCTGTTTGCCGGGAGGGAGCGGCCTTGTCAAGGATCGACTGTCTCCTCAGCCTCAGCCGAGCCGCGTCCGATAACCTGGGGGAGGGCTCTGGCCAGGGAATTCCCTTGCTTTCCGCGGGAGGAAGTGGTAAATGCTCCTCCGTTTATTTACAAACGCTGGGGGAAAGCCAACCTTCAATGAGGTGCGCGGAGGACGCGGAGGCTTGAGCCCGGCGGTGGTCTCTCAGAAGAGAATGGTGGTTGCCGCTCTCGGGCCCTTACGGTGCGGAGTGGCGCTGCCGTGGATTAACCGGTAGAGCCTGAGGATGGTGCCCATGCCGGAGTGCTGGCGGGCCGCTCAGTGGAAGAAGCTCCAGGTTGCCAAGAGGGAGGCGTGTTCGGCACGACGGATCGACACGGGCGAGACGCAAGCACGTTACGCAAGCTAACATAAGACTAACCTACCGCTCCCTGCATCCTCACGGTAGGTCCCTCCTTTTTCCTCGTTTATTTCAGACCCAAACAAGCTCCTCGCCGAGCAGGGACGACGAGGAGATTTTATTGGTCCGGTGAAGCGTGTTCCGCGCGCTGAGGAGCCTGCTGTTCGCCCGGCCGAGGTCCGAGCTCCGGGGCTTCTCGGGGACCCTGGTGCGCCTCGGCCAGATCCTCTGGTTCGCCGGGCGGGAGCTCCGGGCCGGGTACTGCTTCGAGCGGGCCGCCACGCTCTCCTTTGCGACCCTCATCTCGCTCATCCCGCTGGCCGTCCTGCTCTTGGGGACGGCGGTCCAGTTCGGCGTGGGAGACAAGTTCATCAACTACGCCAAGGAGAGAGTCTTCCCCCAGCTTGCGCCCGCCTTCCAGGCAGACCTCGCCCAGTGGCTCGAGTACAACATCTCGAAGAACGCCTTCGCGCAGGGTGTCGTGGGCGTGGTCGGGCTCGGCGCCCTCATAACTCTGGTCATGACCGCCCTCGGCGTGTTGACGACGGCCGAGCGGAACTTCAACCGGCTCTGGAAGGTCGAGGGGTCGCGGGGCTACCTCCAGAGGCTCGCGACCTTTTGGATCATCCTCACCGTGAGCCCCTTCATCGTCACGGCATCGCTCTGGATCGAGGACTTCCTCGTCCCGCGCGGCGGCCTCGTGGAGCGGTGGACCCAGCAGTCGCTCGCCTTGAGGACCGTCTACGCCTTCGTCGTGCCCGTGACGATAGGCTTCCTGGGGTTCACGGTCCTCTACCGCTACCTGCCCGCGACGCGCGTCCGGCTGCGGAGCGCGGCCCTCGGGGCCATCGCGGCGGCCCTCCTATGGGAGGGGACGAAGAAGAGCTTCTACTTCTACGTCGCGAGGTCGAGCCCCGTCACGAGCCTTTACGGATCCCTCGCGATCGTGCCGCTCTTCCTCGTGTGGGTCTATATCAACTGGGTGATCATCCTCCTGGGCTGCACCCTTGCGTACGCCCACCAGAACCACCCTGTCCTCTCGAAGCGGTTCCTGGAGGCCTCGAAGTCCCGGAGGCTTCCCCTCCGTTTCGTCGGGGTGTACGTGCTCGAACGAGCCGCCCGAGCCTTCGTGTCGGGCGGCGAGCCACCGACGGCGGAGGAGGTCTCGGACGAGCTCTGCGTGGACGTGGCGCGGGTGGAGGAAGCGGGCCGCCTGCTCGCGGCCGCCGGGCTCTTGAGCGAGGACTCGGGCCGGACCGGGGCCTACCTCCTGCGGAGGTCCCCGGAGCGCATCCAGCTCGCGGATGCACTGGCGTGCCTGCCGGGGGAGGAGGACGCTCTCGACAGCGTCGCGGTCTCCGAGACCGGTCCGTCGCCGGGGTCGCCGGCGCCCGCCCCGGCCTGCGGCGCGCTGGCCCTGTTCCTGCAGGCGCGCGCGAGGTACTCGGACGCGTTCCGAGAGGCGACTCTCTCCGCTCTCCTCGCCGACGCCCCGGTACCCTCGGCGCCGCGCGGAGGGGGCCAGGGCACCGTTGGCCCGCAACGTGTCTTTGACACTCGAGGACCCTCCCTATAAATACATGGGCTCAACCACCATGGACTCCCCCCCTCGCAAGCTCCCGTTCGCGACGAGCTTCCAGTTCCGCGACGACGAGCGAGCCGGCTTCGAGGCTCTCTTCCTGAGGGCCTTCTTCGACGTCCCCTTCAGCCCCGCTGCCCGCAAGGCTCTGGCTCGCACCCGCTTCCGGCGCGCGGCGGCCCAGGGCCAGCCGGCTTCGCCCGCCGAGGCGCCCGCCAGCTCGGCGGGGGGCCGCCAGGACGACGGCGTCGACCTCGAGCCGGGGGAAGGTGCGCGGCACGTCCTCCTCTACAGAGGCGCCGACGGCATCGGGAAGACGAGGGTATTCCGCCAGTTCCGGGAAAGCGCCAGCGCGAAGCGGATCCCTGTCTACGAGGTCAACCACCACGATGTGGAAGGCATCCCTTTCAAGCCCTTCCTGCACGCGATCCGGGCGATCCTGGGCGACCACGATCAGGGAGCGCTGCTCGCCGACAAGTACCGCCATGGCCTTGAGAGCGTCCTGCCGGAGCTCTACGCGCAGAGCCCCTCGGCCGAGGAACCCGCCGCGAGACCCGAGACCCCCTACGGCGATCCCCCCGCGCAGGCGGACGAGGCGGGGAAGGTCCGGATCTTCGACGCGATCACTCAGCTCCTGCTCGAGGTCACGACCCAGAGACCGCTCCTCCTCCTCGTCCACGACCTGCACTGGAGCGACCGGCCCACCATCGAGCTCCTGGACTACATCGGGAGGAACCTGAAGCTCCGGAGCGACGAGCCTGCGGTCCGAGCCCTCGGACAGGACCCGCTCCTCGGCCAGGTGGTCCGAGGCCCCGAGCTCGACGACTTCGACAGCGACGAGTGGCGCACGCTCGGACCCACGGGCCAGCAGGCTCTCGACCTCCTTGGCGTACAGTACTACGCGTTCCCCCTCTCATCCGCGCCGGGCGAGACGGGGGCGGAAGGCGCGGCGGATCGCCGGGACGCGGCTGGGCCCCCCGGCCTCGCCGGGGACAAGGCCGAGGAAGCCCCCTCCGGCGGACTCAAGCAGGTTCCGCGGCCGAGACTCATGATCGTGGCCAACTACCGCCAGTTCGCCGAGGCCTCCCACTACCTCGAGCAGGCTCTCCTTGCCCTCGGCGAGCAGCCCTTCGCCTACCACGGCGAGCTGCGTCCCCTGACTCGCGCGGAGACGGACGTCTTCGTCGAGAGATGCCTCGAAGGCGTTGAGATCGAGGGCGCCCCGGTCGATCTCGATCGGGGGGCCATCGATGCGGTGTACGAGGCTGCCGAGGGGTTCCCGAGCTTCATGCAGGAGCTCTTCCGGGCTATGTATCTCAGGGAGGGCTCGCTCGCGGGCCCCGCGGGAGCCAGGAGCGTCTGGAGTGGGGACGCGGTCCGTTCGGCCCTCGGGGCCGTCCCTCCCGCCGGTCTCGCGGGCTCCCCACCGGAGGAGGACAGGCAGCCTCTCGGGCGCCGGCACGCGATCCTGCGGCTGCGCCTCGACGCCTCGAGCGCCGCCGAGCGGCGCGTGCTCGAGGCCATGGCCATCCTCCGGCGTCCAGCGCCCGCGGCCCTCATCTGCAAGCTGCTCGAAGGGCATCCGTCCTCCGGCGAATCGCTCGCGGCGATCGACCGCCTCCGGGAGCGGGGCATCCTGGGGTCTGCGGAGGCGCAGGACTGCTGCCTCTTCCGCCTCTGGGACTACACGTGCGTCGTGGAGGACGCCATCCCAGCCGAGGAACGGCGGCGCCTCCACCAGCGCGTCGGGGAGGAGTACCTCTCGGGGCTCGAGGGGGAGAGCGACGAGGGCGCATTCGAGGTCTTCTACCACTTGAGCCGTGGCCTCGAGCCGAGGAGCGCTGTGCCGAGCGGGCTCATCGCCGCGCGAAGGCTCGTGAGGTCTTTCGCTCTCGTGAAGGCTCGTCAGGTCTATGGCCGGCTCGTCGACCTCCTCGCGGCACCCGAGGACCTCCCGCTCCGCCTCGGCCTCCTCGAGCAGATCGCCCGCATCAGCATCGGCCTCAAGGAGCCTCCCGCCGCCGGGGAGGCACTGCGACGGGCCCAGGCCGAGGGCGCGGCGGTCCTCGAGCCCGAGCGCCGCGTGGAGCTGATCCTCCTCGAGGCCGAGGCGGCGCGGGCCCTGGACCCCGCCAGGGGCCTCAAGATCCTGGGGAAGGCCCCGAAGCTCCTCAAGGACGAGAACACGCGCCTGGGAGTGCGGCTGCAGCTCGCCACGGCGCGGCTACGCCTCGAGAGGCAGGACTCCAAGCGCGCCATCAACTTCTGCCTCAAGGGCGCGAGCATCTGCCAGAAGGTGGGCGACGTGCCGGAGCTTGGGGATCTCTACCGGGTGATGGCGAGCGCGTTCTACCGCAAGGGCGACTACTCGCACGCCGTCGACAACTACCAGCGGGCGCTCGATGCCTTCGAGCGCATGGGGCTCAGGGAGGCCTCGGTGGGAGCCTTGGACGAGCTGGGCCGCGTGTACCTGGAGCGAGGGAACCACTTCCGGGCGGCGCGGTTCCTCTACAAGTCCCTCGAGATCCGCCGGAGGCACCATGACCTGCCCGGCTTGTGCCGCTCCTACGACGAGCTGGGGCGCGTCTACCTGCGCAGCGGCGACTACCTGAAGACGATCGAGAACCTGAACCGAAGCCTCGCCTTGAAGGAGCGCATCGGCGACCTCGCTGGTCTGAACCCCACGCTGGTGATCCTGGGCGACCTGTACTTCCGGCTCGGCCGCTACGAGCAGGCGCTCCTCTACTTCAACCGGGAGGTGCAGAACAGCCAGAAGCTCGGCGACACCCGGGGGCTCGTGGAGGCGTTCGGGCAGCTAGGGAGGGTGTACTTCGAGCTGGGCGACCTCAAGCAGGCCGAGACGTACTCGAAGCAGGTGTCCATCCTGGCCACAGAGTTCAAGCTCAAGAGCCAGGAGGCGGACGGAGCGCTCCTCGAAGGCAGCCTCAGGGCTCTCGTCCGCGACTGGGCCGGGGCCGAGAAGAGCTTCAAGCTTGCCGCCGAGGTCCACGGCAAGCTGGGCCACCGCCGCCGCGAGGTGTGCGCCTATCTGGACCTGGCCGAGGTGAAGCTCGCCCGGGACCTCTACGACGAAGCCCTCAAGTACGCCTCCAAGGGACAGATCATCGCCGACGAGGTCCGAGCGGTCGACCTCCAGGTGCGAGCTCTCACGATCAAGGGGAACATCCACCGCTTCCTCAAAGGCGGCAACATCGAGAAGGCGCGGGAGCTGCTGCACAAGGGCCTGGAGCTCAGCCGGAAGCTCAACGACGCCTCACCGCGGTTCCAGCTCTACTACTCGGTCGCCAAGGTTTGCCACTCTGCACAGGAGTTCGCCGAGGCCGCGAGCTTCTACTCGAAGGCCGAGCAGCTCCTCAAGCAGACGGCCGAAAGGCTCCCCGAGGAACGGGCGGCCCGGTTCTTCGAGGACAAACGCCGCAAGGTCTTCGCCGAGGACCTTGCGCGCTTCCGCAAGGAGGCGCTCGGACGCGCCTCGAGCGCCGGCGTGGACCTCCGGGCGGAGCCCGCGGCCCAGGCGGGCGGCGACAGGCCCGTGGGCTTCGCCGACTACAAGGACCTCTCGTGCCGCGTCCTGCGCGTGCACCGGGAGCTCAACCAGCTCCACTTCCACGAGCGGCTCCTCGCCGAGGCCGTGGAGCTTACGGGGGCGGACCGGGGCTTGGTCCTGCGGGTGCAGAACCGCCAGTACTTTCCCGTGACTTTCCATGGTTTCGGGAAAGCACCGGCGCAACACCCGGAGCTCCAGCCGGCCCTGAGCCTGGCCCAGGACGCCGTGCGCAAGGGGCACGCGTTCCTCGCCTCGGCGCCACGGGAACCCGGCGCCTCGGGGGTCGAGAAAGGTGAGCCGCCCCTCCCGCTCGAGGGGCTCGGCCATCGCTCGGTCCTCGTGGTGCCCTTCATGACCGACGAGCGGATCTTCGGAGCCGTGTACCTCGACAAGCCCACGGCCGTCGGGCAGTTCCTCCCGCGGGACCTCGTCCTCCTGGAGGCCTTCGCCCAGCACGCGGCCGTGGCGCTTTGGAACCGCAAGGAGTTCGAGACGGCGATCCGCGAGCCCGTCACGGGGTTCTACACGCCGAGCTACTTCATCGAACGGCTACGGGAGGCCTACCGCTGGTTCAACCTGCACGGGAAGAGCTTCACGCTGATCGGCTACTACCTGCCTTCGCTCGAAGACGCGTTGGGGGACGGCCGCGGTGAGCTCGCCCAGAGCCTCTCGAGGAGCCTTGCCGAGCCCCTGCCCCATGGCGCTGCCGTCTGCTGGGGGAGTCCCGTCCTCTGCATCCTCCTCGGCGAGGCCGACCTGGCGCTCCAGGACGAGATCGCCGCGGCGGTCAGGGAGCGGCTCCAGACGAGCCTGGGCGAAGAAGTGCCCATGGTGGTGCTTCCCGCGCATAACCGCTACCAGCAGGGCGCCGAGATCTACGTCGACCTGCGCCGGCGTCTGCTCCCGGAGGTCTCCGACCGCAAGGTCCTGGCTGAGCTGCGGGCGCTCCTCGCGAAGGACATCAGCCTGAGGGAGGCGAAGCTGATCCTCGAGAAGCACAAGATCGAGAGCACGCTGCGGAAGACGGGCGGCAACATCACCCACGCGGCGCGCCAGCTCGGGATCCATAGACCCCAGCTTTCGAACCTCCTCAAGAAGCACGCCCTCCGCCGCGAGGTGTTCGAGATGGGAGTGAACGGCGAGGACGACGAGGAGCCGGAGGCGCCGGAGCCCTCGGACAACTGAGTCCCTTCAAGACAGCAGCGTCTCGAGGTCGTCGCGGGTGAGGTCGCCGAGGAGACTGTCATCGGCGTTGATGATGGCGTCCGCCAGCTCCCGCTTGGACCTCTGGAGCTCGAGGACCTTCTCCTCCACGGTGTCGCGCGCCACGATCCGGAAGGCGAAGACCCTTCGCCTCTGCCCGATCCTGTGGGCGCGGTCGATGGCCTGGGCCTCCACGGCGGGGTTCCACCAGGGGTCGAGCAGGAACACGTACTCGGCGGCCGTGAGGTTGAGGCCGAGGCCTCCCGCCTTGAGGCTCACCAGGAAGAGCTTGCAGTCGGGGTCCTCCTGGAACCGCCGGACGCGCTCCGCCCGGTCGCGGGTGCCTCCGTCGAGGTACTCATAGGGAATCCTTTCCCCATCGAGGCGCTTCCTCACGATGGCGAGGAAGCTCGTGAACTGGGAGAAGATGAGGGCTTTGTGCCCCCCCTCAGCGACCTCGGCGAGCCGCTCGAAGAGGATCTCGAGCTTCGCGCTCGGCTCGTCCGCGAGGCGCTTGTCGACCAGGCCGGCGTGGCACGCCGCCTGCCGCAGCCGCAGGAGGGCCTCGAGCACGTGGAACCTCGACCTCGCGAGCCCGTCCCGCTCGAGCCTGCCGAGGAGGGCGGCGCGGTAGTGGTCCCGCAGCTCGTCGTAGCGCCTGCGGTCCTCGGACTCGAGGTCGCAGATGAGCGTCTGCTCGAGCTTCTCGGGCAGGTCGCTCGCCACCTGTTCCTTCGTGCGCCGCAGGATGAAGGGCCGCAGGGCTCGCCGCAGCGCCGAGAAACGGTCCCCGTCGCCCTCCCCATCGCGCCTCCCGTCGCCGCGGCTGAGCCTCTGGAAGAGCGTGCCCTGGCCCAGCATGCCCGGGTTCAGGAACTCGAAGATGCTCCACAGCTCGCCCAGGTGGTTCTCGATGGGCGTCCCACTCAAGGCCTGGCGGTGGTCTCCCTGGAGGAGCCGGACGGCCTTCGCCGACTCGCTCCTCGAATTCTTCACGGCTTGCGTCTCGTCGAGGACGACGTAATCGAACCTCTTTTCCTTGAGGAAGGCGATGTCGCGGCGGAGCGTGCCGTACGTCGTGAGGACGAGGTCGTAGCCGTCGAGGTGCTCCGTCGCCCGCGTCCGGGCCATGCCCGTGTGGTCGAGGACGCGCAGGCCCGGTGCGAACCTCGCCGCCTCGCTCCTCCAGTTGAAGACGAGGGAGCGCGGGACCACGACCAGGGACGGCCCGTGACGCCTCTCGCCGTCAGGCGACTCCCGGCGCGCCTCGAGGAGGGCCAGGACCTGGACGGTCTTCCCCAGCCCCATGTCGTCGGCGAGGATCCCCCCGAAACCGAAGCGCCTCAGGAAACCCATCCATCCCAGGCCGTCCTTCTGGTACGGCCGCAGGTCGCCGCGGAAGCCCGGGGAGGGCTCCGCGGCGCGCAGGCCCTCGAAGGACCCGATCTCCCTCCGGAGCGCCTCGAAGGCCTCGTCCGCCGAGGCGGCCGGGTGAGCCGCGAGGAGCGCATCGAGGAACCCGACCTGGCAGCGGCGGAACCGGAGCCGGTCCTCCACCTTCTCGCCCGCCCCGAGGAGCAGGGAGTGCTTCCGAAGCCAGTCCTCCGGGAGGACGCCGAGGGTGCCGTCGTCGAGGACGACCGCCGACTCGCCGCGGCGCAGCGCCTCGAGGAGGGCCGGGAGCTTCAAAACCTTGCCGTCGAAGTCGATCTGGCCGTCCAGGTCGAACCAGTCGACCCCCGAGCGGACCTCGATGCGGACCTCGCCTGCCTGGCGGTAGAGCTTCCCCTCGGCCTCGACGTGCCAGCCGCGGGCGAGGAGCTCTCGCACGGCGCGGGGAAGCCTCCTCGCGGTGAGCGCCAGCATGCCCAGGACCTCAGGCCGGCGGCGCTGGAGGTAGGCGGGGGGATCGCGGAACCCGAGGGGCGGGAGCTGCGCCATGGCGGTCCGCTCGGCCTCGGCGTCGCGGAGGATCACCTGGCGCCTCGCGACGCAGGCGATCCGCTCGCCCGGCACCCCCGCGGCAACGTGCGCGTCGCCGTAGCGGAAGGCGGGCGCGGCGAGGAGCTTCGAAGCGCTCCCGCCGTATTTGTCGGCCGGCCGGACCGTGATGCAGGGCCTCGGCGGCGGGCGAACCTCCTCGAGGCGCAGGGGCTCGGGCCAGACGACGGGCGGCAGCCGCGGCAGGCCGTGGAGCGCCTCGAGGAGGATGTCGGCGTCCGCGAAGGGGGAGCGGATCTCCTTCTCCATGCGCAGGAGTGGGATCCACTGGAAGCTCCCGTGGTCCTCGAGCCGCGCCACGCGGCCGCCCTCGAGGAGGTACCCGCCCGCGAGGCACAGCGTGGGATCGGCCATGGGGAGGACCTGGCCCTCCCGGGCGAAGAAGCCCTCGATGACCCATTCCCTCCTCGCCTCGTCGGGCCTCACCCGGAGCCGCAGCTCCCAGGGCGGCCCGGCGTCCGTCGAAAGGGGCTCGAAGTCCCTCGAGGCGTGCGTGCGCTGCATCTGCAGGCGGCCGGTCTCGAGGAGCCTGGGCATGACGACGCCGAGCACGTTCGGGCGCAGGGTGAAGGACGATTCGCCCCGGGCGCGGTAGTAGCCGTACGAGTACGGGTAGGAGTAGGGATCCTCCGGCAGGTCGCCGCGGGCCCCTCCGAGGAGGGCCGCGAGGATGGACAGGTCGAGTGGATCGGACAGGGTCTCGACCCGCTGCTCGTCGATGAACAGGAGCGATGGGGGACCCCACCCCCCGCTCACCCTCCTCCGCTGGATCCAGGTCCTGAGGGCGAGGCCCTTCTGTCGCTCGAGGGTGGTCTGCCGGTCGAGGACATAGAGGATCTGCTCCGTCGAGGCTCGCTCACGCTCCAGGCCTGAGCGCCTTGACTGGCCCTCGAGCTGAAGAGGACCGAGCTTCCGGACCCATCGTGGCGGCCTGGCCCGGCGCTTCGCGCCGGCCTCGCGGCCGCCCATGCCCCTCGGCTCCTCGCGCTCCTCCCCCCCGTCGATCTCGATGTCCTCGGCCACGGAGCCGTCAGGGACGACGTCCAGCGATCCGCGCTCGGGGAAGGTCCTCATGAGCCCCCGCGCCTCGGCGGCGACGCCCGTGGCCCAGATGTGCACGCAGAGCTCGTCGCCGTCGAAGTCGGGGCAGGTGCACGAGGCCCGGAGCGTGTGGCCATCCGTCCAGTCGAGGACGACCTCGCGGATGCCCTTGTCCGCAATGCGGGCGAGCAGCCGGCCCCCCGCATGCTCCAGGATCTTCACCCTCCCCTGGAGCGCGTAGTGGGCCCCTTGGCGCCGGACGTCCCGGGGGAAGAGCCCTCCAGCGTACGATGAGAACCCCATATCGATCTCCCTGCGAGCGTCTCGCGGCTCCTCCAGGAGCGGGGCCGCTCTTCACTTCGTGTCGTCAGTACCGATAGCCCACTATCTAGTCACGGCCGGGCGCGGAGGTCAACAGGGTGGCTCCCCGCCTTCGGGAAGCGCTCATTCCTCGCCGTCCGCCCACTCGCGGAGCTCCTCCTCGAGGTCGCGGGGGTCGCCGCGGCCTTCGTGGACGATGAGGCGCCAGCGGAAGGTCGCCGTCTTCCCCCTGGGCAGCGCGAGCGGGCCGCGCGCCGTGATCGCGCAGTCCGCGAGGCCCTGCCCGTCCGCGCGCCACGGCGCCGGGAAGCCGGGGTTCCGCGGGTGGTCGAGGACCGTGATCCCGGCCGTCACCTTCTCGCCGCCGCGGTCGAAGACGCCCGACAGCTCCTGCCACGGCTTCCGCGGGCGGCCGCCGTCGTCCTCGGCACGCTCGGGACGGCGGTCCCAGTGCGCCGCGAGCCGCAAGGCGAGGCCGCCGTGGTCGTGCCGGCCGAACGTCACGTCCTCGTCGGGCGTGAGGCGCCACTCGAGGTCGATCCGGTAGCGGTCCTGCTCGTCGGGCGCGTGGACGACGAGGGTCTGCCTCTCCTGGAGGACCCTCCTCCCCCCGCGCCGGTCCGCCAGCCAATCGTTCCTCGCCACGATCTCCACCTTGTCCGGCGCCTCCCGCACGCTCTCGAGCCCGCGGCTGCGGATCCGTCCCTCGTCGTGCCAGAAGTCGAGGCCGTTGACGCTGGGGTGGCCCGTGAAGACCCCGCGCTGCCGCGGGGGATCATCGGGCCCCGATGCCGTGAGGACCGTCAGGCCATCGGGAGCCCGCAGCGGGTGCACGAAGGGCCGCTCGTCGTTGGAGTGGACGAAGCGGAAGACCTCGCTCGGATCCCCATCGCCGAGCTGCACCAGGACGCTCGCCGTGCCGTAGGACTGCCGGGCATGGAGCCTCCGCCGAGCCGTGGAGAGGGCGGGCACCCCGGTGATCTCCACCGGCTCCGGCGGCGCCTCCTCGAATCGCAGGAAAGCGATCAGGTGGCGGAGCTCCTCCTCGGTCACCGTCTTCTCGAGGTCCTCGGGCATGAGGGAGACCTCGCTCTGCTCGAGGGTCTTCACGTCGCCTCGCGGGACGACCTCCTCCTTGCCACCCGCGACCTTCAGGACCACCCGCTGCGGCGAGTCCTCGACGAGGAGGCCCGAGAGCACGCGGCCCGAGGCGTCCAGCAGCGTCCACGCCTGATAGCCCTTGCCGACGACGAGGTTCGGGTCGAGGAGGTTGGAGAGGAGAAGGTCGAGGGTCTCCCGTCCGGTCGCCGTGATGTCGGGGCCCACCGCGTTGCCCTTCCCGAAGATCACGTGGCACTGGGCGCAGGTCTTCTCGAAGACGGCCTTGCCGGCCCAGGGGTCCCCCGGGCCCCGATCGAGCGCCTTCCGGAAGCGGGCGATGAGCTTCTCGCGCTCCGGGCTCCGCCCGGCGCGGATCCGACCCCAGAGCGTCTCCACCCGCTCCTTGAGCCGCGCGTCTCCGAGGGCAAGTATGCGCCGGAGCTGGTTCACGTTGAGGGCGCTCTTCTCGATGCGCTTCCCATCGACCGCATCGAGGAGGGCCGCGGCCCATTCGGGCCTCGCCGCGAGGAGGTCGAGCGCCTGGGGGCGGAGGCTCGCGGGCATGGAGCCGAACGTACCGAGGACCTCGCGAGCCACCTCGGGGCCCTCGAAGCGAGCCAGGGCTGCGAGGACGTCCCGCGCGAGCGCCTCATCGGTCCCCGAAGAGCCTCTCAGGACGGCGGCGGCATCGAGCACGGCGGCGTCCCTGGATGGCGCGAGCGCGGCGAGGGCGCGCGAGCGGTGGGCGGGCGGCTCCTCCGGGCTCCGCAGGATCCCGCGTGCCGCGTCGCGAGCGCTCCCGTCGCCCCACGCCACGGCGAGGGCGAGGGCCGAGAAGAAGAGGGGGTCCTCCTTGCCGGCCAGGACGATGCTCGCGACCGGGCCCGTGAGCCCTCCCTTGAGCCTCACGGCCGCCTCGCCGGCGACCTCGCCCGTCGCCGCGGCCCTCCCGAGCGCCTCGAGGCACGCGGCGGCGGCCTTCCCCGCCTCCTTCCGCCGCGCGAGGAGCGGGCCCGCCACGGCGGCGAGGGGTCCGAGGTCGCGGTCCTCCCGTGCCAGGAGGCGTTCGGCGAAGCGTCCCGCGAGGGCCTCGACGGCATCCGAGCGGCGCGACGCGAGCCACGCCGCGAGCCGGCCCGCGTGCTCCTCGAGGAGGGGCTCCATGTTGCGCCAGGCGATGCGCGGGATCAGGGGATCGCCCTCGGAGGCGGCGAGCGTCTCGAGCCCGAGGTCGAGGGCCTCGGCCCCCTGGAAGAGCTTCCGCGAGGCCGTGACGACCTGGAGCCGGACGTCGGGGTTCGGGTCGCGGGCGAGGGCGCGCACCCTCTCGCGCACGGCGGGATCGACTTGCCGCGCGTTGCCCGCGGCGCGAACCGCCCAGGCGCGCAGGACGGGCTCCTCGAGCGCGAGGGTCCGAAGCTGGAACTCGCGGTGGATCGCCCGGGGCGGGCGCCCGGGGTCCTCGGCGCTCGCGAGGGTCCAGAGGGCGTGGAGCCGGGTCTTCGCCGCGGCCCTCTCGTTGAGGACGAGCTCGCGGAGCACCGCCGCGGCCCGCTCCTCCTTCCCGGAGGCGATGCGCTCGGCGAGGATCCCCTTCGCTTCGTTGCGCCACCAGAGGTTGGGCGACGACAGGCGCTGGACGAGCCTCGCCGACGCCTCCGAGGCGAGGTCGAAGGCCCCCGCCCGCGGGGCGTCGCCGTAAGCGATCCGGTAGAGGCGTCCCTTCAAGCGGTCGATCCCCTTCGGGTCCCGGTTCGCGTCCTGGTAGCAGTGGTAGCGGTCGTACCAGTCGAGGATCCACAGGCACCCGTCGGGCCCGAGGCGCGTGCAGACGGGCATGAACCACGCATCGCGAGCCGACAGGAGGTCGGGCTCGCCGCGCGACACGTAGGTCGAGCCCTGCCGCTCGAGGCGGTCGACGTTGATGCAGTTGCCGTGGATGTTCCCCATGAAGAGGCGGCCGCGGCACTCCTCCGGGTAGACTTCGGCGTCGTAAAAGGCGAGGCCGCAGTAGGCCGCCTTCTGGTGCCCGTGGTCGACGACGGACTCGATCTTCCACGTGAAGGGCGGATACGGCCCTGCCTGGCGGTGGTAGTAGCCCGTCTCGGCCAGGTGGTAGAGGTGCTCGATGACGCAGGCGGACACGAAGGCGCTCCCCGCCTCGTCGAAGGCGACGCCCCAGGGGTTCGAGGTGCCCTCGGCGAAGAGCTCGAAGTCCCTCGTGCGGGGGTGGTAGCGCCACAGGGCGGCGTCGAAGCGGTGCTCCCTGCCCCCGTGGACGACCCGCGCGCCGTTGAACACGCCGTTCAGGCCGTAGAGCCAGCCGTCGGGGCCCCAGGTGAGCGTGTTGGGGAGCTCGTGCGTGTCGTGGCGGCCGAAGCCCGTGAGGACGACCTCGCTCACGTCCGCCTTGCCGTCGGAGTCCGTGTCCTGGAGAAAGAGGATGTCCGGCGAGTTGGTGACGAAGACGCCGCCCGCTCCCACGGCCACGCCGCAGGGGATGTTGAGGCCCTCGGCGAAGACCGTGAACTTGTCGGCCTTGCCGTCGGAGTCCGTGTCCTCGAGGACCTTCACGCGGTCGCGGCCCGGCCCCGCCTCGCGCCGCGGGTACTCGAGGCTCTCCGCGATCCAGACGCGCCCGCGCTCGTCGAAGGTCATGGTGACAGGGTTCACGATGTCGGGCTCGCGGGCGAAGAGCTCGGCGCGGAAACCGTCGCGGAGCTTCATCGCCTTCAAGGCCTCCTCGGGCGAGAGCGCGGGCCCCGGCGGGCGGTCCTGGTTGTGGGGGATCTCGCCCTCGGGGGCGGCGAGGAGGGCGAGGAGGAGCGGGATGGCGCTCAGCGCCTGGAGTGCGATCGGCATGGACATGCGTCCCGTGAACCTTGGGTGCGAAGGGATGGCGAGCGCGTATCGTATGCGCCGCCCCCGCGGGACGCCAGGGGCCGGTGCGCTGTGGGTGTTCTGGGTGACCTGGGTGACTCGTGCGGCTGGACAGCCGGGTGGATTGACCGACGGAGGAGTGTCCAGCTACAATTCGACCATGATCACCGAAGTGTTGGACAAGAATCTAGTGACGATTCCGGAGCCGATTGCGGCGGAGCACGGGATCAAGCCGGGAAGCCGTCTCGATTGGAAAGAGACCGACAGACCTGACGTCCTCGCCGTGAAGATTCTTCCCGACTATGCCGCATTGGCCACCAGCTTGATGGGGGCCGGGCGAAAGCACCTCAAGCCTGGCGCTGATCCCGTGTCAGAGCTTGTGGACGAACGCGTTCGCCAGGAAGAGGACCGCCGGTCCACCCTGTGATCACCCACGTCCTCGACACCTCCGCCATCCTGGCGCATCACCTGAACGAACCGGGAGCAGCGGACGTGAATGAGATACGGACGCCATGAGACACCGGCGTCTTTCGCCGCGACGAACTGGAGTACCACCATGATCAACCGCCCGGATCCCCGCCAGCACCGTAAGCCCGACTGGCCCATCGAGACGATTTTCATCGACCGGTGGTCGCCGCGCGCCATGAGCGGCGAGGCGCTGAGCGCGCGCGAGCTCTCGACGCTCTTCGAGGCCGCGCGGTGGGCGCCCTCGACCTACAATGAGCAGGAATGGCGCTTCCTCTACGCGCACCGCGACACCGAGCACTGGCAGAGCTTCTTCGACCTCCTCGTGGAGGGCAACCGGGTCTGGTGCCACAACGCGGCCGTCCTCGTCGTCGTCCTCTCGCACAAGGTCTTCTCGCGTAACGGGAAGCCCAACCCTGTCCACACCTTCGACGCCGGCGCCGCCTTCGAGAACCTGGCCCTGCAGGGCGCGGCCATGGGCCTCGTCGTGCACGGCATGGCCGGGTTCGATCGCGCCAAGGCGCGACAGACCCTCAAGGTCGCGGACGACTTCGACATCGAGGCCATGATCGCGATCGGCCGGCCCGGCGACCCGGCACGCCTTCCTTCTGAGCTCCGCGAGATCGAGGTGCCCTCCGGCCGCAAGAAGGTCGAGGAGATCGCGCGCGAGGGCCCGTTCGCGTTCTGACAGTCTCCAACGCTTTCTCGATCCGGCCTGGCAACTCGCGGCGCGGTCACAGTAGGAGACGCGGCGAAGGCGGTCTTCGAGCGCCCGCTCCAGGACTTCCAGAGAGCGCCGATTCCTCCTGCGCCTGCGCCAGACGGGGAAGCTCAAGGGGCGCTACACGGGGTCGACGCCGGCCGGCGATCTCGAGGAGGACCTCGAG
>JACQVW010000566.1 GCA_016209535.1 Planctomycetota bacterium | reverse complement strand
CTCGGGTCGGCTTCGCCCGCGAGCCGGACCCTCCCGCGCCGTGGCCCCGGTCAACTCTCCAGGGCGAGGCTTACCCTGAGAGCTCGATCCACCTCCTCCAGCCTGTCGGGGCCGAGGACCCCGAGCCTCTTCTTGAGCCTTACCCTGTCGATGGTCAGGATCTGCGCAAGGTTCACCATGGAGGCGGCTCTCAGCCCGCCCTCCAGGACGTCCAGGAGCACCGTGACAGGGAACCTCTTCAGGGTGGTCGTGATCGCGGCCACGATGGTCGTCGCGGCATGCTGGTTCCCGATGTCGTTCTGCAGGACGAGCGCGGGGCGGATCCCGCGCTGCTCGCTCCCGCGGCCCGGATTGAAGTTGACGAGCCAGACCTCGCCGCGGCGGCAAGGGATCACGAGATCGCCTCGAGGCCCGCGCCGAGGTTCGACTCGGCGGTCTCGGAGTCCTCGTTCGCCATCGCCAAGTACCCCTCCTTGAGCTCCGCGTCCCGTTGCGCCCGCTGCCAGAGTCGGATGGCCTCCTCGACAAGTCGACTCCGGTTCATGCGGAGCCGCCGGACCTCACGGCCGATCAGGGCGTTGAGCCTCTGATCGATGGACACAGTGATCTTGATCTTTGGCATAGCTCCCTCCGATGGGTGGTGCATTGGGTACTACATAAAGTAATACCAATCGTCGGGCCCGGCAACCGGCGAGTCCGGGAGGCGCCCCTCAGAAGCACCCCACCCCGCAGGCCAGCCCATCCACCGTCAGGTCGAACCCGCACGCCGCGCCCGGCGCCGGCGGCGCGCTGCCTCCCAGGAAGAGGAAGCTCAAGGTGAAGATCGGGTCCGCGATGTCCACCAGGCCGTCGTCGTTCGCGTCGGCCGCGTCCATGCAGGGGGGCGCGGGGCCGCCCTGGAAGAGGAAGTTGAGGGAGTGGACCGGGTCCCCGATGTCCACCACGGCGTCGTGGTTCGAGTCGGCCCGGAAGATGAAGATCTTGCCGGGGTCCTGGATGCTCGTCGAGCCAGGGGCCGAAGAGCCCGGAAGGCCCGAGCGCCCCTCCTCGACGACCTCCTGGATCGTCCCGACGAGGCTCGGGGAGATCGGGGCGGCCTCGAGGATCGTCCTCTCCCCGAGCGGCGCGGTGTCCTTCACCTCGAGGAGGAGCCTCAGGAGCCTCGCGCCGACCGACGCCTGCCGGCGGGCCGGAACGGTGATCCTCTCGAGCCTCCCGCCCACGGATCGGACGAGGAGCGCGCCCGCGACGAGAAGGTCTCGGGGCCCGTCGAGGTCGCGGATGACAGCGCTGCGGAAGTACGTGGAGGCCTCGAACTTCTGCCGCAGATCCTGGTGGAAATCCGTGCCCATGAGGTCGATCGCCGCCACCTCCACGGACTGCTTCTCCACGAGGTACGCCACCGAGAAGCCCTAGATGGGCCCGTCCAGCGTGGCCTCGACGAAGACCTCCACGCCCTTCTGCCCGCGCTCGACGGCCGCCGGCACCTCGAGCGCGACCTTCAAGCCCGGGTCCGGCGGAGCGGGCGGCTTCACGGTCCCGTCCAGGCAGCCGATCGGGTCCGCCGTGGAGTCCTTGCCGGCCGCGCCGAAGGGCGGCGGCGGGTCGGGCACCCCCGGCGCGAGCGGGAAGAGCCAGTCCATGAGGAAGTCCAGGTCCTTGGCCGCGAGCGCGCCGTCGTCGTCGAAGTCGGCCGCGTCGTCGCAGGCGGGCCTCGGGCCGCGGAAGAAGAGCGCGTTGAGCAGGTACCCGGCGTCGGCAAGGGTGATCCGGCCGTCGAGGTTCGCGTCGCCGCGGCGGAAGGAGGTGCTCTGGGCCTCGAGCGCCGGGGCCCAGGAGGCGACGAGCGCGAGGACCGATGGCGTGAAGGACGTACGTCGAGCGAGGTGCGGTCTCACGAGGGTTCCTCCAGGCGGTAGCCGACGCGGAAGCCGATGTCCGTGGCCCTGCGCTTCGGGGCGTACGTCGTGCGCGCGTCGGCGCGGAAGACGAAGGGGTAGGGGTTGAACCAGGAGCCGCCGCGGCAGGGCCCGTAGCCGTCGTGGTCGTGGTCGCGGTCGCGGTCGCTGCCGAGGCAGGCCTCGCGGATGGAGCCCGCCATGTCCCGGACGCCGAAGGACGAGACGTCGCGAGGGAAGCTGCCCACGGGCTCGAGGAAGGGGTCGCCCTCGCGCGACCGGCCGCCCTTCGCGAAGGCCCAGTCGAAGCCGTTCACCCACGGATAGAGCCGGCCGTCGGCGCCCCGGGCGCAGCGCTCCCACTCGCGCTCGTCGAGGAGCCGCACGGATCTCCCGAGCCTCCGCCCGATCCACCCGCAGTACGCGTCCATGGCCTCGAGCGGGATGCCCATGACGGGCATGCGCGGGTCGAGTCGGGGCGCGGGCGCGAAGCGCCCATCGGGCCCGCGGGCAGCGTACTCCTCCTTGCCGAAGGAGGGGAGGAGGTCTCCGAGCGCCGAGCCCGGCGGCTGGGCCGCACAGCGCTCGTCCAGGAACGCGCAGTACTCGCCGAGGGTGACGGGCAGCCCGGCCGCGAAGATCTCGGGCAAGACCCGCCGCTCGCGAGGCAAGGCGCTGAAGAGGTCCGTGTCGCCGCCGAGGATGGACTCGCCTGCCGGCACCTGCACGAACCCCGGCGGGATCGAGCCCTCCGGGTGGAGCCGGACCGCCGCGCGGTGCTCGGGCCGCCGGTCGATGACGAAGGGGTAGCGCGCCTCGTGCAGCCCGGGCCCCCGGAGGGTCGCGACGTAGGAGCCGCGCGGGAGCGGCCTCTCCAGCGGCGTCGCCCCGAGGCGCACCGGCTCCCCAGCCTCGAGGAGGAGGCCGCGCTCGACGTACCGCGAGAGGAGGACCTCGGCGCCCGGCGGGTCGCTCTCGAGGCGGAGGAGCCCCTCCTCGCGCAGCTCGACGAGGCCCGAGCCCGCGCCGTGCTGGCGCGCGAGCCCCTCGTGGAGCCTGGCGCCGTCCAGGTCCCCGCGCTCCTCGGCCGCCGTCCTGCGCGCCGCGTGGAGCCCGGCGAGGGCGGAGCGCGCCGCGCGGTGGTCGGGGTCGACGCGGAGGACCGCCCGGTAGGCTGCCGCCGCGCTCGAGAAGGCATGCTCCGACCGATCGCTCGCAGCCTTCGCCTCGGAGAGGAAGCGCCAGAGGGCGCCCTTGGCCTCCTCCGGAGCGTGGTCCGGCAGCCTCGCACGCTCCGCCTCGACCCCGGCCTTGAGCTCCGCGGCGCGCCGCTCGGCCTCGCCCAGCGCATCCCGCAGCCGCGAGGCCTCCTCGAGGAGCCTCGCCGCCTCGCGCTCCCGCCGCTCCGCGTCGTGGGTGCCCTCGACGAAGGCCTGGAGCGCGTCGTGCATCTCGCGAGCGCTCCCGTATCGGTCCTCGGGCCGCGCCGCGAGGGCTTTCCGGCAGATCCGCTCGAGCTCCCCGGGGATCGAGCGGTCCGGCGCTGCCACGGACGGCGGCGTCACGTCGCCGCGGCGGGCGCGGGCGAGCGCCGCGGCGATGTCGCTCTCGGGATAGGGGGCCTGGCCCGTGAGGATCCGGT
>JACQVW010000565.1 GCA_016209535.1 Planctomycetota bacterium | reverse complement strand
CGCTCGGAGGGGGACTTCCTCCGGCGCGTCGATCGGATCGTGGTCGAGTGGCACAAGTGGCTCGTCGCGCGCGAGGGCATGGAGGCGGCGCTCCGCGCCCAGGGGTTTTCCCTGGCCGCGGTGCTCGAGGAGCAGGCCACGACCGGGATCGCGCTCTACCGGCGGGAAGCGTAGGCCCGTGCTTCCCGGCGCGTCCCGGCAGCCCGCCGCCGAGATCGCCGACGATGACGCGGACGAGCTTCATCGGCTGGTGAGCGCGCCCGGGCCGGCCGCCCGCTGGATCACACGAAAAGGCCGGCGATCCGGATCCGCACGCCCGCCAGACTGCCGCACTCGATCGTCTCACCGAGACCGAACAGGCTCTGCTCCTGGTAGCGCCCGTTCTCGGGACGCCGGTACACCTCCACCTTCTGCTCAAGGCCGAGGACGATCCAGTACTCCTTGACCCCTGCCTCGGCATAGAGCGAAGCGTTCTCGCGATCGAGCGCAGGACTGGAGACGGAGACTTCCGCGACGAGCTCGGCCGTGGTTGGGTGCGCCTTGGCGAAGTCGCTCTCCCGGCCGTGCGTCACGGCGATGTCGGGCTCCGGCTCCGAGTCGGCCAGCGTGAGCGGCTCCTCCTTCCACACGGAACAACCCGCGGTTAGCTGAGCCAGCAACTGCTTGTACAGGAGGGCGGCGATCGTGCGGTGCAGAGGGGACTTCGATATCTTCTCGATGACTATGCCTCGGATCAGCTCGGTGCGCCGCCCGTTCTCGTTGCGCTCGTCAAGCCGGTGGTACTCATCCACCGACAGCCGGGAGATCCGCCGGCGCACCTCGGGGATGTCAAGGATCGTTCCCATGACGACCGGAGTTTACCGGGCCGAGGCGGTCCCGTCGAGTCTCAACGAGACGTCGAGCGCGCTCACTCCCCGTCCGTCTCCAGCTCCAGGTTGTCCAGCAAGAACTCCGCCTTTGCCGTGGCGTTGCTCGACCAGCCGAGCCACGTGAGGTTCCGGAAGTCGGGGCTCCCGGCGCGCAGGCCCTCGAAGGCCCTCGGCGCGCCGCCGGGGAGGGTCAAGCGCAGCGTCCAGGAGCCGTCCGCGTCCTCCCCGACCTTGGCGGAGACCTCCACCCCGAGCCAGGCGCCCGCGGGAAGCTCGGCGATGGCCTTCCCCGCGACGAGGAGCTTCCCGTCCTGGTCCCAGAGGCTCGGGCCCACGCGGTAGGGCTCGACGTCCCAGCTCCTCCACTCGTGGTAGAGGACCGCCCCGGGCTCGATCCGGAGGTCGAACCGGCACTCCGTGCGCCCGCGGCGGTGGCCCGGGGAGTAGACGATGTGCGGATTGAAGGCGTGCTGGAGGCCGGGAGCGTCCGTGAAGGCGAGGCTGTGCTTCCCGCCCGCCGCGGTCCGGTCCGTGACGGCGATCGAGTCGCCCTTCCCCTCCACGTGGACCTGAGCGCGGGCCGGGCGAGCGCCGACCGCGAGGAGCTCGAAGTCCTCCCGCAGCTCCAGGGGCGGGGCCGGCGGCGGCGGGGGCGCGAGCTCGACGGGCGGGTACTCGACCGAGCGGGCGAGCCTCACCCAGGCCTCGTCCCCGTACACCCCCGCCTTCGACGGGTCGATCTCCCGGAAGCCGAGCGCGAGGGCCGGCGAGCCGGGCTTCAGCCTGAAGTCGCGGCGCCCGGCGTCGGCGAAGAGCGGGTCCGCGACCACCGAGCCGGCCTCCTTCCCCTTCGCCTGCCACTCCTCGAGCGTGGACTCGTGGAACCTCACGGGGTCGCCCGAGGCGTTCCAGTAGAGGTTCCTCATGGACCTCACGTTGCCGTCCCTCCAGCTCCCGGCAGCGTAGAGGGGGCCCCGGTCCCAGTAGACGATGTTGCCCTCGAAGGTGAACGAGACGTGCTCCTCCACGCGCGAGCGCTGGAGCTGTCCGTCGGCGCTGAAGGCGAGGACGTTGTTCCGGATCCGGTTCTCCTTGCCGTAGTGCTGGTGGTAGGTCCCCGTCTTCACGTCGTGGACGACGTTGTCCTCCATGACGATGTTCGCCGTGCCCTCGTCGTTGTAGAGGCCCCACCCGCCGCGCCCGTAGTGGTCGTAGGACCAGACGTCGTGGATCACGTTGCCGTTGACCGTGGTGCCCGTCGAGTCCCCCAGCGTGTAGACGCCGCCCATGTCGCTCAGGACGCCCCAGCCAAGGTGGTGGATCCGATTGTGGTCGACGCGGTTCCCCTTGGAGATCGCCGGCGCGTAGCCCCAGGTCCAGCCGACGGAGACTCCCGTGTAGAAGAGGTCGGAGATGTCGTTGTGGACCACGCGGTTCCCGCCGCTGTGGCCGATCCACACGCCGATGGCCCCGTGGTGGATCCGGCCGGCCGAGCGGACGATGCAGTTCTCCACGGCGATCCCTCCCGTCTGGACGGCGGGGCTCGAGAGGTCCGAGCCCCAGCCCTCGCCGATCTTGACGCCTCCGGCGCCGAGGTCGTGGAGGTAGGAGCGCACGACGCGACAGTCGCGGCAGCCCCGGCGGAGCCAGACTGCGTAGATCCCGGCGTGCGCGACCTCGCAGTCCTCGATGGCGACCTCCCGCGCTCCGTCGGCCAGGATCGCGGCGGGGATGGTCACCTCCGCCTGCCCGTCGGCGTGGCCAGCCTCGGGCAGCACGTACTGGCCGTGGAGGAAACGGAGCCCCCGGAACGTCACGCGCTCGACGAGGCGGCCCTCCTCGGGCCTCCCCTCGATCCGCACGAAGGCCTCGGGCCCCGCCGGCGCGATGACCTCGGCCGTCCCGATCTCCTCGCCGGGAAGGGGGCGGTACAGGAGCGTTCCGTCCCGGTCGAGGTGCCACTCCCCCGGAGCGTCCAGGGCGTCGCGGAGGCCCTCGAGGTGGTAGCGCTGGCTCGGACCCCAGTGGTTGAAGCCCCAGGACGCGGGGCCCGTGAGGACGACGGCGTCGCCCTCGACGGAGGCCAGGCGGTGGCGGCTCGTCTCCCAGGAGTGGTAGAGGACGACCGTCACGTCGCGGAGGTGTTCCGCCGGCACGCGGCGCAGGGCCTCGATGTCGGCGGGTCGCGCCCGGAAGGCCCTCCCGCGCACGTCGCGCGCCGGGCCGCCGGCGGGGTCGGGGAGGGAATCGACCGCGTCGCGGACGTAGAAGTAGAGCTTGTCCGGCGATCGCGCCCGGACGGCCCTGCGGCCGTTGACCCAGAGCTGCTCGAAGGTCCACTTCCCGGCGGCGGCCTCGGGCAAGTGCGCCGCCCAGATCCCGCCGGGGCGCGCCTCGAGGCCCGCGATCCGCCGGCCCGCCGTGAAGACTGGCCTCGAGCCCGGCGCGGCCTCGAAGACCGTGGGGCTGTCGGCCGTGCCGGAGTCCTCGGGCCCGAGGACGAGCGGCTCGGTCAGGCGGTACTCTCCGCCGGCGACGACGATGAGGACGGGCTCGGAGAGCTCGCGCTCCTTCCGGAGCCGCCGCACCACGTCCCGAGCGCCTCGAAGCGAGGCGACGGCCTCCTCGGGGCTCCGGCCGCTCGCCGCGTCGCTCCCCGAGGGGCTCACGTGGATCGTGATGGCCTGAGCAGGATCGCTCGGCGAGAGGACGCCGAGCGCGATGCCGAGCACGATGCCTGCCGTGCCTGCCGCCGGACGCCGCGAGGTCTGCCGGGTGGTCATGGGCCCCTCCTCGAGAGTTGGCTCTCCGTTTTTAAGTGTGACGACAAATGGGGCCCAAACGTGTGTTT